>JADFJW010000011.1 GCA_022565235.1 Nanobdellota archaeon | reverse complement strand
TTTTATTTTTTGATTATTATTAGTTTTATTAGACTCTGTCTTTATTATTGTCAAATTAATAACTTTTTCTTTGTAATCACTCGCCATTACTAATAAATGTTTATATATTTATTCAATTTCACAACAGAATATGCCCAAAAAAGAAAAAGGCACTTACTTCGAAAGTTCTGACAAAAAAAATCCAGATATGGATCTGCCAAAATGGATGCTTGAAGAAGCGGAATAATTAAACTTCTATGGTTTTCCCATCAAACTCTATCTTAGGATTCTTAAAAACCTGGTCTAAATGGATTATAGCATAAATATTGCCGCCAAACCAGTAATTGCTTCCAATGCCTACATGTGCAGTTCCTAAAACCTTATCATCAACTATAGTCGCTCCGACGATGTTAGCTTTAGGATTCAATCCGATGCCTAACTCGCAAATTCTTCTTACGCTTCCTGGATGTTTTGCCACAGAAGCAGCCCAGTTCAAAGTATTCTCAAGCTCCTTAGCTTCTTCGCCTCCGCTTATTTCAGTTATATTCCCATCATGGACTTTTAAAGTTATAGGCTCCTTTGCCAATATAGTCCCATTTTGAACTCTTGAGCTTCCATCGATTACGATTTTGCCTTCTATCCTTTTCCCGTTGGGTGGCGCATAGACTTCTCCGGCAGGTAAATTGCCCCCGGTACCGGGAGAGGTGTAATTTCCGTCTGCAGATATGCCCTCAATACCCTTTATGTTATAATAAAAATCAGTCCCTGCATCGGTTGTTATGTGTATCTCATCAGTCTGGTCAAAAAGTTTCCTTAATTTTTCATGGTTTGCCTGAAAAGGCTTATAGCTGATGTCCATAGGATCTACAATCTGGTTGATCTTATCAGTATTCAGGTCTCCTAAACTCATTGCAGAAACAAACCTATGGTTTTTTTTCTTTATCCATCTCCTGAAACTTTTTCCGAGATCTTTTATGTTTCCAAGCTTGTCAGACATGTTGAGGATTATTATATTTCCATCAGGAAGCTCTGATAAGGAGGTAACAACATCCTCATCAGCTACATCACCTCTGCTCTTTATTGACTGGAAAACAAGCTTTGCATCCAGGCTCAGTTGCTGGGCTGCAAGATAATAAGCTCCGGATAGGACCGCAGCTATGCTTTTGTCCCCAAAACCTGTGTCTCCCACGACAAGAATCTTCTCATCCTTGACATTAAGGCAAGGGATAAACACTTTCTTCATCTGCATAGAAAGTTTTTCTGAAAGCCCGTACAGGTTGCTTTTCTTCAGCCAATTCAAACATCCGACTGTGTCCATAATAATCATGGGTTTATTTGAGTATTTTAAAGGTTTTGGAAAATGCTCAGAAATCCTTAATTTTTGGCATCCTCGAAAATATTTAGATTTTCGGGAAACTGGAAATCTCTTTGAAATTCTTTGAATTTCTAAGAGATACCGGAAAATCTTTGATTTTCCTTGTATCTTAGATTTCCAAGTTCACCAAAAATCGCTTTGTGATTTTTTAGTGTTTCCAATTTTCCAAATACCCAGAGAATCTTTGATTCTCGCTGATTTTGGTTTTTATTTTAGAAATATATTTATATTCTGGTTATTAGTGTTATTTAGTCATGGTAGACATAATCCCAAAAAACCTAATCTTTATTTTTCTATTGATTATTGCGTTCATAATCTTATTCTCTTTCTTGACCTTTATGATGTCTATAAAACCGGGCAAATGGCCTATTGAATTTACTCCACAAAGCTTTAAATTAAAATATGAAGACGTTACTTTTGAAACTTCAGATGGCTTAAAGCTAAAAGGTTGGTTTTTACCTGGCGATAAAAGCAATGACACCATAATTGTAATGCACGGCTACCCGACAAATAAAGCGGATGTTCTCCCGTTCTCAATGTTTTTGTTAAAGAAATTCAATGTTTTCCTGTTCGATTTCAGAAGCTTCGGACAAAGTGAAGGAAGCTATACTACCGCAGGCTACAAAGAAGTTAAAGATCTTGATGCAGCTGTCGAATATTTGAAAAGCAGGAAAGACGTGGAAAATATAGGTGCTTTAGGATTTTCATTAGGAGCTTCAGTGGCCATAATGAACAAAAATAATGATGTTAAAGCGATTGTTGCTGACAGTGCTTATTCAAATCTAAATAATATGATAGAATCTATGTACAGAAATTTCTATTTTTTAAAACGCCCATTTGTTTATATGACTGGGATTTATGGAAAAATATTTTTTGGAATTGACCCAAAAGACATAAGTCCGGCAGCTGCAATAAAAAATATTGGTAAGCCAGTTTTGATAATACATGGCAACAAGGACAGCCAAATACCGGTTAATGAAGCCCATATATTGCATGATGCAAATAAAGATACAAAACTCTGGATTGTAGAAAACGCAGATCATGGAGAGATCTATGCCTATAATAAAGAAGAGTATGAAAAGCGTGTTTTTGAGTTTTTTGAAAAGAATTTGAAATAAACTGTATACAAAGGCTTTGCCAATTTTAGGGGAGGTGGGTGGGAGGAATCACCTCAAATAATTAATTAAAATGCTTGCATTTTTTGCTTGTCAAAAATGCCCATTTTGACTAAAGTCCGCTCTGGCAAAGCCCATAGAAAAAATGACCCGAAGAGAAGAAATAATTGAAATCCTTAGCAGAGAAGAAAAATCAGCTCAGCAGCTAGCAAATGATTTCAAAGTTGAAATGCTTGAGATTCTAGAGGATTTGAAGCATATTAAATACTCTATTAAACCAAAAAAATTATTGCAAAGACCTGCGCAATGTAAGAAATGCGGCTTTAAGTTTAAGGAAAGAAACAAGATAAGAAAGCCAAGCAAATGCCCTAGATGCAAGTCAGAATGGATAATGGCTCCGTTGTTTAGGATTGAGTGAATACTACATAGATTTTTAAATCGAAAGTATATTCTAAAGTAAATGTCAAACGCTAATCAGTTATTAAAACCACTTGAACAAATTGCTGGTTTAAGTGTAGTTCCAGATATAGCAGCTCCTTTGACTAACTTCTCGATGTTGTTCATGAAACCTAAACGCAGTGAAGCAGGAGTTTATGTAGGAACCCTTCACAGTAGAGATCATCCGGACAATCATAAACCTGAGGGTATTGGATACACACCTTATGCGATAATGAGAAGACGTAAGCCAAACACTAGTGAGGTATCTCAGAGTGCTATGGATGAAATCATAGAAGCTCTCCAAGGTCCTACTCACAACAATGTCTATTACGAAGACGGAACTAAAGCCGAATAACTTACAATAGATATATAAATTAAGTTATACTCCGATTTCTCAATGATTAAAGCAGTTTTGTTTGATCTGGACAACACCTTAATTGACTTCATGAAGATGAAAAAACATAGTTGTAGGGCTGCGATAGATGCAATGATAGGTGCGGGTCTAAATGTTGAGCATGACAAAGCCATTAAAGTTCTTTTTGAGCTGTATGATAAGTATGGTCTGGAAGAAAGAACCATATTCCAGAAATTCTTAAAGAAAATTACGGGAAAAGTAGACTATAAAATCCTAGCAAATGGCATTGTAGCGTATAGGCGTGTAAGAACAGGATTCATGGAGGCTTATCCTAATGTTGATTATGTTCTGCTGAAGTTAAAAAGCCGTGGAATTAAAATTGGTATAGTAACAGACGCCCCAAAGCTTAAGGCATGGGTAAGGCTAGCATCCATAAAGCTAAGCAACTACTTTAACGTTGTTGTCACATTTGAAGACACTAAGCAGCACAAACCCTCAAAACTACCATTCAAGGCTGCTTTAAAGAAATTAAAGCTAAAAGCCTCAGAATGCCTTATGGTGGGAGACTGGCCGGAAAGAGACATTAAAGGAGCAAAAGCGATAGGAATGAAAACATGTTTTGCCAGATATGGCAATCCAAAAATAAAGAAAACAGATGCAGATTATGAGATTTCTAATATAAAGATGCTGCTTGAGATTGTAAAATAGCAGTAATTTTACCAAACATTTATATACAAATTGTTCATAATACCGCTTAAAATACTTATAAAAGAACCATGAGGTGGTTTTAAAATGGTAGAAGGAAGATGTATGAAGTGTAAAAAGCAGGTTGAGATCAAGAACGGCAAAGAGATTGTTATGAAGAACAAGATGAGGGCTATGAAAGGTGAATGCCCTAAGTGCGGAACAAAAGTCTTTAGAATCCTAGGAAAAGCCTAGGCTAGAAAACCAACGAAATTGGTGCCGGACGAAGTCCGAGCATTTATTTCTTTATTTTAATTGCCATTATATAAATTCTTTAAATTTTATATAGGTTAAAAATATATACATAATTGAGTTCCATGCTAAATGTAGTGGGGTTAAACATAATACTCCAAAACTGGTTAATCATGGAAATCCAAAATTTCCAGGACACAACAAAAACAATGTTTTTGTGTGCAGAAAATTTTTTGGAATTTTCTTGCACCGAAAATCTTCGGATTTTCGCGTGTATCAAAGCGCAAGCAGAGATATAAACCATGAAAATCGCAAGATTTTTATGGAATCAGAATAAAAGTGTTATAAAACCCCGCTATTCTTTCTATTTACTTCAATCTTGGGATTACCTTATATGCTATAAGCGCTATTACAGCGGCTACAATCCAGAACAAGAACTGATTTATCACTCCAGAAGCAAATAATACTAGGCTTACTATAGTTATTATAATCAAAATTATTGCCATTATCTTCTTCTTAGAACTAGAAACTAAAATATTTCCACCCCCACGCTCGTACTCTATTTATTGTAATACTGGTATTTATAGTTATGGATTTACCGTGCATATAATATGTATACTACTATATTTTTCGTAGAGATTCCACAAATTTACTTTAAAAAGAAAGGATGCGGGAGACAGGATTCGAACCTGCGTAAGCACTAAGCTAACAGGTCCTAAGCCTGTCCCGTTTGGCCACTCCGGCACTCCCGCATGAGCGTAAGCGAATAAGGGAGCTAGGAAATTCAAAATTTCCCGCTGCTCCCGCATAATACCAATGAGAATTAGTTGCTTTAAAAATATTCTTATTTCTTCTGCCAATTGTAGCTTCTCATTCTCGCGCTCTTTCCATAGCCGCAAGAACTGCACTGTTTATGTCGCATGTGATACGTCCTCTTGCCACACCTTCTGCAATGTATCATATTCTTCTTTCCGGATTTTTTACCCATAGATGCTGTTCCTTTTGACATATAAACACCTTAGAAATTCATTCATTCAGGGGAAATAATAGTTATTGTGTCCCCTCTAATAAATATTACGCCTAGTTTTCTTTTTACTTCTCCATCAACATGCTCTTCAGCATCCTCTAAAACGACATTAACATGTATGTCAAATGATTTTAACTTGCCGACATAAATACGGTTGTTCTTCAACTCAACAACTACTCTCTTGTCTCTTGCATTATTCAAAGCATCTAACGGTCTAGAAGGTTCTGCCATAATCAAACACCCCACAAAAATAAATACATAAGATTGGAATATTGGTATTTGTATTTAAATGTTTGTGTTATTGTGCGTACCCTCACACCAATGTTATGGGGATACCTGCGGTATCCCCGAGACTGAGCATACAAAAGTTCCAGTTTCGGGACGTGCGGTACGAAGTACCGCACACTGTTGTACGGGAACGTACAACTGTTCTACGGACGCGTAAAAATTCAGAAATCCTTATAAATAAACACATTATCCTTCTTTTTATGGCAATTTCACAATTAAGATCGTTAAGAAAACCTAGTGGTGGGAAGTATAAGCAGCAAGGCAGGAAGAAAAAGCAATATGAGCTTGGCAGAGAACCTGCTTTCACAAAGCTTGAAAAGAGAAGAGCAGCAAATATCAGAACTATGGGTAGCAACAGAAAAGTAAGGCTTTTCAGCAATGATACTGCAAACTTATATGATCCAAAAACAAAAAAATATGAAAAGGCAAAAATAAAAGCTGTTGTTGACAATCCCGCTAACAGGCATTTCATAAGAAGAAACATAATGACAAAAGGCACTGTAATAGAGACAGAAAAAGGGAAAGCAAAGATAACTTCCAGGCCTGGACAAGATGGAACTATCAATGCTGTTTTGATTTCTTAATTATAAACCCAAACTACCATCAATCTCTTCTGCCATAGTTCTTAAGTCATCACACGTCCTTCTAAGGTCCTTCTCAACCTCATCTATAAGTGCTCTTAAGCTATCTACCCTTAGGATATAACCCCTATGCGCCTGTACAATGATCCCCGAATCAAGCAACTTATTAAGATGATGCACAACAGTACCTCTGCTTAAACCCAATCTATGAGCTAATTCATCACTAGACAAAGGGGTTCCCAGTTTTGCAGTCTTAACCAGCTCAATAAAAACTCTAAAACAGCTTTTGTCCTTATCCCTTAGGTTAAATAATCCTAAAGAGCTGCCTAACCATTGCAGTTCCTGATTGACATCTTTTTGAACTGGCTTCCTTATAGTCATTATGGTTATCCTATGTACGTATCTCATAATTCACCTTAAAACAGGCTTTCTATTTAAATATTTGGGTCATCAATATACTAAATCACAGAAAAGCTTAAATACTAGTTGATACTACCATAGTTTAGTTGATTTAAGGTCAACAGAATTAAATCAAGATTTTAAGAAAAAATACACAATGGAGGTAAACATAATGAAAGGCGGAGAAGGTTGTGGATGTGAGTAAATTCATAGAAGATTAAATTAATTTTTTTTATTTATTTTATATTAATGATATTTAACATTATAAAAAATCATAAAATATACCCGTCTCGGGATACAGTAGGTATCCCAATACACTGGTGTGCGGGTACGCACAAAAATGAAAAAAGAAAAAAAAAAGCAAAATGATGGGAAAAAGGCAGAAGAAAAACCTAAGATAGACAAAAAACCAACTGAAAAAGAGGTAATTGACGAACTTACCAATACCTTGCAAAGAATACAGGCAGAATTTGAAAATTACAAGAAAAGGGTTGATAAGGAAAAGGCAGAGTTTGTAAAATACTCTAAAGCAGAGTTGATACAGAGAATATTGCCAACAATTGACACTTTTGAGATTGCATTAAGGTCTACTAAAGACAATGAAAAGTTTGTAAAGGGCATGGAAATGGTCTATGCGCAATTAATTTCACTTTTGCATGCAGAGGGGCTTAAACCTATCGAATCATTAGGAAAGAAATTTGATCCATATCTGCATGAAGTCATGCTCAAAGAGAAATCTGATGATGATGATGGAATTGTTTTGGAAGAATTGCAAAAAGGTTATATGTTAAATGATAAAGTTTTGAGGCATTCAAAAGTTAAAGTAAGTGAAAAAGAGAATAAAAAATAGTTCAATAGAAAAATTTCAATAAAGAATGATTAAAATAATAATATTGAATTAAAAATTAATGAAAAAATAATTATTGTACAAAAAAGGGTGCTTAATTGGAAAATACAAAACTCCACAAAGATACAGATGTAAAAGATGTTTTGGTGCTTGGGAATCCATGCAAGTGCGATGCATGCACAGTTGGCTGCAGGCACGGATCAGGATTTTTGGCTGATGATGACATTCCAAAACTTGCAAAATTTATGGATATTTCAGAGGAAGTTTTGAAAAAAGAGTTTTTGGAAGAGGTTGAGAAGTTCAACACAAAAAGATACAGGCCGAGAATATTAAGAAAAGACAAGCCATACGGAAAATGCATCTTTTTCGATGAAGAGATTGGATGTAAGGTCCATGAAGCAAAACCATTGGAATGCAAGACTTCAATGGGATGCAAAGATTATGGCGAAGAATTAAGCATATGGTTCATGCTCAATCATTTTGTAAACAAGGATGATGCTGAAAGCGTAAGACAGTATGCATCATACCTAAAAAGTGGTGGGAAAATGATTGAAGGGGCTTCGTTGCAGGAATTGGTTCCTGACAAAGAGAAGTTAAAGAAGATATTAAATTTCGAAATCAGATAAGCAGTTCAATGATAAAAATAAATTAAAAAATTTGAAAACAAAAATTAAACTAAAGGTGCTTGAAAATCAAAGAGATTTTCGGCACCTACTACGTAGGTGAACAAAAAATGACTGAAAAAACAAAAATGAAGAAAGAAAAGATAATTGGAATAGATTTAGGCACATCAAATTCTGCTGCTGCAGTATTGCAGGCAGGAAAACCGACAATTATACCCTCCGCAGAGGGCACTACAGCTTACGGAAAAGCGTTTCCAAGCGTTGTGGCATTTACAAAAGACGGGCAGATGTTAGTTGGAGAACCAGCTAGGAGACAAGCAGTTTCAAATCCGCAAGGCACGATTTTAGCTGCAAAAAGAAAGATGGGTACAAATTTTGAGTACGACATCCACGGCAAGAAATACACGCCGCAGCAAATCTCTGCATTTCTCCTGCAAAAGATAAAAAAGGATGCTGAAGAATTTATTGGAGAGCCTATAAAGAAAGCGGTTATTACTGTTCCGGCTTATTTTGATGACAACCAAAGGCAAGCTACAAAAGATGCAGGTATTATAGCTGGCTTAGAAGTTATAAGATTAGTTAACGAACCGACAGCAGCAGCAATGGCTTATGGCATTAACAAGATGGACAAAGAACTTAAAATCCTTGTCTTTGATTTTGGTGGCGGCACACTGGATGTTACAATAATGGACTTTTCAGAAGGAGTTTTTGAAGTTAAAGCTACTAGCGGAGATACACAACTAGGCGGAACAGATATGGATGAAGCATTGATGAAATTTATCATAGAGGATTTCAAAAACAAGGAAGGCATAGACTTAAGCGAGGATGACACGGCCATGCAAAGATTAAGAGAAGCTGCCGAAAAGGCAAAGATAGAGCTATCCACTACGATGGAGACAGAGATAAATGTCCCTTTTATTACTTCTCAAAATGATAGTCCAAAACATTTGACTATGAAACTGGCTAGATCCAAGTTAGAGCAGCTTGTAGAACCAATAATACAAAAATGCAAGCATCCATTAGAGCAGGCAATAAAAGACGCAAAGCTAAGTTCTAAGGGTATCGATAAGATAATCTTGGTAGGCGGACCTACAAGGATGCCTATTGTAATGAAATTTGTAGAAGATATTGTCGAAAAGAAAGCAGAGCGCGGTGTAGACCCGATGGAATGTGTTGCGCAAGGGGCAGCAATACAGGCAGGAGTCTTAGCTGGAGAAGTCAAGGACATTTTGCTTTTGGATGTAACTCCACTAACATTGGGAATAGAAACACTTGGGGGAGTTTTTGCAAAGTTAATTGATAAAAACACAACCATTCCAAGTAAAAAATCCCAGATATTTTCAACAGCTGCAGACAATCAACCGGCTGTAACTATTCGTGTTGGCCAGGGTGAAAGGCCAATGTTCAACGACAACAAAATTTTAGGGCAGTTTGATTTGGTTGAACTACCGCCTGCACTTAGGGGAGTACCGCAAATAGAGGTTACTTTTGATATTGATGCAAATGGAATAGTGGATGTAAAAGCTAAAGATCTCGGAACTGGGAAAGAGCAATCTATTAAAATTACAGCTAGTCAAAAATTAAGCAAAGAAGAAGTTGAGAAGATGAAGAAAGACGCAGAGCAGCATGCGGAAGAAGATAAGAAAAGAAAAGAAGAAGTTGAGACAATAAACCAAGCAGACACTTTAGTGTTTAGCTCTGAAAAAGTCTTCAAGGAGATGGAAGGAAAAGTAGATGCTAAAAAGCTTGAAACTGCAAAAGGCCATATAATGGAACTGAAAGAGCTGTTGAAGCCTGAAAAGAAGGATGCAGATAAAATAAAGAAGAAGATGGATGACGTAAATAAGGAGATGCAGGGAATATCTGCAGAGATGTACCAGAAAGTCATGCAGGAGCAGGCTAAAAAGAAGCAGCAAGGTGCTCAAGCAGGCGCATCAGCTGGCAAAACAGGAAAAAAGGATGAGAAAGTAGTGGATGCAGAGTACAAAGTTGAGGATGATGACAAAAAAAAGAAGAAATAAATGAATAATCCTAAAATCCCGACAAAAGAGGAATGTATAGAAATCTTAACTAAAAATAAAACTCCTTCTCAGGTTATTGAGCATTGCAAGACAGTATGTAAAGTTGCTGAAGAAATTGCAGACAAACTTATAGCCAAAGGTATAAATATCAATAAAAAGCTGGTGACAGCAGCGGCCTTATTGCATGATGTTGAGAGGGTAAAAGGGGATCATATTGCAGAAGGGATAAAGTTATTAAAAAGCCTCAGCTTTCCGGAAGTTTCCCAGGTTATCGGAAAACATAGCTTATACAAGATTGAAGAACCGGAAAGACAGCCAAAAACATTTGAGGAAAAAATTATTTTTTATGCCGATAAAAGATGTATTGGAAATAAAGTTGTAAGTTTAAAAGAAAGGTTTGACTGTTTGGAAAAAACCTATAATATGAATTTAAGCAAAGAATTTGAGTTTACTAAAAAAATTGAGGAAGAATTAATGCGATAAAAAAGCTGTAATTCAGTCTCGGGATGTGCGGTACAAAGTACCGCACACTGGTGTGCGGGTACGCACAATCCCCATACGCTGTTTTACGGGTACGTAAAAATGACAAAGGACTACTATAATATACTCGGAGTGGAAAATACCGCAACGAAAGAGGAAATCAGGAAAGCCTACAAGAAATTAGCAAAAAAATACCACCCTGATTTGAACAAAAACGAGGATTCTGATGAGAAATTCAAGGAGATAAATGAAGCTGCAGCTGTCCTTGCAGATGATGAAAAGCGTTCTAAATACGACCAGTATGGCACTACTGCCGACCAGTTCGGAAATGGTTTCCAGGGCTTTGACTTCAGTGACACCATGTCAGGAGCCGGAATGGATTTTGACAGCATCTTTGAAAGTTTTTTTGGCGGTGGAAATCCTTTTAGGTCAAAAAGAAGTGACCCAAGAAGAGGCTCTGATCTAAGGTATGATTTAGAGATTACATTAAATGAAGCTGCTACAGGCATAACAAAGCATATTATTATCCCGAGGCTGGAGCATTGTTCAAAATGCCATGGTTCCGGTGCTGAATCCGAGTCCGATATTGTAAATTGTCCCGGATGCAACGGCTCCGGGATTCAAAGAAGAACACAAAGGACTCCATTTGGAATTTTCTCAACGCAGACTACATGCGGCAAATGCAGGGGCCAGGGAAAATATATAAAAAAGGAATGTGCAGTTTGCGACGGCACAGGAGTTGTTAAAAAAACAAGAAAGATTGAGATTAAAGTCCCGGCAGGAGCAGAAGAAGGCACTAACTTAAGGATTGTAAAAGAAGGCGAAGCAGGCGAAAAAGGCGCAGAGCCCGGAGATCTGTATATAGTCATGCATGTAAAAGAGCATGAAATATTTGAAAGGGATGGTGATGATATTTATGTCAAAATTCCCATACCTTTTACTGTGGCAGCTTTAGGCGGGGAAGTTGAAGTTCCCACCCTGGAAGAAAAGGCCAAATTAAAAATTCCTGCTGGCACGCAAAACAATACTATCTTCAGGATGAACGGCAAAGGTATTTCTTATCTGCACGGTAATGGCAGTGGCAATGAAAATGTCGAAGTTGTTATAGAAGTTCCTGAAAGACTAAGTAAAAAACAAAAAGAATTGCTCAAAGAGTTCGAAAAAGAAAGCAAGAAGAAAAAAGGGTTTTTGAGCAGGATATTCTAATTTCTTAAATTTATACTAAATTGATCCTGGGTAAATCTTTCAGGATACGCATTCATGATTGCAATACCTAGATTTCTATTAAAGACATGTTTAAACATAGATGAAAGATTGCCACCGTATGGTAAAATAGATTGATTGAATGTTCTAGATGAAACTAATTTAGGTAAGTCGTCAATAGGTAGTTCTAATATATTCACCATCTCTCTTGTTGCTTCTGCGGCATGTCTTAATCCATCAGGTCCAGACCAATAACCTCGAGGTACTCTGCTGAAATAATGTGGTTTAAAGTCCATTTCAGGATAAGCGTCTATGATTGCATTTGTTAAAGAATTTTTGTACACATGACTCAACATGCCATTTAGATTCATAGCATAAGGCAGCCTAGAATCGGATGAATGTCTCCTACTTGCTTTTTGAGGAAGCTCTTCTGGCCTTATTCCTAAAATATCAAAAGCTTCTCTTAAAGCTTCTCTTGCATGCTTCTTTCCCTCAGGACCACTCCAATAACTTTGTGTAACCAAGGGGAAATAATGTGGCTTTAAATTGTATTCTGGATAAGCATTAATTACTACAGCTATAGGACTTTTATTAAAGGCATTTAATATTCCAGATAAATTACTATCAAATGGCATATTACCTTCCAAAAATACTTTTTGGTTCGTATTATTAACGATTTGTTCTATATCCCAACCAAGTCTTTCAAACAATTCTCTCGTAGCTTCTTTAGCATGCCGTTTGCCTTTTCTTCCCTTCCAATAACTCTGCGGTACAACGGGGAAATAATATGGTTTTAGATTTAGCTCAGGAAAGGCGCCAATAACAGCATCAATTGGGGAACCACCATACACATGTGAAAGCATACTTTCAAGATTAGCACCAAATGGAAGTATGTTTAGATCAAATGTTTCAGCTGTTGTTTTTTTGATAATCTCATCGGCAGACCAATTTAATATTGAATACAATTCCCTAGTAGCTTCCCTAGCGTGTTTTTTCCCTTGTCTTCCCTTCCAATAACTTTGCGGAACGCTCCTAAAATAATAAGGTTTAAGTTTGATTTCTGGAAATGTGGTGATCAAGGCTTGAATATGAGAGTTGTTTAAAGTCAGTACGGCTCTTGTTAATTTTTGTTTGCTAAAGTAAGTAGCAGGAAGGTTTGGTATGTCATCTTTGGTTAGTCCATCTTTTTCAACCCTATATCTAACAAGGACCTCTGAATTCAGCACACCATGTTCTCCTTTGAAAGTACCATCAAGAAATTTTTTCCGGGTGCCATCAAGAATATCTTCATATAAAGAAACAGTTACAGGACCAAGAACTTCCTTATACTGCTCTGATAGTATACTACGTTCATCATCAGACGAAGCAGCATACCACACACCATCAAACTCGTCACTTGTAACAAAGTGTATTCTCTCTGATAAATCATATTGATGTTCTGGCTGTTGCTTCTCTAGAACTTGTTCTAAAGATGAAATATTATCAGTGCGCACACTAGGGAAAAATTTGCTATATTTATAAACCTTTATACTGGATACAACCTTACATCTCTAGTTCTTTACTATAGACTGAAATAGTTTAAACATAATAGTAAATTTTATAAATGACTAAAACCGTGTAAATCAAAAAAGAGGTGTATATATTAATGTTTAACAAAAAGGCTTCTTTAGAACTGTCAATAAGGGCAATTGTCATTATAATCCTTGCAATGACTTTGCTTGGCTTAGGCCTGGGATTTGTAAGGAATACATTCTCAGACATCAGCGATATAAGAGAAGATGTCACAGAGCAGATAAGGCAGCAGATCATAGAAGATTTGATAGCTAATGACAAAAAGTTGTCATTAACAAAAATCGAGGTAAATATCAACAAAGGGGGCTCTGAAATTTTAGCAGCAGGAATAAGGAACAAGGAAGATGGAACTTTATCTTACAAATTAACTTTTACACCGCAATCAGCTCCGGAAGGCGCTGAATTAAATGCCCCGTTAAGATGGTTACAATACAATCAAAATGTTCATCAGCTTTCAGCTTATGATTCAGATGTAAGAAACATAAGATTAAGCATACCAAATGACGCTAAAAAAGGCTCATATTTCCTAACGTTGGATGTTAAAAAAGACCCTACAGATGAAATTTATGCGCAAAAAGACTTATTCATTGTAGTAAG
This sequence comes from Nanobdellota archaeon, assembly GCA_022565235.1. Taxonomy (GTDB): domain Archaea; phylum Nanobdellota; class Nanobdellia; order Woesearchaeales; family GW2011-AR4; genus JACPJP01. The sequence continues at coordinate 7,592 of JADFJW010000011.1, read as the reverse complement.
AGGTTGATATGAAAAAAAGGCTTTCAGAGCAGCAGGAATTTGAAATTTTGAAGCTTGTTTTGGACAAATTTCTATGGATCGGATTTATATTCATAGGTTTTGGACTGTATCAGATGTTTGCGACCAGCATTCTTGTCGGCTTAATATGGTCTGTTGTCGGCATATCATTGCTGATATTGTTTATGCTGCTGCTGATCAAAGAATACGAGCTGATAAGATAAATTTATTCTATAAAACATGGAATATACATAAAGATTAAATAATATTGATTTCATGCAATATCAGATGAAAAAAGGAATCCAGCTAACATTGAATTTCCTGGTCACTGTAATCATTGCATTAGCGATATTCGGCTTGGGAATAAAGTTTATTTCCAACCTTGCAGGTGATGCGACTGAGCTGGAAAGCCTCACAACAGAACAGCTGGATAAAAGAATTGAAAATTTAGTATGCGGTACAGATAAGGTATGCATAGGGACAAATAAGAAAATAATACGAAAAGGAAATTTTGATGTTTTCGGAATTAAGATAATAAATATACTTGAAACCCGGGAATTTAATATCAATATAGATGTTTCAAAGATAATAAAGGATAATGAAGAAATAACTGCAGAAAATGAATTAAATAAAGTTGCTTTAAGATATAGACAAAGCTTTATTATTGAAAAAAACGGTGAGGAAAATGTAGGGATAGGTGTAGAGGTCGCAAAAGACGCTGTTTCCGGGACTTATATTTTAGATGTTGAAATTCCCCAGTATGAAGAGCTTCAAAAAATTTATGTAGAAGTTCCTTAATCATTACAAATCTCAGCGAAACTCTTAGCATCTAAAGAAGCACCACCAACTAAACCACCATCAATATCCGGCATGGACAATAATTCTTTAGCATTCTCCGGTTTCATGCTGCCGCCATAGATTATTCTTGTTTTATACATGCCTTTTATAAATTTATGAACTTCTTCTGCTTGCTCCGGAGTCGCAGTTTTCCCAGTACCTATTGCCCAGATCGGTTCATAAGCAATAACTACATTTTTAATTTTGACGCCTTTCAGGCATTTTTCCAGCTGATTTTTAACCACTGATTCTGTTTCGCTGTTTTCTCTCTGCTCCAAAGTCTCCCCAACGCACACTATTGGCATTAATTTATTTTTCAAAGCTACTTTAATCTTTTTATTTATCGTTTCATCAGTTTCATGAAAATACTGTCTTCTTTCGGAATGCCCCAGGATAACATACTCGCATCCGGCATCTTTAAGCATTGATGCAGAAACCTCTCCGGTATATGTGCCTTTTTCCTCAGAATGCATATTTTGACCTCCTAACTTAATCCTGGAATGTTCCAACATAGTTCTCAAAATGTACAATGATGTAAACGACGCAAATAATACTATTTCTGAAGAATTATCGACTAATTTTAGTAATCTATTCACAAACTCTTTGGACTCTGCTATGTCCTTATTCATCTTCCAGTTTGCTGCTATCAGGGGTTTCATTCTAACTATCTTCTGATCCTGGCTTTTCTCTTTCATTTTTTATGTCAGAAACATCATTCTCGCAGTTCCAGCAATACATCTCATTCTCTGTCAACTCTTTCCCGCAATGAGGGCATTTAACCATTTTATGATATATTTTTAATTTATACTTAATAAATTTGCTTATTTTTAACGTGATTTAAGAAATAGTTAGGGGATTTACTTATCATACTGTCCTTTAACCTTATATTCTTTCGAAGTAAGAACATCATCGTAAACCCTCTTGTAATCATCATCAACCTTGCTTGTCCTGAATAAAAACTTAGATAATAGGTAAATTACCACCACAATACCCAGCCCCATCAAAATTTCTTGGTTTATAATCATTTCACTATTATACACATAGATCGATATATAAATGTTTTGAAAATTCAAAGAATTTCCAAGACATTTATACTTAGAAATCTTCGATTTCTCTCGTATAAATGTTTCTTTTTGTACGTGCACGTACAACAGCGTATAGGGGTATCTGCGATACCCCGAGACGTGCGGTACGAAGTACCGCACACTGGTGTGAGGGTACGCACAAAAAATAACAAACTATTTATTTAACCACCTATAACAGGTAGTTAAAAACCTAAAATGCCGTTAAGCGAAACAACAATAAAACTCCTGATAAGCCTTCTAATAATCATAATAGGTTATTTTGTAGCTAAGATGGGCAGCAGCCTGATCATGTCATTCTATAACCGGAAGAAGACTATAAATGTAAAGCATATGCGTTTTATAAAAACCTTCAGATATTTAGTCATGATTTCAACAATTCTGGCTGCATTGATTTACCTGCAAGTTGATTTGATTAAAGATGTAACCCTCATAGGGGGCTTTATATCCAACACGTATAACCTATTGCCTACTATACTGCTCGTGATATTGCTGATTATATTGGCTATAGCAGTGGTTAATTTGATAACTTTCGGATTAAGAAGGACATTTGCTGCAATAGGCATAACCGAGTTTTTACTTGAGCAAGGGAAAGAGCATTTTCTAAGCGGCATGCTTGTTTTTGTAAGGATTTCCTTGTATTTATTCACTGCATTATTTCTGCTTAATTTATTTGGTATCAATATAAGCGGCATAACTGCGGCAATTGGCTGGTTTTTCTATGGCTTGATGGCTTTGCTTTTCTTATACATATTTTTTGGCACAAGAATATTTGTAGAAAATTTTATAGCAGGAGTCTACATAAAAACCTCAAGATCATTTAAACTGGGCCAGAAAGTCAAAATTGATAACATAGAAGGCAGTATAAAATCCATTTCCAACCAGGGCGTTATAATAAAGTCTGATTATGGCTATGCCACCTTTATTCCAAACACAGTATTCGTAAAAAGGGAAATTTCCTTCAAAAATATAGAAACAGACCTCGACACATTAGAAAAGATAAAAAGCTACTATGTTGAGCAAAAGCCAAGCTTTTGCGGACCGGCCAGCGTAGCCATGATACTAAAAATTTTTGGCTACAATGAAACACAGTCAAAAATAGGGGAGCTGAGCAACTCTAAAGTTGGCTTGGGAACCCATCCAAATGCCTTAATCAAGGTCGTTCATGATGTTACTAAAAACAAGGTTAAGGGTGTGTGGATAGATGTTGGCCACATAACTGACTTAAAAAACGAAATAAGGTTATGGCTCAGCGAGGGCGCTTTAGTCATTGTTGACTACAAAAAGAAAATTTTGTTTCCAGAGGCAAAATCAGCGCATTATTCCGTATGCGTAGCTGTTGAAGGCGATGAATTAGTCATTTTAGATCCAAGCGGCAAGAAAGGGGGTGTCTACCTGGCAGATCCGGAAAAGGTTTATCGTGGAATGGATACCTATTCAGAACTCATCAAGGGTAAACGCGGCTACATTGTTTTCGCGCCTGAAGGCACAACCGCTTTCCATAGGATTGAGGAAGGCTTGATTTATGCCGACCCAAGCCTGTACAAGGAACTAAACAATAAGCTGAAAAAAGAGCTTTACAAGTTGACTGAAAAATCTGAACTCCTGGAAACAGTCTTGCCGTCAAGGGTAAAGAACTTCATAAGGAAATGGCGCGAGAAAGACAGGATTGCAAGGTTATGGAAGCCCGAGAGTATTTGAATTCTGAGAAATGTTCGCATAACCTCTGTTATATTCACTTTTTTAGACACCTATAGAGAGGCTTACGCCGTAAATCTTAACTGAGAGGGCACTTTCACATAATACTTGTGGATTATATGGTTCACTTCGTTCTCCGAGAATTCTTAAAACAAAGGGGACTTAAGAAAAAAGATCATCTATTCACTGACTAAGAAAGAATACCAAGGCCTCTTCTCCCCAGTTATTTCTAAATTACCATTAATTGTTCTTGAAATGAGTATGCTTACAGGTATAAATCCAAAAAGTTTTCCTTCAACTTTAGAATGAACAATGTAATCCTCTTCATTTTTCGTAATCTCAACTATTTCTTCTGTTATCTCCAAGTGCTCCTTAAGTTCTTCTTGCACGTCTTGTGAAAAATCACCCTGTTCCATCTTTTTCTGCAAGGTTTCTTCTTTAAGTTCAAGCTCATCGTCCAATTGCCCTGTAGAATCATCACCTGCATCTTGGCTTTCATCGCTAGGAGGTTGTTCGTTATCGCTAGGACTTACATCGGGAGGCGTTGCCTCATCTGATTCCCGATGTTCAACCGGACCAACGGGATCTTCATCGAGAAACTGTCCATCAACTTCAAAGCCACCTTGTTGTATGTTGCCCACATCTTCAGAACCGTCATCGATGAATCTTGGTGTATCTCCGGGGGGCGATAGTGAATCATCTTCATCCTCACCATCCACACAAGCATCAAAAGTAGATTTACATGCGTCCCCACATGCCCCAGGACAAGCTACGGCACAATCCCCAAAATCTAGTTCGCAATCAGACTCATCTTCCTCACATCCATCAAATTTAGCTTCACAAGCCCCTATGCAAGGACCACCACATTCAAAGGCACAATCATTCGCATCCAATTCGCATTCATATTCATCATCACCTTCTGATAACCCATTATTCTGAGAAGGATCTGGTACATCCCCAGGGAAATCATCCTGAGCAAAGGCAACCATCACTAGAATAATTACCAAAGCAATAATCATTAAGCTCTTTTTCATGATTTTGTAATTAGTCATTTTATAATATAAATATCTTCCTATGCTTTAAATAAGAACTCCCCTATTCCTACGGACATCTACTCTGCCTTCGGCAGAAATCTATTGTAAAAACTACAGTGCCTCTCAGATTTACGGTGTCTAAAAAAGTCTGCGGACTCAGTTTTCCCACACTTCGTATGGGAAAAGAATATAACACATCTTAAATGATTCACTCGTCGGTCGCCAAGCTCCCTCCTCGCTCATCTAACTTTTCTCTGAGAAAAGTCTCGGGGTCGCTTCGCTCCGCCCGAGCTTCGGCTCAGGGGTAGCCGAGCCTCAGTCATTTAAGATTGTACGTTACGCGAACATTTTCATCACAATAAACAATCAAAAAACCTATAAATAACTATTTAATTGCTTTTTCTAATGGGGCTGTAGTGTAGCTTGGCCATCACTCGAGGCTGGGGGTCTCGCAACCGGAGACATCTAAGATGCCGGATTTCGAATCTTCGCAGCCCCATTCCATTCATTTTGTCGGAGGTCTCGGAACCGAAGATTCTGAGGTGGGAATCTTCGCAGCCCCATTATTACCTTATTGGCCTGTACTGCCTTTGTCTAAGTCCTGTAGGTACCAGAAATCCTGTTGTCTTTGAAGCACCATAGTTAAGATCAGTTGCAACATATAACATAGGCCTGTCAGATGATATTCTGGTATATCCACGCAATCCGCCTAAGAATCTTGGTCTTCTGGAACCCGTTTCCATATACATATAAGTCAGATTTCCAGCATCGCCATTGTCAAATTGGTAAGTTCCACCCGTATATCGGACTACAGAAAAATCTTCTCTTGTTTCCATAACTGGAATCCTTCCAATTGCAATGCTTGTTAATGTATCATCTGGTTGATCTGGAAGAACATGCCGTTCTTGTCCAATATGAAATTCTAGATGATATGATAAGAAATCCGTCTCTTCATCAAATAAGAATTCTGCTTCTGGTAAGGTTATTAATCTATCAAATCGAAAATCTTCATTTGGATAATAATCATGTGTTAACCTTTCTAGACTAAATTCATCTGGATTCCAGGGTCTAATTAGACGTTTTGCTACCTCTATGGAGCCATTCATATCTGCCTTAGACATCTCTATAATCTCAATTAAAGACCAACGAATATCCATATCCCGGAGCTAATTTATATCTATTTTTTAATTTTTCTTAAAATTACCAAAAACATTTATATATAAGCATATTAATAGGGAAAACTGGTGGAATTCAATGTTGTTACTTAAAAAACTAATACTTTTTACCATAATATTCTCCTTATACCTATCCATAGTAAATGCCGCTTCTTTTGATGCGACCGCTGTCCCAATTAATGACAGGATAGTAATTGATGAATTTGCGGCTTTTCAATTAAACATCAAGAATAATCTTGATAGATATGATGAATACAGGATTTACACCTTAGATTTTCCGACATGGGACATCAGGACAGAACCAATAGCAAATCCTATAACTCTGGAATTAGAGCCAGGGGCAGAGGGAAGTGTTGAACTTGTAGTGGATCCTCTAAAAATAAGAGATATTGGAGCGTACCAGGTAGGTGTGAATGTAAGATCCAAACTTACAGATGATGTTATTACTGTTCCGCTAAAAGTTACAATCATGTCAACAGAGCCTTTAATTCAAGGCTATGCTCCGACAGTCGTAACTGGTGTGGAAATACCGGAAAAAATAGACCCCCGGCAGGAAGTTCCAATCAAAATTTCTCTTAACAACCAGAATATAATAGACTATCCTGATTTAATCATAACACTGGAAAGCAATCTGATTAAAGATACAATCAACATCCAATTAGGGCCGAAAGGCGAGAAAACTTTGGAACTTAAAGTAAATCTTGACCCTCTGACAAAGCCTCAGGAAGATCGATTAGTTGTAACAGTCTTTAAAGGTGACAGAAGAATAATAAATCCTATTGTCAGAAAAATAGAAATAATTGAATACGAAGACAAGCAATTGGTTAAGGAAGAAAAGAAATTTTCGCTTACAAGAAGCTATTATGATTTTGTATCCAACAACGATGAATATGAAGGGAAATTTAAGGTTGAAACCTCCTTGTTTGCATCAATATTCTCTTCTACAAATCCAAAAGCTAAAGTTATAAGTGAAAACGGTAAAAGGTACTTTGTCTGGGATGTTGAATTAGAAAACAACAGGATGCAGGTAGTGGTCACCAAAAATTTCATACCATTATTTGCCGCAATCTTATTATTGATTGCAGCAGTAATATCGTATTACGTGCTAAGGTCTCCATTGCTGATGGTAAAAGAAGCCAGTAACATAGTTAAGAAGGAAGGTGGAACTTCTGAAATGACGGTTATTTTGCACATAAAAAACAGAAGCAAGAATAAAATAAAGGAGATAGAAATTAGTGACCATATTCCGGCCCTAGTTGCTGTTGGCCATGATATTTCTATCGGTTCCCTACAGCCCACAAAAATGCTAAAGCACGAAAGTAAAGGGACTACTATTGCAAAATGGGAAATCGATGCTCTTGATGCCTCGGAAGAACGCGTTTTATCATACAGAATAAAATCAAAATTGCCAATACTTGGAAGTTTTAGCCTGCCTGCCGCTAACGCCGTCTTTAAATCCAATGGTAAAACCATGACTTCTGATTCTAATAGGTTGAGTATTAGTGATTAGTTCTTGATTTGAATTTCTAATATTTTCACCAATAATTTTCGACAATTTTATATATAACAAAAGTAAGAGTCTAGTATTGGGTGGTATTAATGGCTAAAGAAAAAAAACCAAAAGAAAAAGCGTCAGGAAAAAAAGTAGGCAAGGTAGAACATTACTATACAAATATAGGTGTCGGAGTTATTAAGTTAAGCGGTACCTTAAAGGTTGGAGACAAAATAAGAATAAAAGGTGCAACAACTGATTTTGAGCAGACAGTGGA
>JADFJW010000010.1 GCA_022565235.1 Nanobdellota archaeon | reverse complement strand
GGTCGCCAGGCTCCCTCCTCTTTCATCTAACTTCTCTCTGAGAAAAATCTCGGGGTCGCTTTGCTCCGCCCGAGCTTCGGCTCAGGGGTAGCCGAGCCTCAGTCATTTAAGATTGTACGTTACGCGACCTTTTCCCACAACATCTGTGCAATAAGTTTTTGAAATAAGATTTCCAAAAGTTTTTATAGAGTTCTACAAGATATCTAAGAGATGAAACTAAGACCAACAACCAAAGAAAGTAATAAAAAACCAATTACAGCTGCCAGGCCCTCTGTAAGATCCGTTTATGACAGTTTTAATAAACCGCCAAAAAATACTGGAGAAAAGAAAAAATCATACAAATTGGCTAATTTTATGATATTGATTGCCATGATTTTAGGGATCATATTTCTTATCTATTATAATCCCTCTTTGCAAGATGAGGATATTGCATTAGAAGTTCCATCAGAAAAGCCAGATAGTGAAGTGATCGAAAAGATTCCAATGACATCATTCACACAGTATCTGAATAATTCTGATATCTATATAGATAGAAGGATAAGATTAACTGGATTTCTTTATAGGGAAATAGAAAAATCTGGTAGCGGTGGCGTATATGTTGAATCAGTCATCGATGGCTTCGGTAATAAAATCAAATTATTAAATTTAAATAAAGAACAAATAGCTCTATTTCCAAATACTGGCAAGACGGATGAGCTTTATGAAGTATCAGGAAGATTTAGGAAAAAGTATCAGGGATTAGACCTGGAAGTTACAAATATCCTTGATGTGAAAGACCTGTCAAATTATTTGAAAAAATGACGCCATTTGAATCAATAAAATGCCTTTTCCAAGTAAACATTTATAAATAAGTGAAAATATCATTTAATACTTATGGGAAGGAAAAAAAACAAAAACAAGAAAAAGAAAGTAAATCCAAAGAAGGAAAGGTATGCAAAGTTCAGGAAAGACAAGCCTGCAACCATGTCTTTCGCTACTCCTGATCTCACTCCGGAACAGCAGAGACAGGCGCGGGAAGATGAGGGAAAGATAGGATCGTTCTTGAGATACAGCAAAGGTGGCCACACCACTAAAGGCATAGGCGCGAAGAGCAAAAGTTAGAATTTGATTTCTTATTGGGTAAAGTTTTTATACACTTCTATATAGAAATAAAAAATGCTTAATAAGTGGATAATTATCGGTATTTTGGCTGTAGCTGTCGTGTTTATTGGGATTACTAACAGCGATATCGATGCAGATATCATAGTTTATTTTCCGAATGACAAGGATTTTGTAAATCCGGATGAGGGCCGGGCAACATTTAATTTTAGGTTTCCGGCAAAAGAGTTTAAGGTAGGAGGTGAACTTGCAGACTCTCTTATGTTTCTTGATTCCCAGACAATACCTGAATTAAGGATTTCATACAATCAAATAGAAAAGAGGATCTATGCAGGAATTCCATTGTTAGCAACTGAAGAAGTCACTATTTTGGATGGAAAAGATCACGAAATACAATATACTTTTAACAGAAATCAAAAAAAGCAGGCCATATTTTTGGATGGTATCCTTTTAGTTTCTGGAGAGTTTACCGGAGAGTTGAATGCCTTTACAGGTTATGCCTCTTACACACCAAAAATCTTGGTAGAAAGCCCGATCAATATTGAAGTTAGTTTTGAATGATCTATTCATATTCTATTGTAGCCGGAGGTTTTTGTGAGATATCATAAACAACCCTATTAACTCCCTTGACCTCATTCAATATCCTCGAAGAAATCTTTTCCAGCAGCCATGAAGGCAATCTAGCCCAATCTGCCGTCATTGCATCTTTTGAAGTTACAGCTCTTAAGCTGATTATATACTCATAAGTTCTCGCATCTCCTTTTACTCCAACAGCTTTCAAAGGAAATAAAGCGGCAAGAGCCTGCCATACCTTATCATAATAATTGGATATCTTTAGTTCCTCACGAAAAATATTATCAGCTTCTCTTAATATTGAAACTCTTTCAGGAGTGACAGAGCCTAAAATCCTTATAGCTAATCCTGGCCCGGGAAACGGATGCCTGTTAATGATCTCAGAAGGAAGTTTTAGATGTTTTCCCAACTCGCGAACCTCATCCTTGTACAGGTCTTTCAAAGGTTCTATAACTTTTAATTTCATCTTCCTGGGCAAAGTAACATTATGATGGCTTTTTATCTTGGAAGAAGCCGAAGAGGTTTTAGCGCTTTCAACCCTGTCAGGGTATATTGTGCCTTGTCCTAAAAACTTTATACCGCGATGCTTCTTATTCAGCTCCAAAACTTTCCTTTCAAAGACCTCGATGAATGTAAAACCAATTATCTTTCTCTTCTTCTCAGGATTTACAACTCCTTTCAACCGGCTCAAGAACAATTTGGAAGCATCAATAAAATAAAAATGCTCAAAATTTAATTTTTTAAACCTATTTCTAACAGTTTTAGCTTCATTCTTTCTTATCAATCCATGGTCGATAAAGACGCAGTGCAAACGATTACCGACAGCCCTATGCACCAGAACAGCAGCAACCGTGCTGTCAACACCGCCGGATGTGCCCATTATGACACTATCAGCTTTAACCTCTTCCCTTACATCGTTGATTAATTTAGCTGCCAAGTTAATGTTCCAGTCCTTCTTAGCTTTACAAACATCAAAAACAAAATTCCTTAGTATTTGTTTACCTCTAAGAGTATGAACGACCTCCGGATGAAACTGAACGCCATACAACTTCCTGGAATCATTTTCCATAGCAGCTATAGGGCAACTATCCGTAGAAGCCAAAACCCTAAAATCTTTAGGCAAAGAAGTGACTAAATCACCATGCGACATCCAGATCTGTTCTTTAGAATTTAATTTTTTAAGCAGCTTTCCTTGTTTTTTCACCAATAAACTTTTTTTACCGTATTCCTTTAATTTTCCACCTAAAACCCTGCCATACTCCTTCCCGATCAACTGCATCCCATAACAAATGCCCAAAACCGGGATTCCCAAAGAAAATATCTTTTTATCCAGTTTAGGGCTGTTCTTTGAATAAACGGAAGCAGGACCGCCAGATAAGATAATGCCCAAAGGATTTAATTTTTTTATCTTAGAAGCGCTTATATCGCATGGCATCAACTCCGAGAAAACTCCCAACTCCCTGATTCTCCTATTTATCAGATGCGCTACCTGTGATCCGAAATTTATTACAACTATCTGCGTCATTTAGGTACATATTAGATCTAATTTATCCTCATCCAAAGCTTTTTTTACTTCCATGGCAATCCTTTCCCCAACTGAAATATTATTCCGGTACAGATAACCCGTATAAGGCGTAAACATCGTTCCGGGACTGCCGGGAATACGCATGGAAACATCAAATATAACTATATCTTCTTTACCTTCATCAGCAACAACTGCACCTTGCAAGGCAAAAGGCCCGATGATTCCGGGCCTGTTCAATTTTTTAGTAGCTGCAACAAATCTCTCTCCAATATCAAATACTTTCTCCAAAATACTTTCTTTAATTGTAACTGCAATATGCCCGGTTTCTATCATCTTTGGCTTTACAAATTTCAAAGCAGCCAGCTGGTCAGCAGCAGGCATTCTGATCAAACCATCCAGATTAGTCTGTCTGCGAGTATCAGTTCCTAATAACTCCAATTCCTCCGTTAAAGGGCTGTAGAAAAAATTAAAATTAACATGAGCTCCCAAAGCATACTCTTCAATTACCGCTTTCTTCAGACCGTCTTTAGTTATGGTTTTCTTCTTAAGCAGCTCATTGGATTTCTCCTTGTAACTCTTATAATCATTAGCCAAAAAGAAAGCCCTTTCATACCCTCTTTTAGCCTCAGCAACCTTGACAATGACAGTCCTATCAATTTTCTTAGCGCTGGTAAATATCTTAGGGATACGGATACCTGCTTTCTGCAAAATATAGTATTGATTCTTAGGAACATCTCTCTCCTCTAATCTCAACATATTCCTACTGCCAAAAATAGGGACCAAAAACTTATTCTCAATCTCCTTGAAATTGCAGTAGACCCAGAAATACCGGTTGTGTATGAATATAGTATTCAATTCCATCAGTTTTTCCTGCACCTCCCTTTTTACAATGTCCTTGAACTTATCTACAATGATTATTTCGTCAACTATTCCCTTGCCGTCTCTGGACTTATAGTATTTTTCATAAGTTTTTTCCCTGCCTTTCTGGCAAACAACTACTGTCCTAAAGCCATGCAGCTTTGCGCCCCTGCAGACATCCAAAGCACTATGGCCTCCAAGTGCCCCAATAGTCAAATTGTTTTTATCATATTTTTCTAATACTTTTTTTATGTTTTCTTGTGTTATCATTTTTGTGCGTACACGCACACCAGTGTATGGGGGCTCCGCTCCCCCGAGACCGATGTTTTACTTTTTTTAATTATTGCACTTACCCCAATATTTTATTCAACTGACCTTTCTTAATAGCAGTCTTAATCTCTCTAGCGATCCTTCTTCCGGTGCTCATTGGCTCATTATACTTCAACGCAGTATAAGGGCTTCCATCCACATAAGGATTGGTACCTGCAACGATCCTGGCAGATATCTCAAAAACGCGAATTTCTTCGTTTGGAGTCAATATAACTTCCAGGCAAAAAGGACCCCACAAACCCCCTTTCACAATCTTCTTGCTTTCCTTAATCACATTCTCTCCCATTTGAATGATCCTGGGCAAAAATGATTCACGGATAACAACCGGAATATTTCCTACAATGACATAGCTTGGGTCAATCTTAGGTAAAGCCATCTGGTCTCTGGCAGATACTCTGCCTAAACTATCTACATTACTCTCATATCTTATATCAAAGCCCATAATCTCTAATTCATCCGTTAAAGGGCTGTAGAAGTAATGAATAAACATCGGAACACCATCGATATATTCCTGGATTACATAATCCTCTTCAGGAAAATTCTTGATTTTTTGCTTAAGGTCTTTCTCACTCTTAGCCAGGAAATATCCTTTGCCGCCTTTTGCGCCATGGAACTTGACTATAACTGCCCTGTCAATATCTTTGGGGTTGTTAAATATTTTAGGGACTTTTAACTTAGAATTCTTGAGCCATGTCCTTTCTATATTCCTATCAGCCTCATGCCTCAATATGTTCTTGTTGCCATAATAAGGAACTTTAAATTTCTCTACTGCGTCAACTCCTAAATAAGTGATCAGAGAAGCATGCGGAATAAAGATAACATTTTTCTTGATGAGCTTATCCTGTATCTTCATAAGCTCATCATAATCATTTATAGTTATGATTTCATCCGCAACCTTAAACAGCTTGTAAGGCTTTTCCCTGCCTTTCAGACATATAGCTATGGTAGAAAAACCTTCATCGTGCGCTCCTTTCAATATCTGTAATGCAGAATGAGATCCTATTGTTGCAATCTTATAGTTTTTGTGAAGTACCATATCAGAGGGGATTTTTAGGGGTATATAAATGTTTTGGTTATCTATTTAGCCCATTATTACTTTACTAACTTCCTCTTTCTTCTCTTCCATCAACTCTTTAGAATCAGCTTCCAAATTCAACCTCAGCAAAGGCTCGGTATTTGAAGGACGGACATTAAACCAGTAATCATCAAACTCCACCGAAACACCATCCATTTCCATTATTCTTTTAGGATTTAATTTTTTGTAATGAGCTTTTATTTGCTGCATTTTCTTAACCTTATCCTTAACCTCAAAATTAGTCTCCTCAATCTTGAAATAAACCTCGAATTCTTTCAACAGCTCTGATAATACCTTTCCCTCTTTGCTTATAATCTCACAAACAATCAAGCTTGCGATTATTCCGGAATCTGCATTGAAATTATCCCTGAAATAGAAATGAGCGCTGTGCTCGCATGCAAATATTGCATTTATTCTCTTCATTGTATCCTTGATGAAAGAATGGCCGACCCTTTCAATCTTAGCAACACCGCCAAACTTTTTGATTGTTTCCGGAACTATCTTGCTGTTGACCAGATTGTAAATGATCTTTTGTTTGCCATGTTTCTTAAGAATATTTTTTATTAATAATGCAGCAATAAATGAGCTGTTTATAATTTTGCCATGCTCGTCAACAAAAAACACCCTGTCTGCATCACCATCAAAAGCCATCCCAAAATCACATTTTTTTTCCTTGACAACAGCCTGCAATTTTATCAAATTCTCATACTTTGAAGGGTCCGCAGGATGGTTTGGAAAAGTCCCGTCCAATTTAAAATACAAAGGAATAACCTTCATAGGTAACTTACCGTACACCAAAGGAATGACCTTTCCTGCCATGCCATTCCCGGCATCAACAGCTATTTCCAAATTTTTTATCTTAGCTTTATGGACAAAAGAAAGGACATGCTTGACATAATCATCCAAAATATTTTTTTTGATTATAATACCCTTTTTTTTATTTTTTTTATAATTGTTTTTTTCAATTATTGTTTTTATTTTTTGCAGTCCGGTATTCTCATTTATCGGAACGGCCATGGCCTTGCAAAACTTCAACCCATTATACTGCTTGGGATTATGGGAAGCAGTAAACATTACACCCGGTTTATTTAAAAAACCAGAGGCAAAATACAAACCATCAGTGCTCACCATCCCTATATCAATTGCATTTGCACCCTGTTCATTAACACCCTTCATAAAAGCCTTAGATAATTTAGGCGAAGAAACCCGCATGTCATAACCAACCACAACTTCCTTGCATTTAAGAAAAGAAACAAAAGCCCTTCCAATCTTATACGCAACATCATCTGTCAGGTCCTTGCCATACACCCCGCGGACATCATAAGCCTTGAAAATCTTGGATAACATTGACAGATTATCTTATTTAATTGATTTAATTAATTTTCTATTATATAGTGGCGGACATAAATTATAGGTCATAAATATCCGTCACTATATATAAAACGACATACTAATTAAAATAAAACTTATGTTGTTTTCTAATAATGATAAAGTTTATAAAAATGTTGTAATTATATGTTTTAAAATGAACCTTACAGAAAAAAAATGCAAACCATGCGAAGGCTCAGTTCCAGCTATGACAGAAGCACAAGCTAATGAGTTATTAAAACAAGTTCCTTCTTGGAAAATCAAAGATTGGAAAGTAACTAAAGAATTCAAATTCAAAAACTTCCTGGAAGCCATGGAATTTGTCAATAAAGTGGCAGAAATAGCAGAGCAGGAACAACACCATCCAGATATAAGCATCAGCTATAGTAAAGTAAGCATAGAAACATGGACTCATGCAATTAATGGATTATCAGAAAATGATTTCATCCTGGCAGCAAAGATTGACGAAATTCAGTAATAAGTTGTTTAACTTTCTTTTTATGCACATACTATTCAAGGAAATATTAATAAACTAGGTATGTTTTTCTGATTATTATGCTTAAACTAAAAAAAGAAGGAATCATTTTACGCCCTACAAAACTGGAATTTGAAAATGCCGGTGTTTTGAATCCAGCATGTATAAAGGTAGGAAACAATGTACACATGTTCTACAGAGCTGTAAAAAAGGGGAATATCTCAACAATAGGTTATTGTAAGTTAGAAGGTCCATTAAAAGTTGTAGAGAGATTAAAAAAACCACTTTTGTCTAAAGAGTTTAGTTATGAATCCAAGGGGCTTGAGGATCCAAGAATAGTTGAGATTGATGGAACTTATTATATGACCTATATAGGTTATGATGGAAAAGCTGTTCGTATAGCATATGCAACAAGCAAAGATCTCAAGAAATTTGAAAAAAAAGGCGTTATATCGCCGGAAATATCGTATGATGAAGCAGAAGATCATTTTAGATTATGCAAACCCGGATTAAAGGACAGATATTTTCTATTTGAAGCATATTACAAGGACAGAGTGGGAAAAGACGCGCTAATATGGAACAAAGACGCATTTTTGTTTCCAAAGAAGATTAATGGAAAATTTGCTTTAGTCCACAGAATAATGCCTGACATACAGGTAATATACTTTAATAGGTTCAAGGATTTGACTTTGGATTACTGGAAAAAATACCTGAAAAACTTATGCAAGTATGTAATCCTAGAATCAAAACATTGGTATGAAACAAGAAACATAGGTGGTGGTTGCCCCCCTATAGAAACCCCAAAAGGATGGCTAATGATTTACCATGCTGTAGATGACATGGATGTTGGAAGGACCTATAGGGCAGGAGCTGCGTTGCTCGACAAAAAAGATCCAACAAAAGTTATAGGGCATCTCCATGAGCCGCTTTTTTCACCTGAAGAAAAATGGGAGAAAAAAGGAGTTGTGGGGAATGTTGTATTTCCTACAGGAACGGCTCTTTTCGGAAAAAGGCTTTACATTTATTATGGTGCTGCAGACAAATACATTGCTGCTGCCTCTGTTAATTTGCGGGAATTAATTGATACATTAATAAAAGAAGGCAAAAAATATCACATCTGAGTTTCCACTTCATTGACCTTAGGAATCTTAATAAATCAAACATAATTCTTTAACGATTGAAAATGAAAAACAACAAATCATCAGTGCTGTTTGTATCTACTTATCCTCCAAGACAATGCGGTATTGCTACATTCACAAGGGATCTAAAGACGGCCATGGACAGAAAATTCAATTCTAAATTTAAATCGAAGGTAGTGGCAATGGTTAACTCTGAGTCTGGCAAACTTAAATACTCAAATGAGGTCATATTAAAAATTAACCGTGTTGATACTCAAGATTACATTGACGCAGCAAAAAAAATTAATAAAATGGACTCAGTCAAACTGGTAAATATTCAGCATGAATTTGGTCTCTACGGGGGAAAATATTTTAACTACCTAACTGCATTTCTAGATAAAATAAATAGACCAGTATGTATAACATTGCATTCTGTCCCACCTAATCCTAAAGATAACATAAAAAGTATTATTCAATATCTAGCAATGAAATCATCTTCATTCATAGTAATGGTAGATAAAGCAGTCGAGATTCTCAGTAAGGATTATGGAATAAATAATAAAAAAATTGTTGTTATACCTCATGGAATTCATGAAGTGCCATATGAGCGAAGTGTTGTTCAAAAAGCAAAACTAGGATATAAAGACAAGCTTTTAATTTCTTCTTTCGGTTTAATCAGTAAATTTAAAAATTACGAAGTAATTATTAAAGCGCTTCCTAAGGTTGTTAAAAAATACCCAAATTTACTATATCTGATAATGGGAAGAACACACCCAGGAATTGCAGAAATTGATGGAGAAAAATATAGAAACTCATTAAAAAAATTGATTTCTAGATTGAATTTAGAGGGTAACGTTAAATTTATTAATAAATATTTAGATTTAAATGAACTTCACCAATACCTTAGAGCAACTGATATTTTTGTATCTTCTGGAACAGGTCTAGGTCAGATAGTAAGCGGCACTTTGTCATATGCAATGGGCTGCGGAAGACCTGTTATTACAATACCTTTCTTGCACGCAAAAGAGGTTGTAACTAAAGACAGAGGCATATTGGTTGAACTGGGAAATCCAAAATCCTATAAAGAAGCAATCATAAAACTACTATCAAACCCAGAACTCAGGGAAAAAATGGGTAAAAATGCATATAAGTACACAAGACAAATGACATGGCCAAACGTAGCTGAATCTTATATGAAGGTTTTTAATGAATATATGTAATTAAAGAGAATTCAAATACTTCTCCAGCTCCTCTTTGCTTACAGTCGCAACCGCAATTACCTTATCAGCTGCACCATAATAATAAAAGTAAGTTCCCTTAAATTCAACTAATCCTGAACCAAAAATAACATTATTGACCTTACCATTTACTTCATAGTCTTCTGTTGGCGTCATTAATGGTTTGTCCGCTCTGTACAAAACCTTTCTCGGATTATTTTTATCCAAAAGGGCTAAAGAAGGGTGAAAGATAAATTGTTCATCTGCGGTATTAAAAAATAATACCAATTTACTATTATATACAAAAGGTGGTGGACCAGCTTCCACATATTTGTCATCAAAATAACCTTTCCGTATATCCAAAATAGGACTTTTATCCGCATCCCAATTGATTAAATCTGTTGAAGTTGCAATCTTTATATTTTTACCCCCTATAAACATGAAATATTTTCCATCTATTTTTTCTGGAAAAATGGCTGCTGCTTTTATGTCCTTGACTATAATACCTTGCTTCTTCCAGTTAATTAGATCTTTAGATGTTGCTAACGCAGTATAAATATTTTCACTTCTTTCAGGGTGCATTCCATCATAAGCAGTGTATGTCAGGTAAAATGTGTCCCTAATTTTAGTTACCCTTGGGTCTTCGCAACCGCGCTTCTCCTCAGGCATCGTAGGCCTAATAATGGGATTGTTTTCATACTTCTCAAAATTGTAGCCATCCTCACTTACCGCAAGACATAATTGTGAAACAGCATTCTTAGGTTTATTCTCAGCTCTGTATATAAGAAAAATTTTATTTTCATGAAGAATTGCGCAAGGATTGTAAGTAGCGTCCTTTTCATAATCCTTACCAGTATCCGGAACAATTATTGGATTGTTTTCATATCTTTTAAACAACATGTTAATCTAACTTCAATACAATTTATATAAAACTTTTCTTTTAAATTTGTTCACATCGTTTATAAAAAACATCTTTAATTTTAAAAGAAACTTTAAAAAATACCTTTCTTTTTAAAAGATATATTTAAAAACTATATGGATTTCCTTATTTGTAAAATGGGTGATATCATTAACCAATCTTTTGTGGTATACTTAAGCAGTTATCCACCAAGAAAATGTGGCATTGCTTCTTTTACACAAGACCTAACTGCAGCTATGGATGAAATAGCCAATCCGATAATAAAATCAAAGATTATTGCATTAAACGATAACGGAAATTCTTATTATTATAACGGTAATGTAATTTCTCAGATTGACGACGCTAATCCTAAAAGTTATTTGAAAGCAGCGCAGAAAATAAATGAAGATGACAAAATTGAATTAGTAAATATTCAGCATGAATTCAAGCTATTTGGTTCTGAGTATGGTGATAATCTAATTTCATTTTTTGAAGCTCTAAAAAAACCAGTAATCACAACTTTGCATACAGTACTGCCAGCTCCCTCTTTATATAGGAAAGAGATTGTGCAATCAATAGCCAAAAACTCAAAATACCTGGTTACATTATCTAAATCAGCAATTAAAATTCTCAGAGAAGACTATGATTTAAAAGATGCAAAAATTGTTGTGATACCTCATGGTATTCATGATGTTCCATTTGAAGAAAACGAAAATTTAAAGGAAAATTTGGGCTACGGAGATAGAAACCTATTAACCTCATTTGGGTTTTTGAGGCCAGGCAACGGCGAAAGATCCTCTGGCAGGGGCTATGAATATGTACTGGAGGCATTGCCAGATATAATCAGGCAATTTCCTAATGTTCTCTACTTAATAATCGGTGTAACGCATCCTAAAGTTCTTAAAAAAGAAGGCGAAAGATACAGGGAATTCCTGGAAAGCAAGGTAAGGGAATTAGGATTAGAAAAAAATGTTAAGTTCATCAATAAATTTGTGGATCTTGAGGAATTATTCCAGTATTTGAAAGCAACTGATGTATACATATGCTCCACCCTCAATCCAAACCAGATAGCTAGTGGCACCCTATCTTATGCGATGGGATGCGGTTGTGCAGTTGTTTCTACCCCATTTCTAAATGCTAAAGACGTATTGACCAAGGAAAGAGGCATATTATTAGATGATTTCAAAAACCCAAGTTTATTTAGCGAGGCTGTTATAAAATTATTATCTAACCCCCTATTAAAAAATAAAATGAAAAAAAACGCTTATTTATTTACAAGACATATGATTTGGAAGAATGTTGCTACAAATTATTTAAGAGTATTTAACGAAGTAATAAATTAAGAAAAAATTCCCTTTAATTAGTAAGAGTCTTCAAAGAATTTGTAGCCCATCTTATTATCCTTTTTCCAAAAATTCTTCCTTACACTCATCCATGCACAATTTCATTGTCACGAAATCATCTTCCAGGACAGAAGTGCATTTCTCATATTCTGCTTGTTCATTATTGCTTTCGCAACCAGAAATAATTGAAACTAAAACAATGAATAATCATAAAAGAAAATTAATCATTCTCTTCATATATCTTTACGCCATTCCATTTCTTCTTTGCAATTTCATATCTTTCTATATTTCCGATATCAAACCACTGCCCTGCAATAGGAAAACCTCTTAACCTTCCTTGCTTCGCTAGTTTCGGAAAGACATCCTTTTCAAGCATAGAAAAACCAGGGGGTATCATATCTATAATTTCCGGCTCCAGTATATAAAATCCGGCATTTATCAAGGTAGAGGGAGCTTCTCCTAATTTTGGTTTTTCAACAAACTCTAATATTCTGCTTCCGCTTAATCTTGCAACACCATATTGCGTAGGATCGGTTACTGTTGTCAATGCAATTGTCGCTAAAGCATCCTTTCTTTTATGCAGCCTGAACATTCTGGGAATGTTTAATGATTTCAATTCATCACCATTCGTGACTATGAAACTGTCCTTAAGATGCTCTTTGGCTAATCTTAATGGTCCGCCGGTCCCTAATGGTTCATCCTCCTCAACATAGGTTATATTGACTCCAAATTTGCTTCCATCTTCATAATAATCCTTGACCTTTTCTTTCATGTGACCCACGCTTAAAATCACATCTCTTATGCCATATTTCTTTAACAGGTCAAATAGATGTTCAATTACTGTCCTCCCTTGGATTTCCATCATGCATTTTGGCGTCTTTAATGTCATGGGCCTCAACCTGGTGCCCTTTCCACCGACAAGAATAATAGCCTTTTCCGGCCTGTAAGTCCCCAATGATTTTGTAAGAAGCAATTCTATCTGCTGGCTCCTGTTTTTTATTATGCTGCCATCTATTCTCTTATCTATCTGCCTGATGAGTTCACTGTCCAGGGTTATTGTAATCCTTTCTTTCATTTTTAACTCTCTTTTTATATTATGTTCCTTAAAAATGAAAGCTACGAACGCTAGTGAGTGTGCTTTCATTGAACAAAAATCATAAAGGTTTCACTCTATTTTTAATTTTTTCCTTTTTGAATTTATGTATTCCAATACTATTAACTAATGTAAATACAAGTCACGCCAATAGAAAGTATAGTCTCCTTCTGGTGGTTCCATATCATACGCACGAGAGCTGTAAGGCCATATCCCTCCTATTTTAAGGTTGGCTGCCTCAATAAAATCTTCTGGAAATGGTGAAGTAGGATCTTTGGAGTGTACCCCGATTGTTCCATAAGTACAACCATCAGAATTAAATTGCACAAAAGCCTCCAATTCTGACCCATCTTTTCGAAATTTAAAACTTTGACTTAAACTATTTGGTGATCCTATCGGAGTACCTACACTAGTAACACCCTCTAACCCTTCTAATAAATCCCTAATTTTGCCTATTGCGTCTAAAGTATCTGTTGTATACTCAACGTCTGCCATTTTATTATCATTATCGATTTTTAGTCCTATATATAAATCTTTTGATTTTCGTATGATGAAGTATGATAACAGAAAACTTTATATATCTGCGCTTTTTTACCCTCAAAGAGGGTGGCATTGTGGATAGGAATCTAGCTTTGGAATTTGTACGCGCAACAGAAGCTGCTGCTCTAAGCTCTGCAAGATGGATGGGCCGTGGCAATGAGAAAAAAGCAGACAAGGCTGCAGTGGAAGCAATGCGTAGGATGTTCTCTAGTGTTTCTATAAGGGGTACTATTGTCATAGGAGAAGGCGAAAGAGACAAAGCGCCTATGCTCTACATCGGGGAAAAAGTTGGTTCTGGAACAGGCCTGGATGTTGATATTGCAGTTGATCCGCTGGAAGGTACGACAATCACCGCAAAAGGCACCAATAATGCTATTACTGTTTTAGCAGCTGCCCCTAAAGGGCATTTATTCCATGCCCCTGACCTGTATATGGACAAGATTGCTGTTGGCAAAGAAGCTAAAGGTGCAATAGATTTAGACGCATCTGTTAAAGAAAACATAAACGCAGTCGCAGCCAAGCTTGATAAAAAATGCGAGGACATAACTGTAATTATTCTTGAGAGAGATAGGCACAAGAAACTGATAGAAGAAGTAAGGAAATGCAACGCAAGAATAAGGCTCATTGGTGATGGAGATATTGCTGGAGGAATAGCCCCTTCTATTCCTGATTCTGGTGTTGACATTTTGATGGGCATAGGCGCTGCACCGGAAGGCGTTATTACCGCTGCTGCCCTGAAAACACTTGATGGAGATTTCCAGGGAAGATTAAAGCCAAGAAACGAAGAAGAAATTAAGCGTGCAAAAAAAATGGGTATCAAAGACATTAATAAAAAACTCCGGATTAATGATCTTGTCAGGGGAGATAAGGCAATGTTCGCGGCTACCGGCGTGACCGACGGCACAATATTGAAAGGTGTAAGATATACTAAAGAAGGTGCGATAACCCATTCAATT
Source organism: Nanobdellota archaeon (assembly GCA_022565235.1). Classification (GTDB taxonomy): domain Archaea; phylum Nanobdellota; class Nanobdellia; order Woesearchaeales; family GW2011-AR4; genus JACPJP01. The sequence continues at coordinate 7,438 of JADFJW010000010.1, read as the reverse complement.
GTCATGCGCGCTAAGACAAAAACAGTAAGATTTATTGAAGCGCACCATAATCTTAAATTTAAGCCGTTGAAATTTTAAGGGTGTAATCATGAGCGAAGAACTTAAGCAAGCAATAAAGGATATAGTTGTTGTTGGCAAGGGTATTCTTGCTGCAGATGAATCAGTAAAAACTGCTACTAAACGATTAGCAAGCCTTAATGTTGAATCCACAGAAGAAACAAGAAGGCAATATCGTAATCTGATCTTAACAGCTCCGGGGATTGAAAAATATATCTGCGGTGTTATTTTATTCGAAGAAACTTTAAAGCAAAAGACAGATTCAGGAGTTTTGTTCCCGGAACATCTTGCGGAAGTAGGGGTTGTTCCAGGCATCAAGGTTGATCAGGGTTTAGAAGATTTTAATGGAACTCAAGAGCAATATACAAAAGGATTGGATGGCTTGGGGGATAGGTTGGAAGAATACAAAAAATCCGGCTGTAGATTTACAAAGTGGCGTGCAGTTTATTCAATTTCTGAAACTACACCAAGTGATACTATAATTAAGAAAAATGCAGAAGACCTCGCAAAGTATGCCAAAATCTGCCAGGAGCATGGTTTTGTCCCGATAGTTGAGCCGGAAGTTTTGATAGACGGTACACACTCAATTGACAAATGCCGGGAAGTTACTGAAAAAGTTCTGAAAGCAGTATTTGATTCATTAAAGGAAGAAAATGTTGCTATTGATTTAGCTATCTTAAAACCAAGCATGGTTATTTCCGGAAAGCAAGCCGAAAATAGAGCAGGAGTGGAAGAAGTTGCTAAGAGGACTGTAGAGGCGCTGAAAAAAATTGTACCACAAGAGCTGCCAAGCATTAATTTTCTTTCAGGTGGCCAATCACCAGAAGAAGCAACAGCACATTTAAACGCAATGCATAAGCTTGGAGAGGACTTGCCGTGGTATGTCAGTTTTTCTTATGCTCGTGCACTGCAAGGGCCAGCGTTAAAGGCATGGCAAGGGAAACAAGAAAATCTTGCACTCGGTCAAGAGGCTTTCATAAATCGTGCTAGATTAAACAGCTTAGCAACAAAAGGAGAATATTTGGGGGAGATGGAAAAATGATAAAAGTTGGTTTAGTGGGATATGGTACAATCGGAAAAAGAGTTGCAGATGCCGTTACTTTGCAAAAAGATATGAAATTAATAGGCATAACCGGTCATTCATACGATTACAAAATAGAGGTTGCAAAGATGAAGGGTTTTAAAATTTTCACTACGGGTGATCCAGAGGAATTTACTAAGAATGGCATTAAACCGGAAGGCAGCGTCGAAGATTTAATAGATGAGGTTGATGTGATTGTTGATGCTACTCCTAAAAAAATTGGCCGTGAGAATAAGGAAAAATATTATATGCCTAAAAAGGTTAAGGCAATTTTCGAAGGTGGCGAGAAGCATGAGACCGTCGATGCAAGTTTTGTTGCGCAATGTAATTATGATGAATCCCTGAATAAGAATTATGTCAGGGTTGTAAGCTGCAACACAACCGGGCTGTGCAGGACCTTAAACGCTGTCAACGAAAGTTTCGGGATAGAGAGCGTGCATGCAACTATGGTTCGTAGAGCTGCAGACCCATGGGATATAAGGCATGGCCCAATAAATTCAATAGTCCCTGTTTTAGAACTGCCTAGTCATCACGGCCCTGATGTGCAGACAGTTTTGCATGATGTGAACATATTCACAACAGCAATGTCTGTCCCGACAACTTTGATGCACATGCATAGTTTAATCGTAGACTTGAAGAAGGAAACAACTGCTGAAGAGGTTCTGGATCTTTTTAAAAAAACTACCCGCGTTCGTGTGGTAAGAAACGCCGAGATGGTAAGATCCACAGCCGAAATCATGGAATTAGCAAAAGACATGGGAAGATTAAGGGGGGACATGCCGGAAATATGCGTCTGGGAAGAAGGCATTGGCGTCAAAAACAAAAAATTATTTTACCTGCAGGCAATCCACCAGGAATCTGATGTTGTTTTAGAGAATATAGACGCAATACGCGCTATAACCGGCTTTAAGGACGGCCAGAAATCAATAGAGATGACAAATAAAAGTATGGGTATCAATGGGTTTTAGAAAATATAATTCTATTTTAATTTTGAGGTGTTAATAATGAAAGTAGGGGTCGCAAAGGAAATAAAAGACAAAGAAAATAGAGTTGCATTAACTCCAGAAGGAGCAAAAAAATTAGTTGAAGCTGGTAATACTATTTTAGTAGAAAATAATGCAGGATTAAATTCTGGTTTTGAAAATAAGGAATATTCTGATGTTGGAGCACAAATTGTAGATACAGATAAAGCTTGGTCTGCAGATATGGTTATCAAGGTTAAGGAACCTCTTGAGCAAGAATATAAATTTTTGAGAGAAAATCAAATTGTCTTTACTTACTTCCATCTTGCTGGTGTTACAAAAACATTAACAGAGGCTTTGGTTAATAATAAAACAACAGCAGTTGCTTATGAGACAATTGAAGGTGATAAAGAAAAATTACCATTACTTGCACCAATGTCTGCTGTAGCAGGAAATATGTCTGTTACTATGGGGAGCTATTATCTTGCAAAATTCAACAATGGCAAAGGCATGCAACTTGGAACTGTTCTAGGAAAAAAATATGGAAAAGTTATTGTTATTGGGGATGGTGTTGTTGGAAAGCACGCTGCGAAAACCGCATATGGAATGGGCTCAAATGTTTACCTTTTTACTAGACACGAAGATAGATTTGAGAGTTTAAAAAAAGAAATAGGTTCAGATCTAAATTGCATTTTATCTACAAAAGAGAACATTGCAGAGCATGTAAAAGACGCTGACCTGGTTGTCGGTGGCGTCTTGCTAGTTGGAGCAAAAGCACCTTATGTTGTTACAGAAGAAATGGTTAAAACAATGCAGCCTGGTTCTGTCATAGTAGATGTTAGTATTGATCAAGGTGGCTGTATAGAAACAGCAAAACCAACAAAACATTCTGATCCGGTATATGTAAAACATGGAGTAATTCATTACTGTGTTACAAACATGCCAGGAGCCTATCCAAGAACGTCTACAATTGCATTAACTACAGCTACATTACCATATGCTTTAAAACTTGCAGAAAAAGGAATTAATGCTTTAAAAGAAGATGAAGGTTTTGGTAAAGGCGTTAATACTTATAATGGTTATATAACATATAAGCCTGTAGCTGAGGCTTTGGAGATGATGGATAAATTTAAAGAATTAAAGGAATTGATTTAAAAAATAATTATAAAATAAAATTAATTTCTGTTTTTATTTACTCTTCTCAAACAATTCATTAACCTTATTCCAATTAACAACATTAAACCAAGCAGCTAAATAATCCGGTCTTTTGTTCTGGTATTTGAGGTAGTACGCGTGTTCCCACACATCTACACCTAAGATTGCTGTCTTTCCTTCCATTACTGGCGTATCCTGGTTTGGAGTGCTGGTAATTGATAATTTTCCACCATCAACAACTAACCAAGCCCAACCTGAGCCGAATTGTTTTACTCCGGCATCAATAAACTGTTCTTTGAATTTATCAAAACTTCCAAATGTTTCCTTAATAGCGTCTCCAATTACTCCAGAAGCTTCTCCACCAGCATTTGGTCCCATTATTTCCCAGAAAAAAGAGTGGTTAGAATGACCACCGCCATTATTTCTTACAACACCTTTAATATCATCCGGTAAACTATCTAATTTCTGCAGTAACTCATTAACATCCATATTCTCAAATTCAGTTCCTTTAATCGCTGCATTTAATTTATCAATATAAGCCTGATGATGCTTATCATGATGTATCTTCATTGTCTGCTCATCAATATGCGGCTCAAGAGCATTGTATTCATATGGTAATTTTGGTAATGTATGCATTTTTAAACCACCTCGAGTTAACTATTGTTAATTTGGAAATACATTAATGTTTAAATAAGTTTCTGTTGATAACTTACAATCTGTTATCCCAAAACTAGTTCGTATCACGAAACTGATTCGTTTTTTTAAATAGGTTCCATATTTCCCTTGGAGTCTTGTAGTTAAGACTCATATGGAGTCTCTCATCATTGTAATACCGGATATAGTCTTTTATTCCGTTGAATGATCCTGTTGCATAATCTGTCTTGTACGTAAGAAAGAACCTTTCTACTTTACCATTTGTCTGCGGCCTATTGACTCTAGCAACATAATGCTTTATTCCTAGAACATCAAGCACGATTCTAAATTGGGTATTTTCTTGCTTACACTCTGACCGATTAGCATAGTATTGTGAGCCATGGTCAGTCATAACTGTTTTTGGCTTGCCATAGCTAGCAATTCCAGCTTTGAGTAATGCAATACTATTCTCTGCATTGGCTCTTCTGCAGATTCCATAACTAGTTATCAAGCGAGTTTTATCATCTATGTAGACACTTAATTGTTTCTGCGTATATGGATCATATGTCCAGTCTGTATGCCATAGGTCATTTGGATTTGGCAACTCATATCTTACCCATTTTCTTGACTTTTGCTTCTTGATATTTGGCTCCACTAGATCATTTCTAACGAGTAATTTCTCTATTTGCCTATGAGAAATACCAAATCCTTTTCTCTTGAGGATTTGTTCTATATGGCAAGCGCCATAGCCATAACGATTTCGTAAATCAAGAATGATGATTTCTGCATTCTTGCTTAGCTTTGTTTCTGGACGACCAGTCTTATGGTCTTTAAGTCCATCCCAACCTTGTTCTTTATAAGCTATAAGTAATTTAGATACAGTCATACGACTAATCTTCTGAGCAAGGCAAATTTGAGAAGAGGGTACTCCTTTATATTTTTGTTTTACTATCCAAACACGTTTTTTGAAATTTAACTTATACATACAACATCACCAAAGTGATGTTATGATGTAAACTAAAAACGTGATAGCACAATATCATTTTATAACCACAAACTTTATAAATAATAAATCTAATAATACTAATATTTTTAATTAATTTATTATAATTATTAATATTAATAATGAAGAGGGCTTGATGACTGTAAGATTTATTGGAAAAGCGAAGATAACGAAGCAGGGCCAGGTGACTCTGCCTTTTGAAGCTCGAGATGAGCTAAAACTAGATCTTAATAGTGATATTTACTGGTACTTAGTAGATGACCATTTAGTTGTTGTAAAGGACCTGGTTAGCGTGGAAGAATTAGCTAATATGATTAATAAGAAAAAGCCCAATAAAAAATAATCCAATAAAAAAATGAAAATAAATTATAAAAAATTAATCGAAAAAAGAGGATAATATGCCATTTTCAAACACCTTAGGATTATTAGCATTAGCAAGCCTGATACCCTTCATAATCTTGTATCTAAGGAAGCCAAAGCCGGTAGATAGGATTATCCCTTCCCTTATGTTTGTGCTGCAAAATAAAAAGACCTCAAAGCAAAATGATTTTTTTAGGAAATTTTTGACAAATTTGCTTTTTTTTATACAGTTGCTTGTATTCCTGGGGCTTTCATTTGCTATTGCCCAGCCATTCATCAAAATTCCTTATGATGTATCATTAGAAAATACCGTTATTGTATTGGATGCAAGCGCGTCAATGCAAGCAAATGAAGGAGGTACAACAAGATTTGAAAATGCAGTTAAGGAAGCCAAAAAAGCCCTGAGTGGGAGGAATAGCATTATACTTGCGGAAAATATCCCTTTGATAATATTGGAAGACGAAGATGATGATATTGCTTCCGATATCCTAAATAGTTTAAAGCCTAAGGCAACAACAACAAATTTAGGAGATGCGATGCTTTTCGCAAAAGACATCCTCCAGGACAGGCCTGGAAGAATTGTTGTCATAAGTGATTTTAATAATATTGACGGTCCAGACTTGATTGCAGTCAAGAAGGCTATCGGTTCTGAAGATATCATTATTAATTTTATCGATGTCTCAAATGATGCAGAAAATGCAGGCATAATCGGGATGGAAGTGGGAAAGCACAACATAAAACTTTTCATTAAAAATTTTAATCCAGTAAATAAACAAATAAACCTTAAACTGATGAGGGGCAAGGAGGTGATAGCAGAATCAGGAAAAATCGATGTTTTACCTAATTCCGTGGAAACCTTTCTTTTTGATGATACGCCTGCAGGAGTTAGTAGGATAGTATTGGAACCCGAAGATGATCTAAATGTGGATAATGTTGCCTATATTAGCGCTCCGCTCAAGAAAAAAGTAAATGTATTGCTAATAACAAACAGAAGAAATACAAATTTAGAGAATGCATTTCTGGCTTCAAGGGACATAAGCCTTAATGTTGTTAATCCTCCGGTACTTACCTTAAACACGAGGGGTGACAAGATTGAGCCGTTTGAGCATGATGTTATTGTTGTCCATAGCATAAATAATGTTGGAAATAGGGATGGAATACTTCCAGGAACTTTTCAAGACATATCAATTTTTGTAAAGAACGGTGGAAAATTAATCATCACTGCACAAAATGATCTGGATAAATTCAATAAGGCTGATTTAGATATTGTAAATCTGGATAAACTTTTAGATGACACAAGAAAAGTATGCGTGGATATAATAAATGTGATGACAAAGCAGTTTGAGAATGATATTTGCTTTTCAACAGTGTCTAATTATTTTAGTGCAAAGCCTCTGGAAGGTACTAATGTTATCGCTTCCATTGGAGATATACCGGTCTTTGCGGTTAAGGAGCATTTCAAAGGAAAGATATTCTATTATGGCATAATTGATAGCGCTTCAGATTTTAAGACATTGCCTTCTTATCCAATTTTTTGGAATTCATTGGTTAATTTCATGGCTGAGACCGAGGATATAAGAGATTTTAACTCCAAAACTGGAAAGATTGTTGCAATCGATGAGCAGCGTGTCAAAACACCATCTACTTCATTGACCACATCAAAAGTTTTATTTGATGAAGTAGGGATCTACGAATTCAATAATAAAAAGTTTGGTGTTAATCTTCTTGATGATAAAGAAAGTGATGTCACTAAAGGAAGTGTGCTAGAGGAAGATAGTGAAAGCGCAGAAGTTCTCAAGGAAAAAGGTGTAGAAAAAGATTTTGACTTAAGTATATTGATTTTAATTTTGGTATTTTTGCTTATGTTATTTGAAGTATTTTATATTAAAAGAAGGGGTGATATATAATCGCATTTATTTTTCCGGATTTGAGCAGCGTAGTCTGTTTATCTAAATTCTGCTTGAGGTATTCTTATATTGCTTTGCTAATCATACCTTTATCTATCGGATTGTATTACTTTATAAGAAAAAATTTCATAAACTTTTTTGACAAATCTGAACAAGCAAATTATTTGAGTGGGAAAAAAAATCAAAGGTTAATATTTTTTATAATAAGAACATTGATTTTTGCGATGTTGCTGATTGCGATTGCAAGCCCTTATTTACTTGAGACAAAAACGGTAAAAGG
>JADFJW010000009.1 GCA_022565235.1 Nanobdellota archaeon | reverse complement strand
ATGAAATAAATTTCTTTATCAAAAATCATGTTCGACGTTGTCAGATCTCCATGGATTATGTCATTATTATGCAATATTGCAACTTTTTGTCCAATTTCCTTACAAAGTTTAATACAATTTTTTTCATTTAATATATTTTTTAATAGTTTTCCTTTAATATATTCTATTTCTAATGTGTCTTTTTTATTGTTGCTTGTTAACTTTGGAACTGGGAAGTGTATTTTTTGTAATTTTTCCAAAACTTTAGCTTCTCTTTTTGTCCTTGCTTTTCTTAGCCTTTCATCTATCTCTTTTATCCTGTAAGTCTTTCTGAATCTGTTCTTGACTACCTTATTCTTTACCAAAAACAGTTTTGATTCCGCTCCTTGTGCTATAAGTTTCATTCTAGTAAATAGCCCCGCCAGGATTCGAACCTGGGTCCCAAGGCCCAGAACCTTAGATGCTTGACCGCTACACTACGGGGCTGTAAGTGGGCTTGACGAACGCAGTGAGGAAACCTCAAGCTTTACTTGATGGTTTGGAAACTTATTTCCAAAACCCACATTGCGTGTCAACCGCGCGTAACCAGTTGGACCGGTACGATACAGGGCTGTACAATAAAGAAAAATAGTATTGCTTTTAATATGTTTTGATGGATTATCATACCCCCAGCTTGTGACTGGGAGGATGACTAATCTAGAAAAAATACTAGGATATGAGGGATTTTGACAAGAATTATGCTGTTTGCTCTTTTTTTGCTACGTCTTCTGCTTTCTTCGGTGCATCTTCTTTTTTCTGTGTATCTTTGCTTTCTTTAACTTCTTCTTCTTTTTCTGAGATCTCTTTGTTCGTTTCCACTTTTGCCGGTCCTTTATTCTCTGTTGCTTTGCTTTCTTCTATCTTTTCCGCGTGTTTTTCCTTTTTACCGGCTTTTGCCTCACCCTGTACTTGTTTCTTCTTCTCCAAATCAACTATCTCCATTGACTTTATCTCGCACACCCTTAACGGATAAATCCTATTTAACTCACTCTTAAGGGAACTTTGCAATTTATGGCTAACTATATCATTGACAAAATTATCATAACTGATTGCTCCTATATACTTTATCAAAAAATCCTGGGTAGTTCTTCTCATCTTTGTTGCGACAGAGCCGGTTGTTGATGCTCTTGTAATCAAGAGGGGCTTAATTTGCAGATTTTTATTGTCTGAAGTTTTACATGGAAATGACATTATAATTTTCTCAATATTCTTCCTGACCATCCTCCTAATAGAGGACTGAACCATGTAGTACCCGACAATATCAGTAAAGGCCTTGCCATTCTCTACATTAGCAACCTTAAAGTCGACATTTATATTCTGTCTTTTTACATCATTAGTTAAGCTCATTAGGTTTTTTACAAGGTGTTTTCCGATCATCTGCTCAGGTTCATAGACATGGGTTTCCCCTAAAACTACATTCTGGAATAGCTTTGGAGCTAGAATTGGGTACCATCCTTTCCTGATTACTTTTGGTTTTGGCATATTCTAAAGGAAAATTAGTTGGTTTAAAAAGATATCGAAAACCCATTATCTTGGGTTTTCGGAATCTCCTAAGAAATCGCTTTGCGATTTCTGGGACACAAAAAATTCCTTTGTAATTTTTTAGTGTGCTGAAAATCCATTTTATGGATTTTAATCAGATTTTGATAATGATTGGTGAATGTATGCCTAATTAAGAACACCTTGGAACTTATTTTCAGATTGTTATGTTTAGTAAAAAACTAAGAAATATTTAAAAATAGGCAATTACACCCTTATAGAAGAAAAACAATAATTAATCATATAAAATGCCGTCCTCAGAAGAAAGAATCAAGGCAATTCGTCAGGCAATAGCTAATGGAACTCCTACTCTTGAGGCTATTGCAAATCAAGTGAGTTTGGAAGAAACAATTGTTTATAGATACGCTATAACTGGACATATGCCGACCAATGAACCTCCAAAAACAAGAAATCCAAAGAGAAACCCAGTTGCAGATGCGCTGATAGGGCAAGGAGAAACTCTGGAAGTTATACATAAAGCAGTCGGAATTAGCATAGAAGCAATCAGAATATATATCGGGAGAACTAGTCAGTACGATAAATGGAGAGGAAAAAGTAAAGAAAGAAAAAGATTGAGACGTTTAAAAATTCCAGAACGAAGATTAATTTCTGTATTGAAATATAGAGTATTAGAACTGGCTAAAGAAGAAGGATATGCCTATGAAAAGGCTTTTGAAGTCATATATTCTAGGAAAACAACTCCATCCTACCCATATTCAAAGTATATCACTTTATTTCAGACTTTAAAGGACGCAAAAGATAGAGGTATCAAACTTTCGTTAGAAGAACTTGCGGAGGCTTCAGGTCTTAAATGGGGTGAGACTGTTAGAGAAATTTTGAAATCAGGAGATGAAGAAGCCATGTATGGAACACATGATAGAAATATTACTCCACCAGAAAAGAGAGATGCCATCATAAGAGGATTTAATTTAAAAATGCCAAAGAGTGATATTGCTTATTTTGTCGATGTTCCAATTCATGTGGTAAAGGAGTATTTAAACCGTGCAGGAACCAGGCCTATAGCTAAACCTTTTATTGTCCGTCGACAGAGCAAAAGCTTGACTTATAGACTAGCCAGCCAAATTTATGAAGCCCGGGATCTGGATTTTAGAGTTCATGAAATTGCACAATTATTTGACACTACTGAACATATTGTTAATTACGCTTTGGACAATAGGCAGATTCACCAAAAAACGATTATAGATGCATTGAGAATATTACACGCCAATGATAATATTAACAAACCTTATCTTTAAACATTAACCTTTTCTTGATTAGAATACGGAAACTATAATCAAAGATTAATTATTTATATTTCATTTTCAAAACTAAAACAATTACAGCTAAGATAAAAGTAAAAACATTTGCAATAATTATGGGCAGAGATTTGATAAATACCCCGTATACCAGCCATAAAAAGACTCCGATTGTTAATGCAACAGCCCACAACAATGAAACATCCCTTGTCAGTTTTGTCTTCCAAGCCTTTATTACTTGCGGCAGAAGAGCTACAGTTGTCAACGTTCCTGCTGCAAAACCTATAATTTCCACATGGATCATTTTAAACATCCAGATTAGCAACTTCCTTAGCATGCCGCTGTATAAATTCTCTCCGGGGTTCTACTTCGTCCCCCATCAAGATTGTAAATATTTTGTCAGCCTCAACAGCGTCTTCTAAGCTTACCTGCAATAAAGTCCTGTTTTCAGGATTCATCGTCGTTTCCCACAATTGCTCCGGATTCATCTCACCTAAGCCTTTATAACGCTGCACAGACACGCTATCCCTGCCAATATCCGCAAATAATTTTTCCAACTCTTCATCAGAGTAAACATAATGCACTTTTTTATTCTTACTAACTTTATACAAGGGTGGTTGTGCTATGTAAATATGGCCCTGGGTGATCAAATCGTTCATGTATCTGTAAAAGAAAGTCAACAATAATGTCCGTATGTGCGCACCATCAACATCTGCATCTGTCATGATTATTACCCTATGATACCTTAACTTTTCGACATCAAACTCTTCTGAAATTCCGGTTCCTAAAGCAGTTATCATCGTGGTTATTTCCTCATTCTGGATAACTTTATTCAGCCTTGCTTTCTCTACATTAAGGATTTTTCCTCTTAAGGGCAATATTGCCTGGGTATTCCTGTCTCTACCCTGTTTTGCACTATTATGAACAAAAATGCCCGATGATAGCGCAAAATTATGAGTACGGGGAATCTCTATGTCATACACACCCATTTTTTCATTTAACTTAATTATATGGATAACTTTATGATTATAATTCATTATGGCTTCTTCTACAGCCTTATCGTCTCCTTGGAAGAATCTATCAGTAAAAGTATCAAATCTCAATAAAGAAGTATCTCTTCTTTCTTTTCTCACTTTATCATATTCTTTAATATCAATTGTATTGAATTTTCCATATATTTCATGTAAAAGTTTTATCGTTTTTTTAAAGTATGTTTGGTCATAAGCTTTTTTTCTTTTAACCCTAAACTCAGGGCTCCACTGTTCTTTTGTTTTTTCACTTCTCCATTTCTTTAATTCAAGATCATCCCATTGTTTTTTAGACATTTCAGATAATAATCCCCTATAGGCTGGATTTTCTTCAAAAAATTTCTTAACTCTTTTTGATTGCTTTTCCTTGTTTTCTTTCTTATCCCAATATTCTTTTTGAACTTTCTTAAGTCTTTCAATGTTTTCTTTCCTGTAATCCACATTACTGTAATAAAATTCCAGGAATTTCTTTTTCATATATTCTTTATAAACTGGATCTTTCCATTGCTCTTTGGCTTGTTCACTTAGAATTTTTCTTGTTTTGGGCTGTTTCATCCTTTTGCTCATCATTTCTCTAAAACTTTTTGTCTTCTTTATTATCCTACTCTTCTCTTTTGCTTCTTCCGAGTGTAAAGTTTTACTTAATATTTTTCTGTGTAATTCAAGATGTTCATCTTTTGACAGTCTTGTAAGATTTGTTGGATTATTGTTCAATTTATTAAAATCAATATGATGTCTATGTGGACCTATACTTTTCATGTAAACACCATTGTCAATATTCCATTGATCTGCTAACATATGTGTAAATATCCATCTTGTATCTCTATTATCATAAACTAATTCGTAGTCCTTAATAGTTATCCTACGACCTAAACGTGAAAGTTGTTTGTATAAAGGCATGAGCGAATCATTTGGAGCAAGTTCTTTTGCCTCTTTGTAAGTCATATCCCTAAGCATGAATTTGTGATCTGGAGTGCATATAATCTCCTCCCCATTATCCAAAATAACTTTTGTTACTTCAGTATTTCTTTTTGTCATTCTAGGATTTTTTATTTCCTCAATCCCAATACTACCATCATTTTTTATTGTATAGCAGAAGTTTCTCTTTCCCTGTCTATGTTCCTTGACTAATTCTTCAAAAGAAAGATTTCTACCATCAGCTAATGCAACTTTTGTATCGCCAGAAAAACAACCACCAGCTGAATCTCCTTCCACAATATAAAGTTCGCATTTTGCTGGATCTCTTTCCGAGCAATCAGCTAATTTCCCCGGCAAAGAATGTGAGTTTAGAGCCCCTTTTCTTCTCGTTAATTCACGGGCTTTTGCCGCCGCATCACGGGCTTTTGCCGAATTTACACATTTTTGTACAATCAGTTTTGCAACACTCGGATTTTCTTCCAGGAATATCCCTAAATTCTCATTAACTAAGCTTTCTACAATTCCTTTTACTTCAGAATTTCCAAGCTTGGTTTTAGTCTGGCCCTCAAACTGCGGTTCTTGTAGCTGGACAGAAATAACCACACTTAGACCTTCCCTTACATCATCGCTTGAAAGCTTTTCATCGTTAAGCTTCAACTTTTCAGCATAGTTATTCATTGTCCTTGTCAAAGCTGTTTTAAAGCCTATCAGATGTGTGCCGCCTTCATGGGTGTTTATGTTGTTTGCAAATGTAAATATATTTTCCTGGTAGCCCACATTATACTGCATAGCAATCTCCAGTTTAGTCCCGTTTTTTTGTTTTTCAAAATATATTATCTTATGCAAAGGATTTTTATTTTTGTTAAGAAACTCAACAAAAGATATTATGCCTCCTTCATACTGGAATTCCTGCTTCTTGTTTGTTCTTTCATCAAATAAGGTTATATGTATTCCTTTGTTTAAGAAGGCAAGCTCCCTCAATCTACTGGATAGTGTTTCAAAATGAAACTTAGTTTCAGTAAATATTCCATCATCAGGCAAAAAGGTTACTTTTGTTCCGGTATCATTGCATTCTCCAATAACCTTAAGTTCTGTTGTTGGATCTCCTTGAGCATATTTTTGCTGGTATATTTTCCCATCTCTCTTGACTTCCACAGTTAATTCTTTAGACAAAGCATTTACAACAGAAATGCCTACACCGTGCAATCCACCTGAGACCCTGTATGATTTCTGGTCAAATTTACCTCCTGCATGCAGCTTGGTCATCACTATTTCTAAAGCTGGCTTGTTGTATTTTGGAAGTATGCCTACTGGAATACCCCTGCCATCATCTACGACAGTTATAGAATTATTCTTATGGATTATTACAATAATCTTTTTGCAGAATCCTACTAGAGCCTCATCTATGCTATTGTCTACAGCCTCAAAGACTAAATGATGTAAACCTCTTAGCGCGGTATCTCCAATGTACATGCTTGGACGCTTTCTGACTGCAGATAATCCTTCCATTACCTTGATGCTCTCAGCATCATAACTCTTATTTTCTTCTGCCATTTTTCTTGGTTTTTGGACTAAATTTCAACTCGTAAATGCAAAATTTTATGCTAGATTCAGGCCACCAACGAGGTAATATTAATGCTAGAGGTTATATAAATGTTTCGCTCAATTTTACCGTCGAGAAAATGTATTTTTCAATCAAAATAATACTATTTATTTACAATATAGAAAAGAAATATGAAAAAGTCTGCATAACAATCTTTTTACTGTTCGTAAACTCACGTACGTTTTCAGAACAAAAACGTCGCAAAAAGTGTGTTACGCGACCTTTTTCATCCATATCCCACAACCTTTAAATAACCACCAGATTTCTAAAAACCTTATGGAACAACAAAGCGGACCACCTAAGGAATTGAAACAGGTAAGTGAAGTAGTTTGGGAACTTCCAACCAGCTACAAGAAAGGGATGTTAGTACCTGCAAGGATATATGGAACTAAGAAATTAATAGATGCCATGGACCCTGGTGTATACAACCAGGTAACTAATGTAGCATGTTTGCCGGGAATACAAAAATATTCATATTGTATGCCTGATGGTCACTGGGGATATGGTTTTCCAATTGGAGGGGTTGCAGCATTTGATGTTGACACCGGAGTTATTTCACCAGGAGGTATTGGATTCGATATCAACTGCGGCATGAGATTAGTTACAACTAACCTAACCATAAAAGAAGTTGAGCCAAAACTAAAAGAATTAGTCAACACCTTCTTCCAGACAGTTCCCTCTGGCGTTGGTGCTAAAGGATTCGTTAAGATAAACAACAACCAATTCAATGAATTGATGGTTGATGGCAGCAAATGGTGTATAGAAAATGGTTATGGGTGGAAAGAGGATTTAGAAAGAACAGAAGGCTATGGAAAGATAGACTGGGCAGATCCGGCTAAAGTAAGTGATAAAGCCAAACAAAGAGGAATAAAACAGATAGGAACATTAGGCTCCGGAAACCATTACTTAGAGGTACAGGTTGCACAGGCAGCAAATATCATTGACGAAGAAATAGCAGCTAAATTCGGCATACATACTCCAGACCAAGTTGTTATAATGGTTCACTGCGGAAGTAGAGGTTTTGGCCACCAGATAGGAACTGATTACTTAAGGATATTCTCAGGAGTGATGAAAAAATACAATATTCCTGTCTTAGATAGAGAACTGACTTGTGCTCCTTTTGCAAGCGACGAAGGTCAGGATTACTACAAAGCTATGGCATGTGCTGCAAACATGGCATTCGCTAACAGGCAAGTTATTTTACATAGGATAAGGGAAGGTTTCTCAAAAGTTTTCAATAGAAGCGCAGAAGCCATGGAAATGCATATGGTCTATGATGTTGCCCATAATGTCGCAAAGGTAGAAGAACATGATGTAGATGGAAAAAGAAAGAAAGTTGTTGTCCATAGAAAAGGCTCAACAAGAGCTTTTCCACCTAACCATCCGGAACTTCCATCAATTTACAAAAAAACAGGACAACCAGTTATTATAGGAGGTTCTATGGAAACCGGATCTTATCTATTAGTCGGAACCGAAAAGGCAATGGAAGACACTTTTGGAACAACAGCGCACGGCTCTGGAAGAACAATGTCAAGATCAGCAGCTAAAAGACAAATTAGAGGAGATAAATTGCAAAAGGACATGGAAAACAGAGGAATTTACGTAAAATCAGCTTCCATGCAGGGATTGGCAGAAGAAGCAGGTTTCGCTTACAAAGACATCAACGAAGTTGTTGAAACTCTAAAAATTGCTGGAATTTCAAAACCTGTCGTGCAGTTAAGACCTCGGGCTAATGTGAAGGGTTAGTAACCAAGATTTTATTATTTTTTATAAAAAAGTTAAAATACTATTGAATCAAATATAAATTTGTCAATGTGCCATGAAAAAATACAAAGTTCTCGAAGATGTTGCAATTGCAGATATTGCATTTGAAATTTACGGCAAAAACCTAAATGAACTATTTGAAAATGCAGCATTAGCAATTTTCGAGGAAAGCGCTGATTTAAGCAAAGTTGAAAATAAAGAAAAGAAATCAATAAAACTCAATGCAGATAATGTTGAGGATCTATTGTATGACTTCCTTTCTGAAATATTGTTTCTAAAAGATAAAGATTCTTTTTTATTTAAAAAAAGCAATGTAAAGATTGATAAAAATTCTTTGAAAGCAGAGCTATCCGGAGAACAGATAGATCGGGAAAAGCATGAACTAAGAAATGACATAAAAGCAATAACCTTGCATATGTTCAAGGTTGAAAAAACAAAAGACGGCTATAAAGCTGTAGTTGTTGTTGATGTCTAATGCCAGACTCACAAGCTACATATGAATTAGATTTAGCAAGAAAACTCATTGGAGTTTCTAATCTACTTGCTGCTCAACTTTATCCAAAAATTACTTTTATTCCAGATCATGACTGGAGTGGCTATGTCAATACATGGTATGTAAAAGACCCTGATTTTAGTAGAATTGAAGTTTCTGTACGTGGACTCGATATATCTGGACCATTAAACGATCTTGCACAAAAAACCAATGAACTTCTAATACATATGAGGTTATTACCAGAGGAAGTGGATGAAGAATTTGGCTATGTACCGCCTCAATATGTATGGGAAGTTGAACCACCTAAAATTTCAAAAGAATCAGAAGGACCATCATCCTCTCTGGGTTTAAATGGCATCCTGTTTACTATGGGTTTAGAAGGCCTTTCATTTACTCAGCAGATTCCTGTACGAATACCTGACAACTCCTCTGAAACTCTCAGGAAACTCAGGGAATACGGCATACCAGACTTAGACCTATTGCAGTGGCATGACTTTGGAGAAATTACCCCTTACAAAGGGTTTCATACCAAAAAAGAGAATGTAATGCTGGCAATGATAGAACGTAATCCCACCGAAAGGCTTAGGATTGCATATTGGCTACTTGATGGTCTAACAAGGGCTAAAGAAGTACGATTACAAGAATCGTATAAGGTACAGTAAATTAAATCACCACAAAAAAGCTTATATACCTCAAAACTAATTCTGTTTATATGGTGTTAGTAGAGTCTTTTTCAGGTATCAGGGGCATTTATGATGACAGTTTGACTGAGCAAGTCGCTGCCAGATACGCTTATTCTTACCTAACGTTATTAAAAAACAAACATGCTAGGACTACGTCCGGTACCAACTATGTTGGTAAAAGTAAAAATCTTAAAATAGTCATTGGCACTGATACAAGAACTTCCAGAGACATTCTAAAAAATGCTGTTATTGAAGCCTTAGATTGCGATGTTATTGATATAGGCATTGCCTCAACTCCGATGACGGAATTTGCAGTAAGGCACTTCAAAGCTGATGGCGGAATTATAATAACTGCATCCCATAACGAACCTTACTGGAATGGCTTCAAGTTCCTTGATAAAGACGGAGCTGTCCTAAGGCCAAAAGACATGGAAAAAGTAATCAAAAGCTACAACAAAATAAAAGCATTAAACGATGAGAATTTCTTAAGTAAGCATATTTACAAAAACAAAGACTCAAAGCAAATAACAATAAAAAAAATCTACAAAAAATACAATGAAATAAATAATGCTTACACTGATTATATCCTAAATTTCCTATCAAAAGGAGATAAAAACAAAATAGAAGATTCCAGATTAAAAGTCATTATAGATCCAAATGGTGGTACAGGGATTATTGCAAAAACAATCCTTAAAAAACTCAACATAAAAGTCCATGGAATAAACATGAAACATGGAATCTTCAATAGGACCATAGAGCCGAATGAAAGCTCATTATTCTACCTATCAAATTTAGTAAGAGAAAAAAATTATGATTTTGCTGCAGGTTTTGATTGTGATGCTGATAGAATAGAGATAATGACAAGCAAAAACTTGGTTTCAGGAAATCAACTGTTAGCTTTGATTGCAGATGAAATCCTAACGGATGCAAAAAATAAGGCCATCGTGGTGAATGACGCAACCTCTTCTGTTGTCAAAGAAATAGCAAAAAGGCACGATGCAATGTACATTGAAACAGAAGTTGGGGAAATTAATATCGTTGACAAGATGTATGAATTAAACGCTCCGGTAGGTGGCGAAGGCAGCAGCTCCGGGGTCATAATACCACCATCAAGATGCAGGGATGGAATTTTAACATTAGTTTATTTACTAAAAATAATTGCTGACAATAAAAAAAATATTAATGAATTGGTTAAATCACTGCCAGAATATTATTACATAAAAAAGAACATTAAGATCGATCCAAAAAAATACAGTAAAATAAAGAAAAAATTAATAAATTACTATAAGAATTGTAAAACAAATGTTGGCAGTTTAAAGGTTAATTTGGATGATGATTCATTTGTCTGGTTCAGAGTGTCAAAAACAGAATCAGATATATTAAGGGTTATTGTAGACTCTCCAAATAAGAAGAAAGCAGAAGCAATGATGAAAGAAGCTTTAAGTTCGATAAAATGAATACTTTATGCAAAAAATGCGAACAAGAAATGGAAGTCTTACGGGAAGAAGTAATATCAGGTACAAATTACAACATATTGAAATGCGAAAAGTGCAAGCATCAGGTTGCTAGGGCAGAGAGTTAAGATAAAAAAACTCTGATTAAACATAAGGCATTACATATTTCTACAAAAAATTTATAAAATCTCCACTCTAATTCTGGATTATGACAAAAGTATACTTGCAGACACATGGTTGCAGCGCTAACCAGTCTGAATCTGAAATTATGATGGCTTTGCTGGCGAATGCAGGTTTGCAGATAGTAGATGAGATGGAATATTCAGATGTAAACATAATAAACATCTGTACTGTCCGCGGCTTAAACGTTCCATTGAAAGAAATAAGAAAATTTACAGAACAGTTTCCAGACAAAAAATTAGTAGTTACCGGGTGCATCACCAAAGACATCATTCCTAAAATCAGAAAGATAAACCCGGAAGCCAGCCTAATCAACACCCACCACATCCAAGAGATTGTTGAAGCAGTCGAAGAATCTTTGCAAGGAAATGTGTTGGAAGCCTTAACCAGGGAAAAGCTCGTAAAGGTCAATCTCCCAAAAGTAAAAACAAACAAGATTATCGGAATAGTATCCATAGCCTCTGGCTGCGCAGATGCATGTACATTCTGTTCTGTCAGGCTGATCAAAGGGCATATTTTTACCTATCCTCAATCCTACATTGTAAAAGAGGTCCAGAAAAATATTGATCATGGCTGCAAAGAAATCTGGCTGACGAGCCAGGACAACGGAGCTTATGGCCTTGATACGGGAGAGAGAAAACTCCCGGATTTATTGAATGAAATCCTGGACAAAGTTGATGGAAACTACAAGATAAGGTTGGGCATGATCAACCCAAGGCATATCGGGAGCATGATAGATGAACTGATCAAGATTTACCAGGATGATCGCATGTTTAAATTTCTGCACATTTCCGTGGAAGCAGGAAACAATGAAGTCCTTGGCAAGATGAAAAGGCATTACAACATCCATGAATTCAAAGATATGGTTGAAAGGTTCAGGAGATATGTCAAGGATATAACCATAGCATCCGACATCATGGTAGGATTCCCAACAGAAACAGAACTGCAATTCCAAGATTCCCTGCATCTAATCCAGGAAGTAAAACCGGATGTGCTTAATACTGCAATCTTCACAGCCAGGCCTAACACTCTAGCTGCCAGGATGAAACAAGTTCCAGAGGACATAAAAATGGAAAGAAGCAAAGCCTTAAACGAACTTTACGTAAGCATAGCCAAAAAGCAAAACAAAAAATGGATTGGCTGGCAAGGGAATGTTTTAATTGATGAGATAGGCAAGAACATATTCATCGGAAGAAATTTCGCATACAAGCCAGTGATTGTAAAAGGAGATTATCATTTAGGGGATGAAATAAACCTAAAAATTAAGGATGCTACTGCCAATGATCTAAGAGTAGATGTTATGGATGTGCCTGAAATAGAGATTGATGTTGAGAAAAATTTCACTTGAAATTCTCTATAAACATTTATAAACGAACCAAACTGCCAATTGTTATGGCAATAAAAAAAACAAAGACTTTGCTTGTGTTAGGGGATGAAAAAGATTTTGATACTTATAAAAAATTTATAAGCCAAAAAAGATTTTTTTCCGGAAGTGCGATCGCTGTCAAGAATATTGACTATTTCTCATTATTGGACAATAAGTTTCCATTTATTGCAACAGACAATATCATAATTTTTCCCTGTTTTCCATTTGAATACTGGGATAAATATATAGAGCCAAAAGATTACAAAGGGGTTTATGGCAACAAAGAATTCTATATTAAGTTCAAGATGTTTTGGAAAACAGTTGATCAGGCTATTCAAAAGGCATATGGCAATAAAAGAATTAGCTATATAAACCATCCGGAACATCTGGCAAAAGACCGCGACAAGGAATTGACCAAGGAATCAGTTTCAAGAGCAGGAGTATTAGTCCCAAAATCTTTTTCTGTCAGGAAACTGGATGATATTTTTTCTCTGCTGGACAAAGGATTTAAGCTGTTTATAAAAGTGCGCTACGGATCTATGGGCAAAGGCATCACATACTTGGAAAAAGGAAGGTGGCTGACAAACTTCCGGTTTAGAAATAAGGGTATAGTAAGCAGGAAATCAGATTATGGCTGGAAATTTATTGATTTTACTGATAAAAAATCCTTCTTGCGCCAATTGCTTAAGCAGGACATCATTGTCGAGGAAGCGATAAACCCATTGCTTATCAAAGGGAGAAAATTTGATTTGAGGATGTATGTGTATAAGGGCAAGGTGTTATACAGTTATGGCAGGAGCAATGAAGCTAAAGCTGTGACTACAAACATTTCACAGGGTGCAATAGGAGAGAAAGCGAGCTTTGTTAATTTGCTTCCAAAAAAACAGCTTGAATCTGCAAAAAGTGCTGCAGTCAAAGCGATCCATGCCCTGGGATTAGACTTTGGCGGAGTAGATATTATGTTGTGCGCTGACAAAAAAAATGTTATGTTTATTGAAGTTAATACATTTCCAGGATTTCCAAAAGTAAAAAGATTCAATTTAAGCAAATATTTAATAAATGAAATAGTGGAGGATTACGCATGATTATCAGAAAAGCCACAATTAGGGATTTTGAAAAATTGAAAGCCATTAAGTTAGAGTCAAAAAAAGATGAGATGAAATATTCTGATTCTTTAAAACCTCTTAGCAAAACAATAGATATATATTTTGAATACTTTAAGGCTGAATTAAGAAAGAAAAATTCCTCCGTTTTCATAGCAGAAGACAAAAAACCAGTTGGAATAATAATTGCAACATACTTCAAGCCATTGAGAATCTCCAAATTTGCAAGAAAAGGGTATGTAAGCAACTTATATGTTAAAAAAAGCTATAGAAAACAAGGTATCGGGGAAAAATTACTGAATATATCGCTTAAATGGCTGAAACAAAACAAGGTAAAATATATTTCTTTAGAGATCCATCTGGAAAATAAAAAAGCCTTGAAATTTTACAGAAACCTTGGCTTTGAGGATTACACTCTAAAGCTAGCTAAGAGAATTTGATTCCCAAGGAACATCAATTCTTTCAGAAACATTTAAATAAATTCTTTTTATCTACTATTTTGTTATGGCAAAAGCCAAACCTTATAGAACTATAGAAACTGAAGGGGCAAAAAGAACATTGGCAATTGTAGATTATGATAGTCAATTTACTGGCGGGATAGAAAGAAAAGTTGAGGATTTCAATAAGGCCCATCCTGATAAAGCTTATCGTGTTGAAACGCATAAAGCGACTGATTTAGAAAGCTTGGCTCAATTAAACGCAGATAAAGTGATACATACTGGAGGTCAGGGAGATCCTGTTCCAGGTACTGCCCCAGGTAGCTTGTACATTTGTCATTCTCATCAGTTTAAAGCAGAACAGGAAGGGGGCAAGGTAGAGCGATTAGCGGATTATCAAAAAGGTACTGGTTATATGGATGTCAAAGAAGATGACCCGGTTATTGGAAAGCAAGGACAAACCAGCATAGAAAAATACCATACCTTAGCCGTTACAGAAGCTCCAAAAAATGCAAAGGTTATAGCAACCAGTAAACAAACTTTAGAGAATGGAGAGGAAACTGAAATTGCAGAGGCAATAAGGTATGTTGACGGCAGCATTTCCGTTCAGGGCCATCCTGGTGGGGATACACCTTCCAGTATAATAGACAACTATTTAGACATAGATCAAGAATATAAAGAAGCTGCTTAAACGCTCTCCTCAACAACTAAAAGTTCCTTTTCAAATTTCTTATTAACTGCTTTATTCTTAGAATACTCGAAAGCTCCATTCTTCGTCATGATACCATTTAAGTAGCCTTCATTATTTGCTACTTTAATGACATGGGGGATTATCATTTCACTCAGATGGATGGAAGCGTCTCTTGGAATCGCGGATGGAAGATTGTCAACGCAAAAATGAGTAATACCTTCAACCGAATATATCGGATTTTCCCAGGTTGTCGGGATGCATGTTTCGATGCCTCCAGCCTTATCGCAGGATATATCTACAATGATTGCAGTCTTTTTCATGAGTTTTAGCATGCTTCTTTTTATAATATGCGGCTCATCCGGATACCAGTCGATAGCATTCACAATGATATCTGCTGTTGGTATGTATTGATCAATGAAAACAGTTTTATTCCTATAAAGTACATTCTGTTTGATGGAGCTATATTTAAGGATCTCTTGGGCACCCTTTGAAACACGACCCTTACCAAGTATATATACCTTAATGCCATTCTCAATATTTGATTTTTCAAGGGCAGAGAAAATTTTTTCAACTGAGAAGTATTCTTGGATTGGTTTTAATTGTTTGAATTTATTCTTAATATTATTTTTTTCGAGAGCTTTTCCATATAGGCGCAATCCTTCATACATTCCAACTATGCCTGCCTCAACACCAAGATTGACTAATCTTTCTTCCTTGCTGTCTCTGATCTCCTCATAAGCATAGCTTGTTGCATTTTGACTGAGCAACTTGTTTAATAGAGCTGGATTCTGTCCTTTCTCAACATGAAGATAGCCCATAATGATCTGATTTTTCCTGATAGTGCTGATAGGGGGCTCTTTTACCCTTACTATCATTTCACAATCATAGACTGATTCTTTTATTTCAGCGCCGGATTTTTTATAATCAGAATCAGAAAATCTGCATCCTTCTCCCGCACCTTTTTCAACAAAGACTGTATGCCCTAGCTTGGTCAATTGTTCTACATGCTTTGGAGCAAGTGCTACTCTAAACTCATTCTTCTTTGTTTCCTTAGGTACTCCAATTATCATTTTCAAAAACTAATAATTACTCGGTACTTAGTAAGAGCAACCAAGTTCTTTATAAATTTATAGATTAAAAATCAATTCAAATTGAGTTAAACAGTCTCTAACAAATAGTACGTAACCTAATCAAGAACTAAGCCGCATTTTTCACAGAAGTTCTCTCCTTTGTCAAAACCTATTTCATTACTTCCGCAGTCAGGGCATTCACTAACTTCATCTTCATGCTTCAAGCTTTCCAAACTTTTGCCCCCAAGTTCCATACGTCTAAAAAAGAATTATGGCTTTATAAATCTTACTGTTTTAATATAGAATTCAATACGCTTTACTTACATGCTCTTCCTTACCAATCCTTATAACCTTATCAACAAAACTCTCTATCTTTGATTCATGGCTTACTATAACCACTTGCCTCATATTTAATTGCTCTAAAACATCCCTTACCTTATCGAGCTGCTCAGAACTAAAACCGTCAGTTGGCTCATCCAGCATCAGAATATCTCCCGTTTTTATATCCACGACCATATCATTTATTACTTTGTTTAATGCCAATCTGTAAGATAAAGCGACTGCTGTCTTTTCCCCACCGCTTAGGTTCTCTACATAAGTTTCATAACCGTTCTGCTCAATTACTGGAGTGAATTCATCATCCAGCCTTACGGATATTGTCTCATCCTCTATCAAAATATTGAACCATGTTTTAAACAATTCGTTAAACTCGCGGTAAATCTGCAGCATAACATGCCTTTCCATTGTGGTCATTAAATTCACAAAATAGTTTTCCAGCCAATTTTGCATCTCAGCTAAATAACTCAGTTTTTCTTTTGCTTTCGATTTTTTACCTATCTCTCCTTCTAAGGTTTTTATGATTCTGGTCAATGATTCATTTTCTTTTTCCAGCCCAGCCTTTTCTATATCCAGCTTTTTTTCTTCATCCAACGCCCTATCAAATCCTTCTTTTATTTTTTTATAATCCCCCTCAACATTTTTCATTTCATCAATTTTTTTATTAAGGTCAATCTTCTTTGTGTTTATAACTCCTATCTTTTCCTTTATCTCCTCATGCAGCTTTTCCATATTGGACTTTTCTTTCTTTTTATCTTCAACATTTTGTGTCTTTAATTTTACTAACTCTGCCCTGTTTTCTGCTTTTCTTAGATTTTCTTTCTCTTTCTCTAAATCATCTAATCTATTCCTGATTTCCGTTTCTTTTTCAGAATATATCTTTATGTTTTCTTCAGCATTGGATATATTCCTCTTCTCCCGGTCATTTATGGTATTCTTATGATCATGCTCCACATTCTGCAGGCATAAAGGGCATCTTTCAATATCAGAAATTGTGTTTATTATTTCCTCCGACCTGCTCTTATTAATATTATTTTCATTAAGTTTTTGTTTTATATTATCTATTTTCTCATGAAAATTTTTGATATTTTTCTCTGTTTCATTTATTTTTTCTTTTATATTCTCTGCAGTAATTTTTCCTTCTTTCTCCAAATCTCTTTCAATTTCAGTAATTTGCTCATTCAATTTTGATATTGTTTTATTATTGCTGTTGTGGATACTAAGATTATTGTTTAACTCTAACTCAAGAATATCTAAACTTTTCCTAAGTCTATTCAATTCATTAACTTTATCCTCATATATTGAAATATTTTCCCTTTTCTTACGTACTTCCTCTTTTGCATTTTCGGCTTTCGGCATAATAATTTTTATTTTTTCATCTAAGTCAAAAATTTCCTTATTCATAGAATCCAATTCCTTTTTCTTTTCCCCTAAATCAGAGATGAATCCCTCAAATTCCTTCTTTTTTTCTTTTACGGATCTTATGAATATGGATGAATTTTCCCTTATTTTTTTGTACTTATCTATGTTGAAAACCTTCCTTAAGGTATTTAATCTTACATCTTTGTCTTCTGCAAGAATCCTTTTCATCTCTTCTTGCGGCGTATAGACCGTATACCTATAGATCAGGTCTTTCCCCTTGGATACTAAATCTTTAGGGTATCCAAGTAAATCAAATATCTGGCTTTTCATCTCGACAGGGCTCAATTCTTTCTTGACACCATCAGTTATTATATAGCCGATTTCCTGCTTTATGCCATTCTTGCTTCTTTTCAGATTCCTTTTTACAATAATATTTTTTCCTTCCAGTTCAAAATTAAATTCCACAGAGCCTTCTGTCTTTCCATGTCTAAGTAAAGATGAAGCTGGAAGTTCAGATGGCTTAGAGCCGAACAAAGCAAATTCTATTGCCAATAATATAGTAGATTTGCCTGAACCGATATCCCCGGAAAGAAGCAGCGAGCCTAAAGGAAAATCTATCTTTTGATCAAGATAACTTCGGATATTATTCAGCTTAATTGATTTTAATAACATTTCCCCCTCAAACAAGAAATATGATAAATATTATAAAGTTTTAGATAGGGTATAAAAATAATTGGATTTTGAGAATTAGTATATACAAACAAAATATTTAATAATAACTCAGCATTCCCTAGTTTATATGAGGAGAAAAAAATTTCCGCAAAGCACGGAATTAATAGAAATCATTAATGCACATGGTTGGAGTTTATATGATACTACCGGTAGTAGAAGCTATGTGGGGAACTCTTGGGATATAATCAACAAGAGACGACCTGTCGAAGAAATCAGATTCGACCGTTCATATCTCTTTATTCCAACTCCGGAGGAAGGGCAGACTCCTAAGGATGCTTATGAAACAACTAATGGGCTTGGACCGTCTATAAGGTTGGAAAGTTTGGATGATCGTATGGATATACGGGGGGATGGTGTACTTATGAATGGCAAAGAAACGTATCTGTTCAACGAATTTTATTTTTCTAGGGATAGGGGAGACAATAGCCGTCAAGGTGTCAAAAAGGAGATTATAACCGATTTAGAGAATACTGAATTAATTTCCAGGCCACATTTTATTATTATTCCTTCTGAAAACATTATAGGAGTATTTGAAAAATACTTTGGAATCATGACATCAAAAGAATACCAGCAAGGACTTCCAACCATGCAACGTTTAGGCATAACTGGCGCTATTAGATAATTAATTGAGTAAAAAGTCTTATATGATTACTCCACCAATTTCTTCTTCATCCCTTCAATTATATCAACAGGGCTCGGATCCACACGATTCGATAAAGCCATGTAATAAGAAACAAAATCACCTAGATAAATTGCAGAAAACATTCTAGCTAATAGAGACTCTCCCTGTGTCTCGACTTCCTCAACTTCAACATACTGTTCCATGATTTCCTTGCATATATCCATCCTTCTCTTTATCCTATCATTATCGTATTTATCTCTTATAATTACAGCAGCGAACTTATGGTCCATGCCCTTATAAGCAGCTATTTCATTATGGTTCATCTCAGAAAAGACATTGTAGAAAGCAGGCATCTTTGCATTCTCATTGATCTGGGTTTTCCACCTAAAAGCTATTGCGCCCAGTGCCTCAGAAGCATAGATTACGGGTATTTTTTCTTTTAATTTTTTAGATAATTCCTCTCCGGCATCATTGAATTTATCTGTTTGCTTTAAAATCTCTAACATCTCATTCAATTCATCATTTTTTACTCTGACAATATCTGAATTATGGAGTATGCCGAGCATTGGAAAGAATGTATACCCCAAAGCGGCTCTTGGCTGCAAACCAGAAGGAATTTTAATTACCTTTTCGCATTCCTCTGCCAGCTTCCCGCCAGAAGTGATTCCGATAATCTGTGCATTCCTTTCTTTAGCATCATTTAACGCGCTTAATGTTTCTTCAGTGTTGCCGGAATAAGATACAGCAAAAACCAAGCTTTTTTCATTAACAAATTTTGGAAGCTTATATCCTCTATTTACATAAACCGGAATATTCGTATCGCTCAAATAAATCTTCAGAAAATCACCGCCTACAGCACTACCACCCATGCCGGTAATAATGATATTATTTACATCACCGGAAGCAGAAATCCCTTTAGGCAGGCTCAAGGCCTCCCTGCATTGATTAGGAAAATCCTTTATCACCTGCAGCAAATTTTGGCTGTCTAATGTCATTTTAAATTTTTATTCTGATTGAAATTTATATAGTTTGCTATTTTAATTCTAGATTTTTATTATTGACAGTAAATGACAAATTATTTGCCTAATGCACAGAATCATAAGAACCATATGTTAATTCCCGACTGCTAGCAGTTTTTTTAAGATAAAATCTCAATCCAATCCGTCCTCCTATGTCACGTAAATCAGACAATAAGCGTTCCAAAGGGATTGGACCTTCTTCTTCAAACTTCTCAGTAAGCTGATCGATTGTTATGCCAGTTGAACCCTCACCATTTTCTGTGTTTGGAACATCTCCAAGTAAATCTCTCAAAATCAGCGATGCTTTACTGAGTCGCAATAATCTGTTTCGTTGCGCACCCAACTTCACTTTGTCAGCAAATCCCAAGTAAAAATCACTTACTTCTGCGAAAGTCCCATAAGTCTCACTCATTTTAATCAAGGTATACTAAAACCACTTTTAAACTTAACTACAGCAAATCTTATCATATCCATAAATTTTATAAATAGGCATCTATTTCTCAACAAAGAGAAATGTAGGTAGTTGCTTACCTGAATCTCATAAATTTAAATTAAATATCATTGGAAGCTAAAATGGCAATGTATCAGTATATTAGGGAAATTTGGAAAAATCCAAAAGAAAATCTAGGAGATATTTGGCAAAAGCGAATTCTGGAGTGGAAAAATCAAAACGTAACCGTAAGAGTAGATAGGCCTACAAGAATTGATAGGGCCAGATCATTAGGCTATAAAGCAAAGCAGGGGTATATCATAGTAAGGCAAAGGGTGGACCGCGGAGGAAGACAGCGTCCAACTATAAGGAAAGGAAGAAGAAGCAAGCACTTTGGGCAAAGAAAAGATGTGGACAAAAGCTACCAGTCAGTTGCGGAAGAACGTGCAGCCAAAAAATACCCCAATTGCGAAGTCCTAAACAGCTATTATGTTGGAGAAGAGGGATATTATTTTTGGTATGAGATTATTTTAATTGATAAATCACATCCACAGATCCTTGCAGACCCTAGAATAAACTGGATTTTTAAGAATAAGAATAAAGGCAGGGTCTTCAGAGGATTAACTTCTGCTGCGAAGAAATCAAGAGGCCTAAGAAGCAATAAAGGCAAAGGCGCTGAAAAATTAAGGCCCAGTAGGACAGCTAATATCAAACGTAGAAAACACTATTGAGAATCTTGGGTCAAATCAAGCTTCAAATTTTTCAGTTCCCTTACAATATCCAAATAACCTTCTGCAACATTTTTACCTTTAATTTCATTTATTTTATTCTCAGTTCTTTGAACAAATTCAGAAATTTCCTTCAGCAGCCTATCCTCGTCCTTTATGATTATATTCAGAAAATTATCAACTATCAGCTCTTTGACCTCGCTGCTTTTATGGATAGCTTTTTCCATTTTCCTCAAATCGGCTAAGATGCTCTCAGCAGCGCCTTCTGGATCAGAAATATCGACTACCTTGAATATTTCCTTATCATTGCCGTCATTAAAAAATACATCTAACTCCACCTTATCTTCTTTAGGAAAAAATCTTCCAATTCTTATTTTTTTAATTTCTAGGCTTATTATCTTCATTTTGCTCAAATGCAGTATCATCACTTTTTCCTTCATACTTAAAGTCCTCAAATAAATTGCTCGTATCGTCCTCTTTTTTCCCCTTAACTGTACTTTTAACTGTATTTTTTATAAAACCCCAGCTATAATGCATTATAGTTCCGAGGATTATCAAAACAAGTACAACCGAAGCAAGTAATGGCTTTGATGCAACATATCCTGCTGCACCAACTACTGCTCCCGTAATTGAGGACATGCCATCAGCAGTTTTCTTTACTAAATTCCTGTTATCATCGATCTCAACATCTTCCATTACATTTTTCAGTCCAATAACTTCCTGACTCCCGCTTTCATTAGTATCCTCAGCAATAGGTTCTTCAACAGTTCCTTCCGGCAGGATAATATCATAAATTCCCCAAGGAACCTCTTTTGAAAGGTCAATTGTTATTTCTTCTCCTGCTCCAAGATCAATTTTCTTGTTTATCAGGTATTTATTCTCATCGCTTTCAAGAATTATAGTCACCTCATCTTCATATTCAACATTACCGACATTCTCCACATATACAAAATTTCCTTCCTGCTTCATTATAATTTCCCTAACAACCCCTACGCTAAAGCTGCTTTGCTCTTTTATATCCTTAAAAGTGCTTAGTAAAAAATAACTTCCAGGTATCTGTGTTTTCTCTGTTTCAAATTCAAAATAATCTGAACTATGTATGTCCCCTTCTGCAACAAGAGTTTCATCAGGATCAAAAACCCTGATGTTGATGATACTGCCATTTATTATCCTGCTATTGTGGTCATAAAGAATTACTCTTGCTCCGAAAATATTCCCAGGCATTAAGACTCTGTTCTCAAAACGATTTTCAATTCTTGTCGGTATAGCCAGAACATTAAGCTTCAAAATTTTGTCTCCATAATTGCCATACTTGTCATTCACAACAACAAGTATGGGGATGTTTCCAGCCTCAACATTATCCCCCAAATGGATCGTATGCTCAAACTTTCCGGAAACAACATCAACTTTCTCTTCCTCATCCTTAAAAGTTATTTTCGCTTCCCCATTTGGCAGGATTTCACCGCTATGCTTTTTTACTTGCCCTAAAATAACTACGTCCTCTCCGGGTTTTGCCTCTAAATCTTCATCTATAGTTATATTTATCCTATCTGTTACAAAAAAATATTCTGACCAGGCACTATCGATTCTTTCTCCATCAGTTGCCTCAAGGTTTGCCTTCAGCCTGCATTTTGTAGTCATGGACCTGGACAAAGGCAGCTCCGGAACAGTTAACTGTGTCCTAAAATCCGCTTCAA
>JADFJW010000026.1 GCA_022565235.1 Nanobdellota archaeon | reverse complement strand
GCTAAGAAAGGGCTCGTATCTTCCTAGGAGAAAACCTAGTTTAAAAATCGCATAAGAATATACTTATTTACAAGTATGTTAATTTGACTTATTCCAGGGGAACCACAACCCCTGGGATTTTATAAAAACTATGGTAAAAAAGGAAGCAAAAAATGAGTGTTAATATGTTAGTAGAAACTTATGAATGCGAAGAGGTTTCAAAAGAAACTTGGAAAATGAAAAAAGTTGCGCTTGATCTCATTTCTAAACTTGGCCTAGGTGGCCAGGCTACAATGTGTGGATCTATTGATGGAGAAACAATAAGAAGTCCTTATCGTGAAATGACAAAAGAAGAACATGACGTATGGAAAATCATTTGCCCTGAAGAATATGAAATAGAAGAATACAAGTCTTCTCCAATACCGCTCAGAGTTTTGCAGGTCATAGATTATGCAAAGGGACTTGGAATTTATGATAAGCTTGAGATTTGGGACAAAGTAAGTTCAACAATTAAAGATCCTATATTGGTAGCACGTAAAGGCAAATCTTGGCAAGAAGATTTTCAAACTTTCATTCTTGCGCGTTGGGGGGAAGAGCTCGATGAATGGCCTGCCATGTTGAATAAGGCAGGAAGAATGGCAAAGGAAAAACTACTTTCTGCCATTGGGGCATTGAAAAGAGAGTCAACGCGAAGACTTGTTGATCTAAAGGATACTCCAGAAAGAGACTGTATTAGCATTAGAATCCCATACTCAACCTATCTCTAAAATTTAAAGGAAAGAAAAATGAATAAAATCTCAATAATTAGAATGATCGAAGTATCTTGTTTTATCCAGGTTCTATTTTCCTTACTATTGGGATTGCATTTTATAGAACTAGCCATGCCTATAGGCATTACGTCTTTTGTATGGCTTAGTTCTGTTTTTATCTGGCAAGAAGTAAGGTGGCATTTTATTGAGGAAAGAGATCATAAAATCTATGTGCAAGAATTGAAAAGAGTTACTGATTTTTTGATTGAAAGAAATGAGAAAGAGAGATGAGGACAAAACAAATTACAGAGGCAGAACTTAAGAAGTTAAGTCGTAACGCCAAGGCATTAATAGAACAAAGAAAAGCGCAAGAGCGCCGCCTAGAGACTGCCAGGGAAGTCGCGGAAGAACTGGCATTTGATAGAAGACAGCATCCACTTTTCAAAAAGAATAGAAACCGAAACCGTCCATGTTTTTGTGGGTCTGGAAAGAAATTCAAGAAATGCTGTCTAAAGAAAATTCCTGAAAACATTGCCTGGATACCAACTAAAATGAAAACCTGGAGAGTATAATGTGTGATTACAAAGAAATAGATCAAGTCCTATTCAAAGACAGTCAGGGAAACCGAATAGATCTTACCGTTGAAAAACGTTTATTAATAACGGTTCAAGGCGTAAGCATTTATACAGATTTAAAATACATTCATGAATTGCTTCAAAAAGAAACTAGGAAAAATGATTGTGATAAGATCATGGAAAATATAGAAAACAAAACAACTGACGAATTGGCATTAGATTTTAAAAAACAAAAAGACCGCGCACAAAGGGACGGTTGGAATGATGCTTTAAAACATGTTGGAATGCTTGTCAAGACAGGGATTATCCATGATTAAAAGACTTATTCAAATAGGAAACTCTCGCGGCATAGTTATTGCAAGCGCTATGCTGAAAGAATTGGAAATAAATTTTCACGACGAATTAAGCGTAGAGGTTAGGTTTAAAAAAATCGTTATTAGAAAAATCAAAAAGTCTAATGGAAGAGTTGAGGAAAAATGAAAATAGGACAAAAAATAAAGATATTAAGACTTAGCAAAGGTATTAAGCAGAAAGACTTAGCAAAGGAAATAAATATAGACGCTACATATCTTTGTGCTATCGAGCATTGCAGTAAACAGCCTAGCCTTAAGCTCTTAAATAAGATAGCCAAATATTTTAACTGTAAAGTCGAAATAGAATTTTTGAATAACAACTAATCAGAAAAAGGACGACAATATGTTATTATTATACTGTTTAATTATGAGTGCTTTATGGGGATATATATTAGGTAATTTAATCTGGTATGTCTATGAAAAACATATCAATGGTGAAAACTTTCTAATAGAGCTAGGTAGGTGTGTATATGCTGATATATGCGACCTATCTTCTGATAAAGGAAAAACAGAAGAGGATTTCAAAGAGGAAGACTTAGACCTGTGGGGAAAAGTCACTAGCCATTCAGCAGTTCAAGACAGGATAAAAACACCTAAAGAAAGGATGGAGCAAAATGACTGAGAAATTAGACCCAGGCTGGCTCTGCACCAGGATGCCCACTGAGGAAGATGGGGATGAATTAGGTTTGGTCTATTGGCTTGCGTATGGAAATGTTGTAACCATAAAGGGCTATAAAAAAGTAATGGAAGGTGAACTTTGGAGCGTGATTAAAAAAAGTCATATCTTATTAAAGAGTATAGCAACGCCTGACGAATTACTAGCCAGGGAGCAGGAGCAGTCTCACGAGTGCGGCGAGTGTGGACAAGAGTGGGAAGGCGACGGGGATTGTCCTGTGTGCTTAAGAGAAAGTTCTAATGGGGAAGATGAATTGATGAGTCATATTTACGGAGAAAAAGAACAAGAGAAAATCAAGGAGCTAGAGAAAGCCCTCGATAATTCAGAAAAAGCTTATGCAAATGGATATGATAAAGCCAGAAAGTCTATACAGGATTTACTAGAGGATACACAGAAGATTTTACATGAAACAAGACAAGCCCTCACTGAGAGTGAGGAACGGTATAGCTCATTAGAAATAGATACAACTAAGTTAAAAGAATATTTAAACAAAGAAGAGAAAGAAAATGATATTCTTTGGAAGTTGTTAAAAATATATAAGTTCGGAGATGATTAAGAAACTTTTGATAAAAGAATGGGGAGGATGAGTATGCCATTTACCAAAGCAGAGCTAGAGAGAAAGATAAAACATTGTGATGAGCAATATGAATATTTTCTAGGACACGCTAACTGGCACAAGGAAAAAAAGAAAGAATATAAGCTATGGCTAAGGCTTTTAAAAGAAAGGCTAGACAATGACTAAGAAAGAAGCTGAGGAATATTTCACGGCAGAAATAGGCGATTGCCCGTTTAAGGTATTCTATTGCTATGCTATAGCTGGTCTATATGAGAACAAAAAAGACAACCCAGGCAGGCTATTAGTTATATGGTCAGAGGAAGATAAAGCGTTTTCTTTTTTTCTGACAAATCACGAGGTATTTATGCCTGCTAATTTCTCAGAGGAATTAGAGAAGCTAAAGGAGGTAGACAATGCAAATAGCAATACTCGTATCTAATTTAGTAGTAGTAGTTATAGGAATTATTTTGCTTAAAGAGGTTAAGAAAAACGCTCGAAGAGGAGGCAAAGAATGAAATTAAGGATAAAAAGGAATTAAAAGATTGACAAAAAGGACTAAAATGATAGTATCCCCTAAGACTTTGTCAGGGTCAACTGAATTTATTAGCTCACTTTTCACATCATTTCCTGACAAGGTCTGTGGATTGTGGGCTATTTTTATGAGGTGTAATATGATGCAGATTAACGAGAAACAGATAAACAGATTTTGGGGCAAGGTAGACAAAACAGGGGATTGCTGGAATTGGACGGGGCAAACCTCTTGTGGGTATGGTTGCGTCAGTATAGATTATAAAACAAGGAGATGCCATAGGGTTTCTTATTATCTTTGCAAGGGAGATATACCGTCTGGACTGAATGTAAACCATCGTTGCGACAACAAGCTTTGTGTTAATCCTGACCATCTTTACGCAGGGACACAAAAGGAAAATATAAAAGACGCCTTAGACAGGAACTTAATGGGGAGTTCAAAACTTTCACCAGAGGATATTCCTAAGATACTATCCTATAAAGGCTCTAAGATGTATCTAAGAGAAATAGGTGAAATATTTGGCGTTGACAGGAAAACAATAAGCTCTGTTTTGACAGGCAAAACTTGGAGCCATATATCAGGAATAAAATATAGAAACGGAGATTGCAATGAGTGAAGCGATAACTGAAGCGATAAAGAGGATTGAGGGAATGGGTAGGCTTTATAATGCTAACGCCACCCCAGCTATAGATAATATTTTAGATATTCTCAAAGAGGAATCGGAGAAAGAAACCCTGTGCGAGAATTGCAAACGGCTGGAGGACGAAATTGATGATATAGAAAACACAATAGAGGATGGAAGACCCAGTCCCAAAAACAATATATCATAAGGAGAACCAATGAGCGAGAAAGAAATTTACCCAAACTGGAAGACAGATAGACTTCCAACAATAGAAGATATTAAAGAAGACGGCGACTGTCTTTATTGTTATATCGAAAATGAAAGCCGTGTTGATTATTGCAACTGGGATTACGTTAAAGAAGGTATGGCCTGGGCAGTAGCAGATGGAATGACGTTTCATATTATGGCGGCCAGCGGTGATATTTCAAGAGTGGCGACACCTAAAGAGTGTGCGGCTAAACAAATGGGAATCGATGTAAGACAGGTAAAGGAAACCAAAGCCCCATATTTTGCGGCTGACAGATTAACAAAAGAGAAAGAGAAGAAAATGAACCTGGGAGTGCATACAAGTTTTGGGATTGGCACAGATAAGATATTGACCCCAGAAAAGAAAGCAGATAGCCCTACGCTTCCAAAAATAGCTAATGACCTACTAAGGGCGCAGGTCATAGAATTAGAAGCCAAACTATTTTTAGCAGAAAGGGCGACTGGTGAAATAAAAAGTTATTTCGATCAAGCGGATAAACTGGCAACGGAGCGCGGGATAGAAAACGAATTACTGGGAAAACTTTTAATAATAAAATTAGGGGGTTAATGAAATGAGTGCAAAAATGCTGAAATCAGAACTGGAAAAAGAAGTTAAATCTCTTAGAGAATCTCTAAGAAGCAAAAAGGCTGAGGCAATGGTTTTAGAAAAGGAAAAAAAGGATTTAACAGAAGAGCTTGTGAGGCTACAGGTAATAAGGAGGGACAACGCAGACGCTTTAAAACAGTCCACGCTTTATATTAAAATGATTTTGAGAAATCAATACACGTAAAAAAGGAGGCAAAAATGACAGTTGACGAACAAGTAATGGCAATTGAAAAATTAACAAATTCAAGCCACGCAAATTATTCTGCGTTAGAAAAAACAATGGTATTGCTGCGTTTGTTTGATCCGGACCCAAGCTATTCAAAAGAAGCCACTGATATTGTTAGAGGCAGAATTTGTGCGGGAATAGAAAAGGAGATATAATGAAAAAGAAAAAGTTTACCTACTTAGAAAACCCAGCCCATTCAGATTTGAAGCTGACAGACGAACAGGCGGTTAGATATGAAAAGGCATATAGGAAGACTTTCGACTGTGCTTTGTTTGAAATGGGAAGGGCTTTAAATCTGCTAGGTTTTGAATTTTTAAAGATTTTACGTTCATTTTTTTAAAAATAACTTAATGGCTCACGGGAAGGGCAAAAATAAATGGATACGCCAATGCTTGATACTATCGCCAAAATTAGGGGAATGGGAAAAATCGTCAATGAGAAAAAAAACGGATACTGGTATTACGAATGTCAATGCACGGCTCACGAAGACAAGACCCCAAGTTTACGCGTAGGCCAGGATAGTCAGGGGATATTAATGCTAAAATGTTTTAGCTCTTGCTCAACTGACGAAATATTAGCCAGCTTAGATATGGAAAAAGGAGACATGCTTCCCTCCCATCTAAAGGCAGAGTTTATTAAAA
>JADFJW010000008.1 GCA_022565235.1 Nanobdellota archaeon | reverse complement strand
AAGTATTACTTTTTAATTTCCTGTTCCTGCATATATACCTTAATATGCCTCTTACTTCTGAAAAATCCACCTTTGCTTTTCATGTAAAGAGACCGGTAAGATGATCTGTCAATAACATCTTTATCCCTTAAATTACGCAGGAACGTTCTCTGTATCCTAATGTGGTTAATCCAGCCTTCCTTTTTACTTAACCTTGCATGCTTACTGCCCTTTATAGACCCGGGTCCATGTCTTCTTCCCTTGCTCTTTTGCTCTTCCCTTTTTCTTATCCTGTACCTTGAAATACCCCTTCTTTTCCTGCATTTGATGGCCTTATCCTTAATTAAAGATTTTATATCGGCTTTTGTTATGGATTCTTTTATTTCATCTAATCTGTTGCCATCTAACCAAATATCATTCGCAGAAGACTTTAAAATCTGTGCAGCAAGTCTTTTTTGTATTTTCAATTGCATTTTAAATCTCCTTCTTAGTCAAAACCTTATCTTTTTCTTTTTTCTCTATTTCCTTTTTACTCACTTCATCAACTTTCTCTGTTAATTTTTCTTCTTTCTTCTCAACCTTCTTTGCATCTTTCTCCTTCACTGTTTTAACTTCCTTAGCCTTCTTTCTTAAGTTTATTTTATCTTCTACTTCTTTTATGTATTTATCTGGACTTTTGATGTTCAAAATATTTAAACCAAGTTCCTTAGCTTTTTTTAAAATAACAACCCTCTTTTTAGTTCCCACTGAAGATGAAATAATACCACAATTCTTTTTTGGATCCAAACCCTCTAAATCATTCACCGACCTGATGATATTTTGCAGCAAACCGCTTTTATGCAAACCCCTGACTATTTTTGGGCTCCTGTAACCTATAGAAGCCTTTTTCGCCCGTCCTCTAAGATTCAACCTAATTTTTGAATGCCATCCCTTTGGCCTTCTCCATTTTCTGCTTAGCCTTTTCTTTTTATGAAAATCCTGTCTGATAAAATCCGGTTTTTTGCTTTTAATATGCCTTCTTAGTTCTAATAAATCCTTTATAGACGCCATTTTTTTATTTAACCTTTTTGTCATCCTTAGTAACTATCCACAGGCCATCCTGAAAAATTCTTCCGTCATACCCAGTCCTTCTTGTAAGCAGTTCTATATCAGCACTTACCTGTCCTGCAATTTCTTTGTTTGTGCTTTCTACAACAATAAGGTCACCCTCAACTTTTACTTCTGCACCCGGTTTCAATTTAAGTATTCTTGGAACCTTTTCTCCAAGAAAATTTTTTACTGTAAGCTGATTATCATTTATTGAAACGTTCATTGGAAAATGCCCTGAACAAATCTTTAAAGTATACCTATAGCCTTCTGAGCTCCCTTTTATCATATTCTTTATGTGTGCAGCATACGATTTTATGAGTTTCTTATTCACTTTACTGAACTTAGGGACTTTTAGAGTTACGGAACCTTCTTTATATTCTAAACTGACCTTCTTATCTAAAAAGTCTTTTTTTACATTCCCTTTAGGCCCCTTTAAATTCAATACACCCTTATCTAATTGTGCCTCCACATTACTTGGTAATTTTATTTCTATATCCAAAACTTTGTCTTTACTTTCCATTTTCAGTAACAATAAGCCAGAAGTTTGCCGCCGATGTTTTTCTTCTTTGCTTCATTATGTGTAACAATGCCTGTGGGTGTCGATACAATCAGTATACCCATACCTTTCGCTAAAAGGTATCTTTCTTCAAATTTTTCAAATCCATTCTTTTTTACACTATATCTGGGTTTTATTACACCGCATTTGTTTATATTGCCTAAGAGGTTTAATTTAATTATATTCCCTCTTCCATCTTCGATTTCTTCAAAATCCCCTACGTAATTATTGCTTTTCATGACATCAAGTACTTTTTTAATAATTTTTGAAGATGGCTTTATCTTACTTTCACTTCTTCCTGCTTTCTCATCTATTAAAATCAATGATAAAGTGTTGGCTAATGGATCATTTAGTGACATTTTGACCTCAACTGTATTTTTTAAATCCAAGATATGTTGCTATTTCCCTAAAGCATTGCCTGCATAGCCCTAATCCATAGCTGCTTATAATCCCTCTAATTCGCCCGCATCTGCTGCAGCTTTTAGTGGCCATTCCACAACTTCTTTTTTTAGGTACATTATGCTTAAGGAATTTTTTAAGCTTTATTGGTTTAGCTTTAAGTTGTTTGAATGCCTTTCTATAATTGCTGTATGTCATTTGTTTTATTCTCCAACTTTTAAATTAAATGTGTTTTTCATAAAATCGATAGCTTCTTCTTTCTTTATCCTATGCTTTCTAGGAATTACCTGTCTTTTCAAAATCCTGCGCCTTATCCTAAAACCCTTTCTTTTAAGGGTGATACAGACTTGTAGGCCCATAATGCCTATATCTGGGTCATAGTTCACTCCAGGAATGTCAATATATTCGCTTATGCCGAAAGATATATTTCCTTCATTATCCAAATTACTGATCTGCAAAGTATTGTCTTTTGCTTCCAATAGCCTTTTCAATAGATCCAGCGCTTTCTTTTTCCTCAAAGTCAGCTTGCACCCTATAGGCAATCCTGGCCTTAAGCCCCATTCCTGTATCCTTTTCTTTGTAAAGGTCTTTACAGGAGTATGATCTGCTATACTTTTTATTAACTTCAGTCCCTTCTCTAACTTAGTCTGATCTTTTCCAGCGCCAATGTTTAAAGTTACTTTTTCTATGCTTATCTGTCTCATTAGATTCATCTTAACTTCCTAATTTGATTAATGGCTTGTCTTTGCCTATTGGAAATGCATCTTTCTTTAGTGTCTCAACAATATCCCCGGATTCCGTCTTGTATAAAATTCTATTGCCGATTATATCCTGAATTTTCCCTATTTGACCGATGTGTTTGCCTCCGATAAGGTATATCAAAATATCTTTACCAAGTCCAACCTTCCCTTTTATCTCATTCTTTTTTCCTAAGGTGAGCAAAACAACGTCTCCTACTTTATAGCTGTTTTCTTCTACAAAGATATTCTTTCCACCATATAAATTCAATTGTATTTTCCCTTTGATGTTATTTTTCCCTATTACCCTGCATAACTTAAGTTTAGTTTCATCCCCGCTGATTTTAATGAGGCTTATATTCCCTCTTTTGTCTAAAATAATTCTAAAATTCTCATTTATATCATTTAACGATAAAACATCAAATAAACCTACAGGAAATCTGTAATCCCTTCTCCTGATGCCATCAACAGTAACATCCTTTTTTTCTAGTATAAACTTCACTTCCCTATTGCTGTTTGCATAACCCAGAACATCCCTCAAAATGACATTTAGCGGCAATGACATGCTTATTTTATGAGTTCCAGGGCTGGGTTTAGTAATAAACGTTATTCCCTTCCTTTTTATTTTCCAGGTTTTTGGGGAAAAATATCTTTTTAGATGCGGCATATTATTTCCTCCCCAAAATTTTATTTCTCATTTTATCATCCATATTAACTTCTGTTATAATCAAATTTGATGGGTGGATGGGGTATCTGGCTTTTGTGCCGTCTCTCTTAACAACCTCAATACCACTAACATAAACTTTGATTTTCTTTAAGCTAACTTCTTCTATTTTTCCTACTTTATTTTTAAATTGACCCCTCACCACTTTAACACTATCACCTTTTCTTAAATTCATGGCCCTTCTATTGTATCTTTTATGCAATTCTTTTGAAAGGTGTGTGCCAACAAATTTCTGTTTTATATGGAGTGGAGCATTATACCTATACTTTCTTTGTTTCCTTGCTTGTTTGCTTTTTATCCACGAACTTGAAAATTTTGTCTTCATTTTTTAAACAACAATACTCGCTATTTTTGCAATGCCTGGCCACTTATCACATACCTCTTTGGCTATAGCCCCCTTGAATATCGTCCCTTTTGGATTGCCTTTATCATCTTTCAAAATAACAGCAGCATTGTCTTCAAACTTTATCCTTATACCGTCTGCTCTTCTATACTCCTTTTTTTGTCTCACTATCACGGCAAAAAAAACTTGTTTCCTCATATCAGGCCTGCCTCTCTTGACAGATACCATCACAAGGTCACCGACACCACCTGCAGGAACTCTTCCCTTTGTTGTTTTCCTCCCCATAATTGTAAATATCCTTACTATTTTTGCTCCAGAGTTATCACACGTCGCTATCTCACTTCCTACTGGAAGTGCCTTTGTTATCTTGGATGTTATCGCTTGCATTTTGAACAAAATTATTTTTTATCAATTTTTGGAATGAAAGCTACGAACGCTAGTGAGTATGCTTGCATTTATACAGTCGCCTCTTCTTCTGCTTTAATCTGCTCATCATCAACTTTTACTTCTTTTTTGACTTTGGATTCCTCTTCAGCTTCCATTCTTTCTTTAAATCCCCTTTCCTTTCCTAATATTTCAACAATAACAAAATTCTTAGTTTTGCTTAGTGGCCTGCATTCCATAATTTTAACAATGTTGCCTTCATTTGCGTTAATGCATGCAGTATTATGAACTTTTACTCTACTCCTTCTTTTTTCATATCTCTCATATTTTCTTAAAAAATGTTTATGCCCCCACTCCACAATCACAGTTTTCTGCATCTTAACCGATATTACTGTACCTACAAAAATTCTTCCTCTGCACTGCAATTTACCATGAAAGGGGCAATTATTATCACTGCATTTTCCCTTTGGCTTTGCTACTTTTATTCCTATATTCTTTACGTCCATTTTACTTAATCCTATTATTTTACCTGACCTCGATAGTGTCTGGTGAAAATCCCATTTTTACCAAAATATCTTTAACTTTATTTTTGTGGTCACCCTGCAATTCTATTTTCCCTTTCTTCGCAGTACCACCGCACGCAAACTGTTCCTTCAATTTCTTTGCAAGATCCTTGATATCAATCTCTTTCTGGTCTATACCTTCTATTATTGTTGAAAACTTTCTGAATTTTTTCCTCTCAAGGAATATTTTTATCAGTTGGCTTTCTTTTGCAATCGTCTCGCAAACACACAACTCTTTCACCAGTCCACATTTCGGACATATTTCACCCATACTTTTTAATTACACCTCATTTTTTATTTTTTCTGAATCTTTTTGACTATTAATCGTTAATATCCTTGCCAAAGTTTTCTTTATTTTTTTGACTTGCCCGGGGTTCTTAAGTGCAGTACCTATTGCTACTTGGGCATTTACCTTAAGCAATTCCTTCTTCAACTCAAGGACCTTCTCATTAAGTGTATTCTTATCCGTAGCCTTTATTTCCTTAGCTTTCATTCTCCTTTACCTTTTTCTTATTTTTTTGGTCTGAAGTCTTCTTCTTGGATTTTTCTCCATTGACCTCTTTCTTAACTTCATCTTTTGTTTCTTTTTGTTCAACTTCTTCCTTTTTCTCTTCTTTGACTTCTTCCACTTTTTCTTCTTTCTGTTCAATAAGTTCAATTTTGTCTGGCAATTTAGTTCCAGGAGGCATTATACTTACCTTGACACCCACTACTCCTGTTTTTAATTTTGCCTGTACATGGGCTTTATCTACGCCAACTATCGCTATATCCCCGCATTTTTTAAGATAGCCGGAATAAAATCTCCAAGACTTTGCTCTACTGCTGGGTATTTTTCCGCTCACTATTATCTCTACACCTAAAGCTCCGGCATCCATAATATTTTCCATTGTCTTGTGGCCTATCGCTTTGAACCTCTGAGATCCAAACCTTTCCAATGAATCAGTAATTCTTTCAGCAACTATGTTTGCATCTAAATTAACATCTTTTACTTCACTTATCTCTATCTGTGGATTCTCTAATCCAAACTTTTTTTTTAAAGTCTTTGTCAACTCCTTTATATTTTGCCCTTTCCTACCTACTATGAGCCCGGGTCTTGACGCAGAAATGATAATTTTCTCCCCCAAGGGGGTTTTAATCATTTTTGTATGGCTATGACCTACATTTTTCAGGTTATTCGCTATATACTCCTGTATCTGGTATTCCTTTATTTTCTGAGCTACAAATTTTCTTTCTATCATTTTTATTTGGCTGTTTTGGGTTTAGATTTCCCTTCCACTTTACTTTCCTGAACTTTTGCCTCTTTCCTGTTGCTTTTTACTTCTTTATCCCTTTTTACCGATATTTTTTCATCCGTTTTTTCTTGAACTACAATTTCCACATGGGTCCTCTTAGCTTCTCTGCTCCTCTTTCTTCCAAAATGCGTGACCTTTGATGCTTTATTTGCATTTATGTGCGTTATAACTAAATTAGCTGTATTGAGGCCCTTAAACTGCGCATTAGCCTCAACATGGTTTAATAGGTCTAAAATTTTTGTTGAAGTCTTTTTAGGATACCTGCCAGCCATCATATTCTTTTTATGTCCAATACCGCTGTTAAACCTTTTGAATGGAACCGCTTGTTCTTGATTAGCAATTTTACTTAAAACATCCTTGGCATAATTTACTTTCTTGTTCCTTATGAAATTACATATCTCTATACTCTGCTTAAATGAAATAGGCAAAGACCTGCCGATAGCCCGAGCCATGTTCTCTTTGTTGTAACCTTTTGCCGAATAATTGTTTGCCATTTTTACTTAACCGATAATGCAGCACTTGACTTTGTAGCACCTATTCCTGGTGCAGAGTGCGCAACCTTCTTTCTTGTCAAGACAAATTCACCAAGATAATGCCCGATCATCTCTTCAATAATTGTTACCGGAATAAATTCTTTACCGCTATAGACTTTTATTGTTTTTCCCACCATCTCGGGTAAAATTATCGCGTCTCTGCAATGAGTTTCAATATTACTTTCATTTTTTCTCATTTTTTTGAGTAAAATTATTTGTTGATCGATAAGGCCTCTTTTCAAACTCCTTCTCTGTCTTGCGGGTAGCAATGCACCTAATTCATTCAGACTTAAAGTCTTTAAATCCTCAAGTGTTTTTCCCCTGTAAGTGAATTCTTTTTTTACCATATTCAAAACTTTCTCAAATTTTGAGATGTACTTAAAAATGTTTCATTTTCATTGTTTTCTTTCTATCTTTTCTTTCCGGTATTTTTAGGCGCGATTTTTCCAACCTTTCTTCCCGGAGGCGCATTTCTAGAAGATTGAGTTGGTCCACCCTTTACTGAAGAGCTCGATCCTCCAAAGGGATGGTCAACAGAATTCATAGATGTTCCCGAAACTTGTGGCCATAATTTATTTCTTGCCTTCATAGCATAATATCTCGTTCCAGCTTTTAAGAAAGGTTTTTCTTTCCTGCCACTGCCTGCAATAACTCCGATTGTGGCCCTACATTCTGGCAAAAAAAGCTTCCTTTTTGCGGATGGCAGCTCTACAACAATTCTATTCTGCATCTTAGTAATTATCTTTGCAGATCCTCCAGAAGCTCTTACAAACTTTCCCCCATCACCGGGAAATGATTCTATATTATATATAGAGATTCCTTCCGGTATATTCTTTAATGGCATTATATTTCCATTTTTTACATCAACCTGGTTTCCCATATCTACTTTATCCCCTATCCTTACGCCTTCTGGGGCCTGGATTAAAATTGTATTACCATTTCCATACTCTATTTGTGCAAGTGGTGCACTATGTCCCTGGCAGTGTATAAAATCAATTATCTCTCCAGTCAATGTTTTTCCTTCATCTTTCATATATTCACTCTTTCCTTTATACCTGAAGCTCGGAGCCCTATATCTAGGACCTCCTTTGCCTCTTGCTTGCTGTATCAAGTTTTTACCCATTTTTATACACCTACATTAAACCCAACTGAGTTGCTATGTCAATTGCAGGGCTTTCATTTGAAAATTTTACATACGCCCTTTTCTCTCCATTTTGTACATATGTGCTTACATTTGCAACTTTTACCTTAAACATACCCTCTACTGCATCTTTTATCATTCTCTTGTCTGCATCTATATCCACCACAAAAATCAACTTATTCTGGCTTTCCATAAGCCTTATTGATTTTTCCGTTGATAATGGGTATTTGATAATTTTGTAAGGGTCCATTTTATCTGAATAACCTCTCCTTTTCTAAAGTTTCAATAGCTCCCTGAGTCCATAATGTCAATCTTCCGGGAACTTTTCCCGGAGCAAGCATCGAGATGTTTAGATTTTTTACATCAACTATATCAATTCCAAGAAGGTTATCTGTAGCCTTCATTACCTCACTTTGTTTTGAAACAATGATCAATGGGCCTTTTCTTATCTTATATCTTCTGCCTCTGGCCTTTCCTCTTCCAGCCCGGATATTTTTTTTGCCCACCCTCTCTAATTCCTTTTCAAATCCAAAATTCTTTAAAGCCTCTCTTACATCTTTTGTCTTCTTTAAATTTTCAAAATTTTTATCCAATACAAAAGGATAATTCTCTGGTATCATATGACCTCTGCTTTTTACTAAATCTCTGATTACTGTAGCTGAAATGCCAACTCTCAATGCCTTTTTTCTCTCCTTTTTGTTAATTTTTTTTTGCAGATTTTTTTCTGATTTTGGTGGGTGCGCTCTCCTTCCCCCAACAGTGTTAGGTGAAAAAGCGCCGACCCAAAACATCCTTGATCCTCTTCTTGACAAAATC
Source organism: Nanobdellota archaeon (assembly GCA_022565235.1). GTDB lineage: Archaea > Nanobdellota > Nanobdellia > Woesearchaeales > GW2011-AR4 > JACPJP01. The sequence goes on along the minus strand of JADFJW010000008.1, from coordinate 18,029 downwards.
TTCCTTGGTGTCCTAGATATCCCTAAGCCATACGATCCACGGTATTTTCTCCTCCTTTTTGAAATTGTGGATGACGATCTTTTTCCGGCCTCTGGCATAGCACCATAACGTTGCTTCCTACGACTTTGCAGCGCAAGAGCAGCTCGCTTTACCAAATCCTCCCTTATATCTTCCTCAAATTGTATGGGCAGGTTTATTTCCCCCACCTTATTCTTTGAAATGTTTAAAATATCTACTTTCATTTTAATCAGACTTTTGAGTTATATTTATGTACTGTATTGTCGGAGCATCCTTAGGTATGGTCTTATTATGCCTAATAGAGTCATTTAATCTTATCAATCTTTTTTTAGACCCTATTACAGAACCCTTAACCAGAACGTAATTATTCTTTATAACGCCATAGTTTTCAAAACCTTCTTTTTTATTTATTTCATCTGCATTTCCAATTTTCAAAAGCCATTTACCATACTCTGTTCTTGTGTGGTAACCCATTTTTCCGGCTTTTGCCTGCCTCCACATAGTATGCCCTTGGCCTTTCCAGCTTCCAAGACTTCCAACCCTTCTTACGCCTTTCTCTGATTTATGGTGTTTTAGTGTAACACCAAATCTCTTTACAGGACCCTGCACACCTTTGCCTTTTGATACGGCATGTATATCCAGTTGTTGTCCCTCCTTAAGCGCCTCAGAAACGCTTATTTCATTACCCAGTTTTTCTTTTGCATAATTTAATTGTTCTTCTTTGCTTCCGCCAACAGCAATCTCAAACATTTCCGGTTTTTTCTTCCCTATTCCCGTAAGGCTTGGAGAAGTATAAACCAGCAGCATGATATAATCAAAATCAGATGGAAAATTTTTATGCTCTTTAGAATCCTTTTTCTTTTTTGGTAAACTGATAGTTCTTTTTAGCTCTTTATCCAATTTCTCAGCAGCAATTTCAGAAACAAGCTTTGAACCAGTTATGGTATTTTTATAAAATTTTATAGAAGCAGTTTTTAATGGAGGGCATTCAATGATAGTAACCGGACAGGAAATATCCATACCCTTTGTTGTTGATGTCTTTCTGTTGTCATTAATTATCAGGTGAGTCATGCCCACTTTGTAGCCTGCAAATCCCAGCGGTCTCACTTCTTTTGTTTTACTCCAAGCCCTGACTCTAGCAAAAGCTCTTTTCGACCTTTTTCTCGGCCAGTACTGTAAAGTTCCCCTTCTAGGGTATCGTGTTTGTGGCATCTTTTGTTATTTTTAGCTTTTATCACCTATATGCGCATAGATAAATATGAATAAGGAAATTGTCTATGCAAAAAATACCTTTTACTGATATCCCTTAATAGAAAACAGTCTTACAAAACTGTACTGAAAAGGATATCTTTTCAGGCTGATTTTAAGAATTGGGATTAGATTATACTTATAAAGGTTACTATAATTTTTCAATTTTCCTTCTTAACTTCTTTCCTCATGAAAAATGACTTCCTAAGAGCATAACTTACAGGATTTTTTATCTTGCTGCAGAGATTATCTGGCTTGCAAACACCTATATCAACATAATACATCATATTGTTACAATTAGCCGGCAAAATCTTCTTCTTATGGGCTTTATGGTATCTTAATTGCCCGACTAAATAATTTTCCCTTAAAGGTTCGTTATTTTTTTTGTTCCATTCTTTTAAGTAACTCTCAATTTGATCATAACCCCAACCCAAACTTGTCAAAAAATTTATTAAGATGAATAATGCCCTTTTTCTCCCATCCGCCAGACCATTGCTTATCAATTTTATGCATGGAGGGAAAAATTTCTCTGGCATAGCATCTTTGATCTCAAATTCTTTTTTTGTTTCCACATTAATTTCCTGCTCTTTATTTGCAGAAAAATCAAAGGCCTGCATCAATAATTTTCTTGCGTCACCTTTGACAACCTTGTCCTTGTCTAAAAACCTAAACCCTGAGACTTTAATGTTCTTAGGATCAGCATCTTCTTTTTTGAATTCCAGAACATTATCCGGATTAATAGGGACTGAAACTAAACCGGATTTTTCATGCAGTGAATATGGCATCCTGAATAAATGCCTTGATGAAATTAGGATTGTGTCAATATTCAGGAAAGGCTCTGCATTTAGTTTTGCAATATCATCCCCAAACTTGTTTTTTTCATGGTAAGTAATCTTGTTTGGGTTTTCTTTTGTTTTTTCAATAATTTTTGAAAAATTATTATTCTCATACTGCATTATTTTCTCTCCCAAAGGTTTCTTGATTAATTCTTTGATATAGAAAGCAATTCTCCTGGCAGCATCAGGGAACATATTCCTTGTTTCATCATTCCCTATTCTCTCTGGAAAAGACTCAAAAGGAATCCCTATATGGAATCCTTTATTACCGGAAAATTTGCAGGAAATCGATTTTACATCATTGAACTTTAATGCCTTTATTACCAAATCAGCAGCAATCTTTGAATATTCATAAAAGCTGCAATCAATATCCAGCACTAAATCCCAACCAACCCTTAACTCCTCCAGCTCATGCTTCTTGATATTTGAGCTTAATTGCAATGCGTTGCTCCATAATTCTTCTGAGCAATGAAAAGAAGTAGCTTTTTGCTTTGCAAGCTCTAATACATCATTCGGATTGTTAAGAACATCCGGTCTGTTGCCGAATTTGTCATTATACATAACCGCAACTTCCCTATTCTCTGCAGCCTTGATTATTTCTTCCTGTATATCTCTTCTTTTATAATGGCTTAAGGTTACATTTAATGGCAGCATATTGGTTAGAGTAGTCTTTTACAGTATTTAATAATTGCCCATTAATTGAGAAAAAGGGTATCATCAATATTCCATAACTAAGTTACAGCAAAGATTTATTAATAACCTCAAAAATCGTTGGTAAATGAAATTTAATTACAAAAGCCTAGTTGCATTAATTCACAATCCAGAGAATAGATATGAGATGCCTTCTGAGCCCGGTTCTGCTGAAAAATTGCAGGAGCAAAAAGGTATGATATCTTTAGAAACTATACTTAAGGTTGTTGTTCCTTTGGGTGTTGGAACGCTTGCCGCAGGTGCTGCTGTTTTATATACTGCGAAAGAAGTAGAATCTTCAATACAATCTGGATTATTCTATTTCCAGATAGCAATAGCCTATGTAGTCTATACAGGTGTAGTTGCTTATGTTGCTTCAAAAAAATAAAAGTAAAGATGATTAAAACCACAAACTTAATTAACAAACAAATATTTCTAAAAGTAAAATGACGCTATTAAGATCATTAGACAAGTTGAAGACCGGAGACAAAGCTCCAGACTTCAATCTAAAAGGCATAGATGGGAAAAACTATACCTTAAATGATTTCAAGGATGCAAAAGCACTATTAATTATTTTTATGTGCAATCACTGCCCTTATGTAAAAGCAAAGCAGCGAATGATAGTAGATTTACAGTCAAAATATAAGGACAAAGGCCTGGTTATTGTAGGCATCAACTCAAACGAATCAGAAAACTATCCGGAAGATAATTTTGAAGGTATGGTAGAAACAGCTAAGGAAAAAGGCTTTAATTTTGCTTTTCTGCATGATGAAACTCAAGAAGTTGCGAAAACTTATGGAGCCTCATGCACACCAGACCCGTTCTTATTTGATGCTGGACAGAAATTAGTTTTTCATGGCAGACTTAACAATCAGATGGAACCAGACCAGAAACCAACAGAGTTTGACATGGATGAGGCAATTTCTGCAGTATTAGAAGGCAAAAAACCAAAGCAGGAGTTTCTTTATTCTATTGGATGTTCTATTAAGTGGAAAAACTGATTTAGTTCTAAACCAACCCATACCTTTTCCTCAACCCAAGAACTTTTCTATGGTCAAGATCAGCAATTATCATACCTTCTTTACCCCTTATTTTTGAATAAATTCTTGAAGGCCCGCAAATATAACTGTATTTTACAGTATCTTTTGCAAAAGCATCGTTGTAGACAAAATAAGCAGAGTTTTCAAAAGCCCTAACATAAGGAATCTGCTCATAAGAACCAAGCTCGCGTTTGTAGTTAATGACATAAGAAGGGCAGAAAATAATCCAAGCTCCCTGCTTTCCTAGCTTTTTGACATATTCGGGATAAGCCATATCCCAGCAGATTATTATTCCGATCTTGCCAAACTTAGTCTTCACTACTTTATTCTTCTTTCCATTAACTTTCTCTTTTTCAGTTACCCACAAATTTACTTTATTATATCTATAAATTACCTTGCCTTTATCATCAATTAAAAAAGCAGAATTATAGATCTTATTTCCCTCTAAAACATTTGTGCCAAAAATACAATGAATTTTATTTTCTTTACAACTTTTTTTTATAATATCAATATATTTTTTTATAGGGATATTTTTTAGTGTTTTTTTATTTTTTGAATGAACTAATGAAGCTTCCGGAAAACAAACAATATCAACTTTCTTAGAAGCAGCTTTTTTGATAAATTCAATTATCTTATCTAGATTCTTTAATGTATTCTTTGTTACTTCAATCTGTGCAGCGGCTACTTTTACCATTTTAATCTAGTGTTTGATACTCCCTATCAACAATATCCCTAATCTTCTCGGCTTTTTTCTTTCCTATCTTCTCGACTTTCTCAAGTTCTTTTTGCTCGGCATTGATAACATTCTTGACGCTCTTGAAGTGCTTGAGCATTGGTTTTGCCAATCCCGTTCCAATGCCGGGTAAAGAACTTATAATATACTCCTGCATCTCTTTGATGCTCAGATTCTTCTTCTCAGGATGAACATTAAAGCTGACTCCAATCTCTTCCTGCTCTCTTTTTGCTATTATATTGAGCAATTGTGCAGTATCTTTCGGATTTTTTGTATACAATATAGGAACGCCAAAATCCACTGCCACCGCAGATAAAGTGCCCCTTATTGCGTTAGCATGTACGTTCCTCACAGAATAAATGTCTTCAACACCACCAATAATCAATAATGGCCTCTCAAAATTATTTTTCAGGTTTTTGATTTGCTGCAATAATCTGCCATCTATGATGCTCTGAACAAAGTCTTCTACAGTTTTGTATTCAACACCAACCCTCGAACTCAAAATATAATCAGAATTTGGAAAAGATTCCAGTTTTAATTCAACATCCATCTCAATCAATTCTTTTATAATCCCGGAGCCTTTTTCCCTGAAATCAGCAAAAATCTTTATCTTGTCCTTGACCTCATGAGGGATTTTTTCCTTCCTGGTGTTCAGGAGCAAAGTCAATTTTCCTTTTAAGTTTTCAAGATTCCTGTACATCCTCTTTTCCTTATGGTGTGCAGACCATCTGTAACCTTCATCTATGGTGTTTTTAGTCACTAAAACAATAACCTTTCCTTCCCCATGTCTGCCTGTACGGCCGCGCCTTTGTATCTGGCGAATAGCAGAAGGAATAGGTTCGTAGAAGATGACTGTATCGACATTAGGAATGTCTAAACCCTGCTCAGCAATAGAAGTTGCAACCAAGACATTGAATTTTCCAGTCCTAAATTCATCTAAAACTGCTTTTTGTTCTTTCTGGCTTAATCCGGTCCCTTCCTTCTTTAGCTGACCGACAAATAATTTTGCATTAACATTCTGTATTGCATTTAATTTCTCAACAATATCGACCGCATTGTCCCTGTACTGGTTAAAAACAATGATTTTCTTATCTGCCTTATTTTTGATCTCTTCTTCAACAATCCTTTGCAGCTCAATTAATTTAGGGTGCTGGACCTTTTCCTCATACATCCTTGAAACTTTAACAAAAGCAGAGCGGAAGTTAATGTCTTTAACAATATTCTTGACAGCCTTTACTTTTGTAGTGCTTGCATCATTGTTAAACTTCTGCATATATTTATGCAGTGAAATCACCCCCTGTGTTTCCAGCAATTCCAATCCGTGGCTTACTTTCATTATTTCTGCTAGTACTGAAATACCCGTCCAAATAACTGGTTCTCTTTCTCCACTAGACGCTCTTCCGCGTAATTGCGCCTGCAAACCTAACAGCTCAGTTTTACTTATATAGTTTAGATTTGTTCTTCTCAATATACCATCTTTTTTCAGTTTCTCAAGCCTATCTTTCAAGAAACTCTGCAGATATTTTTTAGCCTCTAAAAATATTTGCGGCAGCACAACCTCGACCCAATTAACATCAATATCATGCACATAAGGCTTTACATCAGGATCCTGATCCGTTCTTATCTCTATTTCTTCTATATACAGATTCTTGCAAACCTCTTGTATTTTCTCCATATCAGAGCCAGGACTGGCAGTCAACCCAATTATCCTTGGAAATCTTGATTTTTTATGGTATTGCTTAGCAACCCACGTGTAAGAATAATCCTTTACCGCATTATGTGCCTCATCTGCAACCATCAAAGAAACATTTTCCAGGTCAATCCTACCATTAATAATGTCATTCTCAATACATTGAGGCGTACTTACAATCACGATAGATTTTTTCCACAACTCTTCCCTTTTCTTTGGAGATACAGTACCCGTAAATAACGCAATCTTTCCCTCATCAATATCCATACATTCTACAATCTCATTATATATCTGCTCTGCTAAAGGCTTTGTCACCGTCAAAAACATGATTTTGGAATTTGGATAAGAATTAAGCCTTTGAGCAGATGCCAAGATGGCTGTTTTTGTTTTCCCAAGGCCAGTAGGTAATATAATTAGACAGTTGCCCTTAGCGCAGGAAGCCATTATAGTTTCCTGGTAAAGCCTGGGAGTAAAGTTTTTGATTGCAACCATACAATTTAAGAATATGTTTTTATTTATATATGTTATGTAGTTCCAAGTTGTTGTACAACTATTATTTTTTACTCATTACTTCTTCAATACTTTAAGTTAAGAACATTTTTATACTATAATTAATCTAAGTAAAATATGAAGAATTATTATTATATTTTAGCTGTATTTCTATTGTTAGTAATTTTAATCTGGTTATGGCTATACCCTACCCAATTTTCGTGTAAGATTACTGGAGGTGAATGGGGTAGTGGGGGTCTCGCAGGAAAGTTTCGTTGCGTTTATACATACCCAGATGCAGATAAATCTTGCAACAGTTCGAGTGAATGTATCGGGAAATGTATTGTTACAGAATATGGAGGTAGTGGAAAATGCAAAGCAACTAGCAGTCCATTTGGATGTTATGCAATTATAGAGGATATAGATACTGGAATTATATGTTTTGATTAAATAAGTTCTAAATATTTTTTATTCTTCTATCAATAAGATTATAAATTTCATACAAATCTTCAAAAAGCAACATCTCTGATATAACCCTTATTATGCAGATGATAGCTCAACAAGATACCTAAAACAAATAAAATTATAACAATATTTCTGCTGCCATAGTAAGTTCCGATTACATAACCGATTATAAACCCTATTATTATGACATAATATGGAAATGTCAGCTTCTTTTTCCTGTCATACAGTAATCTCCCGCCAATCATGCCGCTCAAAAAAACAACTATGTAGCTTATAACTGCGCTAAAGCTTGTAGCCCACAGAGCAACAATAAATCCTATAATCATAAGTACAAAAAAGAAAAATTCTGCCCAACTCTTAAAAAAAAACTGTGTCATTTTAAAATTGCCACACTTTACTCTCAATAAATATATAATATAATATCCATAATACTATCCCTATGAACAAGGATGATAAGAGTACAATACCCACTCCTATGCCGGAGTTTAACAATAATGCCGTTGCAACAACAAATGCTATTGAAAAAGCATACAACATCCTACTGCCAAAAAAAGTCTTGCTGCCATCCAAGGGAGGTATAGGCAGCAAGCTATAAAGAGCATACACTATATTAAAGCTGATTACTTTCTGTATTAAAGAATTAACTACAATTGCGCTTACAGCCTTGAATATTACTGCAAGAAATATACTCGCAAATATTCCGGTTGCCGCAATCAACGCAACAGCCCAATAGTTTATTCCATACCTGAAAAATCCAAGCCTATGGCCTGCCATGTGATGCACAATAAATCCTCCTGGAAGTATGAGCCATAAAGATCCATTAGTCAAAAAAGCCAATATTAAACCAAACAGTAATCCGAAACTCCACATCCTCCATTCTAGCCTATACCCTGTGCCTAAAGACCAAATTCTTTGTATGGAAATATGCACCATAAAAGACAAAGCAACTATCAAAATCGCATTAAACCAGTTAAACAGGCCAATCTTAAGATCAAAAACCCTGCCATAACCCCATTCTGAAAAAGAAATGATAAAGGATATAACTAAAATAGCTATGATGAGGCTTCTTATCTCTAATGGTGTAAACTTGAAATACCTCTTTATTTTATCTGCTAAATCAACTATCTCTCCCATAGGTTGTACTTTTATAAATATTATATTTAAATTTGTTGGTTTATAGAATCTAGTATAGTTATCGATTAATTTTATCCTGTCTGAACTTCTTGTATAAATCAATAGTAGCATCCACTAACACATCTAATGTATCCACTTTGGGAATATCCACATCCTTAAGCATAACTGCAAATTCTGTGCAACCAAGCACTACAACATCAGAACCAGAATCTAAACTTTTCCTGGCTGTATCTTCAACAAGTTGCTCCTGCCCCCTTTTATCAGTCCCATTATTATAGTCCACAATGGAATGACTTAAGGCATCAATTTCTAAATTTGAGATTCTTACATATTCAAAATCATCAAATTCATATAGGCCTTGTCTAATTGTGCTTGGTGTACCAAGAACGGTAACCTTCCTAACCCCATCTCCAACCAACCTCTCTCTGACTTTTTGTCTAAGGTCCATTATCGGTGCAGTTACAGATTCTTGCAATTCCGGTAGGTATAAATGAAGGGTATTACATACCATCACAATAGCATCCACATCATCATTATCCAGTTGTTTTAATCCAACCCTATAAGGTAGTAACTGTTCATCAGATATTGCTCCAACTAATTCTGGTGCAGGAATACTACGAATAATTATGTTTGGATAATCTGAATTGTCCCTTATCAATCCTGTTTGTTGCAATCTAGCAATCAACTTGTTGTAGTATACTCCTGTTGCTTCTGGTCCTATGCCTCCCAAGACACCTACCTTGAGATTGGCACCGAAATAATCATTTGGCATTATCATTTTGATTACCTAATCTTATGGGTGCCTATTTAGGCATTATATCATACACTAATTTAATTATTGCATCGTCTCTGTAACCTTCTGGAAAAGGAGAAAAACTCGCACTCCTTGTAGCTAATTTTACTTCTTCTTCTGAGGATAACTGATTTAAGTTATACTTTCTCAATATCTCATCTAAATCTTGTCCTCTTTTCCGATATGTTTGTGCTCTTCCAAATATACCTCCTACAAAGTCTCTCCCTTGCGAAGGACTTTCAATTTGATACATTAAAATTGTATATCTCTCAGGTCGATAGTTCATTTTTATTACCTCCAAATTCCATACCATATAGATGAAGTACCCTCTACTTATATCTTAGGACATAAATAGAAAAATTTATATATATTTGACCTTTTTCTAGTAAAAATGACACAAATTAACCTTAACCTATTGTTGCAGAACTTCCTCAACAAAAATCCAGATATAAGGGAATCCAGAAACAAAGGCCTAGTCAATAGAAGGGCATTAGCCAAATATATTATAGAGAAAGAAAGCTTAGATAAAAATAGATTCGAGGCTCTAGTCACGACACTCAGAAGATTTGAATTAAAACCTGAAACCCTGGAATATCTTGATGTTGTAAAAGAACTTAAGGTTTCTACAAAAGATAAAATATCCATAGTTTATCTCGAAAAATCTGATGAAGTACTTAAAAATATTTTAAAAGTCGTGAATCTGGTCAATTTCAATAAAAGTGAAACCTTGAAAATTGTACTTGGTTCTTTGTCAATTAAGTTATTTATTGATGAGTTTAATGTGAAGAAAACTGAAAATATCTTTTCTGACAAAGATATAATAGCGACATACAAAAATATCTCAGAATTAAATCTAATATTTCCTGATAAGGCTTCAAAAATGAAGGGGGTTATAGCTTATATCACTACGGAGCTGTCTATAAATAACATCAATATTGTTGAAATAATAACGGGAAAACCAGAATTAATAATCTATGTTAAAGAATCTGAATTATTAAAAGCATACGAGACAATAAATCGTTTAAAAGAATAATTCTATCCAACCTTAAAAGAATAACTGATGCTTGGCTTTTTTATCAGCTCCAAAATATCATCTTCATGTCCTGCCCCGATAATAGCCAGTATTTTCTTGTCCGGGTAAATTTCCATAATTTTCCTTAAATTCTCAGCCATAACTTCATTCCTTTCCTCTATTAATACTTTGTAGATATTTGGATATCTTTTCTTAACCTGGTCAACTAATTTTTTAATGACCTTCTTGCTAGGTACTTTTGTAAGATCAAATTCTATGACTTCCTTCCTGACAAAGATTGACTTTATCACATCAACAATAAAATTCCACTTCTCCCCCCAGGTTAAGCTTTTAGAGAATCTCTTCAATGTAACCTCAATATCCTGGTCAATCAAAGCCAGTTTTATTTTATTCTTCTTTGCCAATCTAACTGCTTTTTTCATCTCTGAGCCGGGAGCAACACCCACCATTTTTCCAAGCTTTTTTCCCGCCCAGGCGCCTATCAAAGAAAAGATAAAACCTTTAATTCCTACTCTTTTTATATCATAAATCCTTATCTTACCTGGATTTTTGAATAAACTATAAAGCCTTCTCCTGTCAAGCTCCAAAGCAACTATATCTGGTTTACCCTCCACAATAGCTTTCTCTACATCTTCCAAGCTTTGTTTAGCTATATGCGAAGTTCCTATAATCGTAAGATTTCCGTATTTCATATTTTTTTAAGATAAGTTAAGCTTTTAAAAATCTTACCAAATAAACCGAAGATTTTAAACAAGGGAAATCTATGATTTCCAGTAGATTTCCAAGTTTAAAATTTCTGAAAATATGTGAATTGTGAGCGAGTTCGCAAAAACGAGTTCACTCGTATATCACTGATTTTCGATAATTTTAAATACTTGCTACTTCTAAATTAATAATAATAAGGTGATGTTCAATGCTTAAGATGAAAAAAATAACTGAAACATTTGATATGAAGGTTTTTACTGATACTGGGGAATATTTTGGCGATATTGAAGAATCCATTATAACTCAAAATAAAGTGTTTGGATGGCGCGTAAGAGCTACAAAAAACTCTTTCCTTAGCAAGGTTCTAGGGTCTGCAAAAGGAGTTATAGTGCCACATCAGCTTGTAAAGTCCATAGGAGACATAATGATAATAAGCAGAGCTGCAATACCTTCTTATTCAGAGGAAGAAGAGGCCCAGAAGGAATAATTTTTCTATAAATCCACTGCAAAATACTTTAGTCTTACAAATATATAGACAAAATAAATACCTATCATAAATATTGCCTCTTTTCTTGTAAACATTCTGTTTCTCCATAAAAACCATATAAGGATAATAGCAGTAGCTATTTTGACAGGAATATCAAATACAATTATCGGCCTGGGAACTTGGTAAGAAGAAATCATTGCGCCTATACCTAAAGCAAGCATCGGGTTAGTTATGTTGCTCCCTATTAAGGTGCCTATAGAGATGGATGAAGCACCTTTCAATATTGCAGTAATGGAGGTTGTTAACTCTGGCAGTGCAGTCGCAATGCCTAAAGCCAAAATTCCTATTAAAGAGCCACCAATACCATATCTTATTACAAAAAACTCTGCAACCCTTAAGATATATTCTGCACTGAAAATTATAATAACCATCCCTGCAAGGATGTAAAATAAATCGATAAAAATATTCTTTTTATCGTTTCCATCCAGCCTCACTTTCTTATGGATATGAATCCTTTTATTCTCTTTTATCCACAAAAACCACAGGAAAAGGATGTAACCAAAAAATAATACTGCCCCTTCTGCCCTGCTTATAATCTTATCCACTGCAAATAATAAAAGCAAAATAGCTGCCATAATCATTACAAGCCCATCTGTTTTTAGAAAACTCCTTCTTACACGTATAGCTCTTAAACGAGTAACTGCTAAAAGACCGACAATACCTATAATCAGGCTTTGCTGCACAATATCAGAGCCTATATTTGTCCCCAAAACAGTACTTGATGCTATAAATGGGTCTATATTCCCTCTCACAATATCCAAGCTGGCAACAATGCCGGTTGTTATCTCAGGTAAACTAGTGCCTATAGCTATTACTGTCAGGCCTATAAAAATTTGGGAGATCCCTAATCGTTTACTTATCTTTATTGATTTCTCAATAACCTTACCAGCAACAAAAACAAGAAAAACAATAGCTATTACTCCAATAATAATATTATCAACCGGATTCTGGCTTACAACAACCATAGATTTAAATTTAATTATATATTATTAATAGTTTGCGTTTTAACAAACCCCGGAAAACTTGTTTTTCCGCTGGTTTGCGTTTTAGAATGTACGGTAGTGGTCCAGTGGCAAGATACGAGCTTCCCAAGCTTGAGATTCGGGTTCGATTCCCGGCTGCCGTATCTTACGTATTCTTAATAGCAGAACCAATCATAATACCTACCACCATAATGGCAGAAGATAAAACAACCCAGTTTGCATCTGGTGTATAACCCATTAAGCCGGAACTGAATCTTACTATTATTAATGTTGCTATAAAGTAAATTATCCCCATAACAACAAGAAGTAAAGAAGCTATTACTGTCACGAATAAACTTTCTAAAAGCCCTTCCTTACGCATAAAAACAATTAATTATTCTTTGATTTAAATATATTTTGTTTTTACATGTCTGAAATATATTCTAAGTCTGTGACTGATGGGCGTAAGTCCAATGTAGCAACGTATTGAGGTATATTCCCGAGCATGCTCAAAAACCACCTATATGCTCAGGATGGTTTACAAGCCATGCAATCATACCTCAGGTCTATGACAGGTAGTTTTTGACACTTAAGAAAAATATATAAACTATGATTTATCCTTAATATAGCATAGGCAACAATTTATCGAACATAGATATTGCCTTTGCTTATTACGAAAAGCAAACAAATGTTCGATAATTATTTGCTTTGAGTATACGTATGGCAAAATGGGAATTTTTCCATGAAATAGGAAGAAAAGCAATACATATAACCATCTTAATAGCTCTTATATTATTCTTTGCAATTAAAAATCAGTCAGGACAACAGGCAGCGCTTCTTTTCCTGGTTGCATTGTTGCTAATATTTCTGATTTTAGAGTACTTCAGGCTAGATCTCAACTTTAAACTTCCATTTTTCCATCGGTTCATAAGACCCAAGGAGGAATATAGGGTTTATGGTGTTGTATTTTTTCTTTCATCCACAATAATAGCTCTTGCAGTTTTTGACACTCCAATCGCACTTGCAGCCTTACTAATGACAACTTTTGGTGATATGTCAGCTGCAATTGCAGGGAAAAAATATGGCACAACAATACTTTTCAGAAATAAAACCGTCGTTGGCTTTGTAACAGCATTAATAACCAATCTTATAGTAGCAGTAATAATAAGCTTATTATTCTCAATTAACATTTACATACCAATAATCATGGCATTTACAGCAACAATTATAGAAACACTCACTGATGAAATGGATGATAATCTGGTGGTGCCGATTATAACCGGTTTCATTGGCCAAATTCTTTTCTTAGCAATTTAACATTATTATTTAACTCCTCCACACCGAAAGGAATCCCCATTATCCATAGAAATAATCAAATAATTATTTATAGAACTTATTATTCATTCTCAACTCTCGGAGCAAGAATAAAGCTAAGCATTATCTTATCAACAGTTTTATACTCCAGCTTTAAAGGATAATCCTTATTGAAGTAAATAGAAACCTGATCTGCAATTTTACTTCCAGTTATCATCTTTTTAAGATACTCGATGCTGTACTTCGCCTTTACTGTTTCATTCCCATCAACCTTTATTTTTATGTTGTCTCCTTCCTTAATCTCGATTTTTGCCTGGCTTAAATCCCCTTCTGCATTTATTGTGAATTTCTTAGGCTCTGCCATAAAAGTGACTGATTCACCAACCACATCAACATCTTCAATAGCCTCATTAAGAATGCTGGAAGGAAGGCTTATAGCGACAGGAAATTTTAGGTTTGGTATTTTCTGTTCTTTTTCATCAAACTCTATTATCGGTAAGTTGAATGTTCTTAGATTGTTTCCTTTTAATTCCACCCTTAATTTATTTTCTGGGTCTAATTCAAGGGTGAGCATATCATTTGCTTTTACCCTTCTCATTATCTGCTTTAAGTTACTTAAATTGATAGCTATCTCAACATCTTTCTTTACATCATATTCTGTAAAAGAACTGCTTAATAACTTGAAGATGACCATAGCAACATTTGCGGGGTCCATAGCAACCAGCTCAATAGCTTCCTTATTCACTTTAAATCTGGCTTCATTAACTAAATCAGAAATAATAGATACACTTTCCGTTAGATATTTAGGCTCTGCAAGAGTAAGTCTCATAATATTCAACCCCCAATAAGGTCTAGAAAATGGTTATCAATTTATATATTTTTGCTTTATATAGCGTGCAACTGAACAATTGAACACTTAATTATTGCGCCACCATCATGGAAATCAGAGATTTCCAGGACACAACCTATTTTGCTCAATTGTTTGTGTTCTCCGCTATAAGTCAATCTTCTGCCCATTTCTTATCAAAAATACATTTTGGTCAATTTTATACCCCATCTCAACCGCCAGCTCAGCAAGTGAATCCTTCATTTCTTTTGTCCCATGAGCAGGTATAATATTTCTAGGTTTTATTAAGTTTATAAAATCCCTTAGATCTTCACGAGCAGCATGTCCCGATTGATGTATATCCTTAAAGATCCTCACTCCAAACAGTTTTAATTCATTTTCCAAAACTTCTCTATTTGCTATATTTGTTGGTGTAGGTATGGTTCTGCAGGAAAAAACAACATTATCTTCTGCATGCAAATCAAATTTAAACACCCCTTTTGCGATTTTATACAAAACAGATTTCGGTTCTCCCTGATGGCCCGTTGTAACTAATAAATATTTCTTCCTGTCCTTATCAATCTTTTTTAGCCTTCTTTCTATCTGCCCGCTGTATTTTATCATCTCAACATCATTGGAAAAATTTACTATCCCTATGTTTTCAGCAGCCTTTACATATTTTGATAAGGACCTTCCTAAAAAAAGAATTTTTCTGTTGAGCTTTTTCCCGAATTCTATGATCGATTTTAGCCTTGCCATATGAGATGAAAATGTGGTCACAATAATCAGATTGTCCTTGTTATCGGTTCCCAATAAAACGTCCCTCAACATCTCTTTTGCAACCTGCTCTGATGGTGTTTTTCTCTGGTCAGATGCATAAGTTGATTCCACTATCAAGGCCAATACATTTTCCCTGCTTATTTCCTCCATTCTTTTGAAATTAGGCTTTTTCCCAAGGGTAGGGTGCAGGTCAAGCTTAAAGTCGTTAGCATAAATAATCACCCCATATTTTGTATGCACTGCAACCAATGCAGATTGAGGTATAGAATGGGTTATATGAATAAACTCAATCTCAATTTTATCTGAAATCTTATATCTGGAATTTATATTTACGGTTTTTATATCGTTTTTGAGCTTAATCCCCTCATCGTTCAGTATGCTTTGGATCACTTCAGCTGTATAGGGTGCGCATATAACTGGAGCATTAAATTTGTCTGCAATATATGGAACAGCCCCTACATGGTCTAGGTGGGCATGGCTTATGATAACCGCTTTAACATTTTTATTTATCTTGTCCAAAACAGAAATATTAGGGACAGCCCCAACATCCATCAACTTATCTGCATCTATCTTTACCAAGTCTTCATCTTGTGTAAGCTTGATGTAATTTTCCAGATGAATCCCTAAATCAATAATTAGAACTTCTCCATCAACATTTATTGCTGTGCAGTTTTTCCCGACCTCATTATAACCGCCTACTGCATAGATTTGAATCATTCTTTCATTAAGAATAATGTAAGTTTAAAAATATTGTTAATAAAGTAAGCTGTGCCAATTTAGGGGAGGTGGGTGGGAAAAAGCATGCCAAGTCATAAATTAAAATTAGTATTTTGACTAAAGTCCGCTCTGGCACAGCTTAATAGAAGTATTGTTAATTAAAATGCGGGGAGCAGGATTCGAACCTGCGTAAGCACTAAGCTAACAGATGGCCCACGAGTATTTCATCGGCTTTCTGCCTCATCACTCAAACGACTTGAGTATAGACTCATTTAGCACCTAAATACCAAACGAACTGTCCCGTTTGGCCACTCCGGCATCCCCGCGTAGTGAGCGTAGCGAACGAAGCGGGGGCTAGGAAATTTTTAATTTCCCGCTGTCCCCGCGTAGTTAGATTAAGAACTAATTTATGGTTTAAAAACATTGCTAAGAATTAAAATCTTACCTCAATCCTTGCAATTTACTTTCTATCTGGCCTAACTCATCCTCAAGTTTCTGCAGTTCGGTAGGAGGTTTTTTAATTTTCTCCACAGGAATATTTTTGCCCTTAACTACCTTCATCTTAGGTTGCCTGCTTACCGTTTTTATAGCCCTGATTTTTGCTTCTGGAAAGGATTGTTTTAATCTCGGAACAAGCTTGTTTATCTCTTTTATGATATTTCTTAATTTGTTCACATTATCAACTTTATCTTTTCTTGTTTCCTTAAATTTTTCAAATCTTTGCAGGTTTTCAACTATTTCTTTTAGAGATTCCAAAATATTCCTCTTAACATCTCCTGGATTGTCAACTTCGACAAAAAAAATATCTTCCTTTTCCATTTCCATTCTAATAGGTGCTTTCAGGCTCAAATAGAGTTCTGTTTATATCATCTAATTTATTTTCAATTTCATTTAATGTGGAGCTCCACAATTCAAGTTCTGCATCTTCATCATTCTTAAGCTCGTTAATGTCTGCTAAAGTCCTCTTTGCTTCCCCTAATCTGTCTTTTATAAGGTCCAATACATCCAAAATGTCCTTATAATCATCCATTTTTACAAAAACTGGAGCTTCTCCTGTTCTTACCATGTTATATCACCTCTGAGTATTACGAAGAGGTGCAAGAAATTCTTTGAATTTCTCGCTACCTACAAAATTTTAATTTTGGAGGTGCCGGAAAACCTTGTTTTCCAAGCACCCTAATTTTTTTTGAACAACATTTTATCTATAAAAATAAGCTTTTTTTGCAAATCGGTCATGGAATTATGCCATTTTTCCAACACCTTTTCACTATTCGCATCTATTTCATTCAATTTTTCAATAGATTGGTTAGCTATTTTCAGATTATTCCTTATTGTTCTTGTTCCAGCTAAAATATTCTTGAATTTATCAATTCTTATATAAACTGGACCCTCTACTCCTTTATTTTTTAATACAGCCCGCTCTTCTCTGACAGCTGACCTTTCAAACCTTTCATAAGGGGTTATTTTTGGTCTTGCATTTTCTAGTTCAACCTCAGTTGTGGGCTTTTCCTCCTCAAATTTTTGTTTTCCAAAAAGTGGTTCTGGTTTTCTTGGAAATAGTGGTCCGATCGGCTGCGGAGTTTTAGGAATCTCTACACCGGATTTTGGAACATCAATACCCCGGGCATTTAATTCTGGAACTGGCTTATCTGGCAAAGGTTCCAAATCTGGAAAGGGTTTTTCTTCAACCTCAGAAGTAATGTTCTTATCCTCCAGATTCTCAGGCAATTCTGGAAGCTCTGGAAATTCTTCATTCCCTCCGCTAAGATCTTTTCCAAATTTAGGCGGTGGAGGGGGTATATCCAACTCATCAGCATTCTCCAAATCAAAATCCGGTTCCTTGCCTTTATCTCTTTTTAAGAACTTTAAAAAACCCAAATACAACACCCCATTATCATATTAAAAAGACTTCTTTATTAAACTTTTATTATCATTTCGAAATAGTGAAATGATAAAAATTTATATAAGGCCCGTATAAGTATATCTAAAAATGAAAGTTCTGTCTTATT
>JADFJW010000007.1 GCA_022565235.1 Nanobdellota archaeon | reverse complement strand
GTTCTTATAACAATAGAAGACTTAGCTTCTAACAAATTCCTTGTTGAAAAACCAACATCAGGGACATCGGAGTATGTAGGAAAATTATTTTCTGAGTACGGCTCGTTTAAGATACCTCATACGATGGAGAAACTAAAGGATGGTATTTTCTATTTGACTTTTACCAGAGTCAAAAGAATTCCTATTATGATCATAATAAAAGCTCTTGGGCTTCTTAAGGATGAGGAAATAACTAAATTTATTTCAACTAAAGAACAATATAATGAGGTAATAATTAATCTGATTGAGTTTGCAAGTGTCAAAACTGAGGATGAGGCTCTGGATTTTATTGCAAAGAAGATAGGCGTTACCCAGTCGAAAGAGGTAAGGGTTGAAAGGATGCGCGAGATTCTTGACAAATATCTGCTGCCGCATCTTGGCATAAAAAAGGAAGACAGAATTTTTAAGGCTTATAACCTATGTAAGATGATTAAGCGGTTTTTGAGAGTAGCGAGAGAAGAGCTTAGTACGGATGATAAAGACCATTACATGAACAAAAGGTTAAAGTTATCCGGAGACCTGCTTGGAGATTTGTTAAGGCTTAACCTAAAAGTGCTTATCGGAGATCTATTGTACAATTTCCAGAGAATGGTCAAGCGCGGAAAATTCCCTACGATAAAGAATCTTATAAGAGACAAGCTGCTTACACAGAGGATTTATTCTGCCATGGCAACAGGGACATGGGTCTCTGGAAGGAAAGGCATTAGCCAGAGAATCCAGAGGTTGAATTATCTGGAGATGTTATCTCACTTGCAGCGTGTTGTAAGTCCATTGAGCGCCAGCCAAGAAAATTTTGATGCTCGTGAGCTTCATAGCACTCATCTTGGACGGTTGTGCCCGATAGAAACACCGGAAGGAACTAATATCGGTTTAAGAAAGAACCTTTCTCTTTTATGCTCTATCTCAAATAATTCAAATGAGGATGAAATAATCAAGCAGTTGAAAAACATGGGTTTGAAGGTGATAAGGTAATATGACAGAAGCGTACATAAACAGCAAATTTATAGGAACTGTTGATGATGCAAATAGCTTTGTTGCCAGGATCAAAGAGGAGAGAAGAGCCAATAATATGACTTCAAATCTCAATGTGTATCATAATGAGACGGCAGATGAAATTTTTATAGAGACTTCAAAAGGCCGCGCCAGAAGACCATTGATAATAGTAAGGGAAGGCCAGCCGTTATTGACGGAAAAGCACCTTAAGCAGCTGGAAAAAAATGAAATTTCATGGAGTGACCTGATTAAGCAAGGAGTTATGGAATATTTAGATGCTGGTGAGGAGGAAAATGCCTTGGTAGCTTTCTTTGAAAAGGACATCACTCCGGAGCATACGCACTTGGAGATTACACCTTTGGCAATGTTTGGCTTAACTACCGCTTTAGTCCCGTATGGAAACTTCAACCAGTCTACACGTGTAAATGCCGGCTCTAAAAACCAAAAGCAGGCTTTGGGCCTGTACAGTTCAAACTTTGCTGTCAGGATGGATATGGATGTCAATTTGATGCATTATCCTCAGGTCCCAATTGTAAACACAATTATGCACGAAATAAGCGGTTATAGCAAACACCCTGCTGGACAGAATATTATTATAGCAGTTATGAGCTATAAGGGTTATAATATGGAGGATGCAATAATCCTAAACAAGGCTTCTATAGACCGGGGCTTCGGGCGTTCAACGTATTACAGGCCCAGTATTTCAGAAGAGCTTAGGTATTCCGGAGGTTTAATTGACCAGATTAGCATACCTGATAAAGATGTTAAGGGATATAAAAGCGAGCGTGATTATAGATTTTTGGAGGAGGATGGAATAATCTATTCAGAAGCGCAGGTAGCGGAAGGCGATGTCATTATCGGAAAAACATCCCCGCCAAGGTTTTTAAGCTCCCTGGAAGAATACAATCTGGCTGCCGGAACAAGAAGGGAAAGTTCAGTAGCCATGAAACACGGTGAGCAGGGAATTGTTGATTTTGTTTTACTAACGGAAAATGAGGAAGGTAACAGACTGGTGCAGGTAAGGCTAAGGGACCAGAGGATCCCTGAGATAGGGGACAAGTTTACAAGCAGGCACGGCCAGAAAGGAGTTGTTGGATTGATAGTTCCGGAAGCGGATATGCCTTTTTCAGTATCAGGGATAGTTCCGGATTTAATATTCTCCCCTCATGGGATACCTTCAAGAATGACCATAAGCCACCTAATAGAAATTCTAGGCGGGAAAGTAGGGGCTTTGTCCGGAAGATACATCAATGGAACGACTTTTGATGCGGAACCCGAAGAAAAGCTAAGAGAGGAATTGAAGGGATTGGGCTTTAGGGAAAATGGTGTAGAGACTTTCTATAACGGCATAACCGGAGAGGTTATGGAAGCTAAAATTTTTGTCGGCAGTATGTACTATCTAAAGCTGAAACACCTGGTAGCTAACAAAATACATTCAAGAGCCAGAGGTCCGATACAGCTGCTTACAAGACAACCAACAGAAGGCAGGGCTAAGGAAGGCGGTTTAAGATTGGGGGAAATGGAAAAAGATACTTTTGTTGCCCACGGCGCTTCCTTGCTTTTGAAAGAAAGGTTTGATTCTGATAGAACAATTGTCCCTGTATGCGAGAATTGCGGCCTCATAGCAATTAAAGATGAATACAAAGGAAAAAGCTATTGCCCTGTATGTGGGGAAAATGTCGAGATAACTGATGTGGAAATAAGTTATGCGTTCAAATTAATACTTGATGAATTTAAGTCATTGGGGATATACCAGAGATTGCAGCTGGAGAGCAAATATTAGCATCAATAAATTAAATTCAATAAAAATTATTAGAATTAAAATTAATTAAAATGAATCAACCGAAGTGGTATAATAATGAAATGCAAGTTCGGGGGACAAACTTGAAAGTAAGAGTAGAGAGTAGTTCCTCACCTTCAGAGCCGGATATATTAATTGTTACTGATGGTTTGGACAATGTTGTGCGTAGAATAGCTCCGTTTGACAGAAGGGAAAAAATAGAGGGTATTTATCCATTGACTATTGGTGCTGAAGGTCCTGTTGTGGGTTATGCAGAGCACACGGGTGTTGTGAAGGTAGATACATACTCTGAAATTGCCCATTATGATTTACTTACTGGTCAAGTAGTTTTGGAAGAGGTTAGATAACAATATGCCAAAAGAAAAAAAGAAAGCTGGGGAATCTGCAAAAGTTGAAGAGAAAGCAAAGGGTAAGGTAGAAACTAAAGCAGAGGAAACTGAAAAGGTTGAAGAGAAAACAGAAGTAAAGGATAAAGTAGAAGATAAAGCAGAAGAAACAACTGAAGAAAAAGTCACAGAAGAAAAAGGATCAGCAGAAACTACAGAAACAAAAACAGAGGAGAAATCAGAAGAAGAAAAGACAGAAGCAACAGAGAAAAAGAAAGAAGAAAGAATTGAGCAGCAGGAGACACATATTTATAAGAAGGTAAAAAGCATCGTTTTTTCTGTTTTGAGTCCGCAGATTATTAAGGATATGGCCTCTGCAAAGATTGTGACTCCGGAACTGTATGATAAGGAAGGCTATCCTGTAGATGGCGGTTTAATGGACATAAGGTTGGGAGTGATAGATCCCGGATTAAGGTGCAAGACTTGCGGTTCAAAATTAAAAGAATGCATTGGGCATTTCGGGTATATCGAGCTTGCAAGGTCTATAGTGCATGTGAAATTTGTAAATATACTTATGACCCTTTTAAAATCAACCTGCAGAGACTGCAGCAGAATCCTGATACCAAAAAATAAGATAGACAAATTTAAGGAAGTTTTGGATGAGGTGGAAAAGGAAAAAGGCTTAGAAGGCAGAAGAGATAAAATAAAGGATATAATAGTAACTTTGAAGACAGTTAATAAATGCCCTCACTGTAAGGCGCGCCAGAAAAAAATCAAGCTGGAAAAGCCAACAACTTTTATTGAAGATGAAAAAAGATTAAGTCCAATTGAAGTAAGAGCGAGGATGGAGAAAATACCTGATGATGATTTACTTCTGTTTGGATTAGTTGTACCGTATATAAGGCCTGAATGGCTGATTATGACTTTGTTGCCAATACCTCCAGTAACGATGAGGCCTAGTATTACACTAGAGAGCGGAGAGAGAAGCGAGGATGATCTTACGCATAAGCTTGGTGATATAGTAAGGATAAACCAGAGATTATTTGAAAATATAAACGCAGGCGCGCCGGAAATTATAGTTGAGGATTTATGGGATCTGCTGCAATATCATGTAACAACATATTTTGATAATGCAATCGCACAATTGCCCCCTGCCAGGCACAGGTCTGGGCAGCCATTAAAGACTTTAACAGAGAGAATAAAAAGCAAAGAGGGCAGGATAAGGCATAATTTAGCCGGCAAGAGGACTAATTTCTGCGCAAGGACGGTTATAAGTCCTGATCCTATGCTTGAGCTTAATGAAGTAGGGGTTCCAGATGTAATAGCTATGAAACTTACGGTGCCAGAGAGAGTCAATACCTGGAATATGAAATACCTGAAGAAATTTGTAGAACGCGGCCCTAAAAAATATCCGGGCGCAAATTATATAATAAGGCCGGACGGGAAGAAGAAAAAGATTACTGATGAAACTAAGGAGGCGAGTTTGGAAGAGATACAGCCCGGTTATACTGTCGAGAGGCATCTTATGGACGGTGATTTAGCTGTTTTCAACAGGCAACCCAGCTTGCATAGGATGTCAATGATGTGCCACAGAATCAGGGTATTGCCCGGAAAGACATTGAGATTGAATCCAGGGGTATGCAATCCGTATAATGCTGATTTTGATGGTGACGAAATGAACTTGCATATTCCTCAAACAGAAGAAGCTCGCGCAGAAGCTGAGATACTAATGGAAGTGCAAACACAGCTTATTTCTTTAAGATACGGGTTAAGTATAATTGGCTGTGTTCAGGATGCTATTTCCGGCAATTATTTGCTTACAAAAAATATGACATTGAGCCGGAATGAAGCTGTTGATTTATTAGCATCAGTAGGAATAGATAACTTTTCAAGATTGTCCCGGAAAGAGAAGATTGACGGAAAAGAAGTATTTTCTGCTTTGATACCTGAGGATTTTAACTTCACCGGAAAAACAAAAGAAGATGATGATGTTGTAATAAAAAACGGAAGACTTTCGGAAGGTTACATGGACATCAGCAATTTAGGAGAGGGTTCCGGGCTGCTATTGAGGAATTTACACAAGAAATACGGAAAAGATTTTACAATAGACCTGATCGGAAAAATATTTAGGCTGGGAATAGAGGTTTTGCTGAAAAGAGGTTTTACCTGCGCTGTCTCAGACACAGATCTTCCAGAAAATGCAAGCTTAAAGATCCAGGAAACACTCGACAATGCGAAAAAAGAAGTCGGTAATTTAATAAGCATGTGGAAGGATAACAAGCTGGAATCATTCCCTGGAAAATCTTTAGAAGAAAGCCTTGAAATTAAAATTCTGGAAACTTTGAATAGGTCAAGAAATGAGACTGGGTCTATAGTTGCGAATTTTGCTGATCAAAAATCCCATACGATGATAATGGCGAAATCCGGCGCCAGAGGGAATCTGCTTAACCTTGCGCAAATGGCAGCTTGCGTCGGCCAGCAGGCTATGCGCGGCAAGAGAATAGAAAAAGGTTTTGAGGCGAGATCCCTGTCAGCTTTTAAAAGAAATGATTTGGGTCCTGATGCCCGTGGATTTATAAGCAACAGGTTTAAGACAGGTTTGTCTCCAACAGAATTCTTTTTCGGGGCAATGACCGGAAGAGACAGCTTGATGGATACTGCTTTAAGGACGCCTAAATCCGGCTACTTGTACAGAAGACTTGCGAATGCCATGCAGGACCTGAAAGTGGAGCAGGATGGCACTGTAAGAGACGCATCAAACAAGATAATCCAGTTTGCTTATGGGGAAGATGGCATAGATGTTTCAAAATCTGAGAAGGGATTTATAAATGTTAAGAGGATAATTAGATCAATCGGTTAAAATGGATAAATTAATGGATGAATATGCGGATAAATTGCCTAAAAAGATACTTGAAGATATTCAGGATTATGTCCAAAAGAAAGGATCCATAAATCAGGCAAAATTAAAAAAAATACTTGATAATACTGTAGTAGAATATGAGGATGCCAAGGTGCAACCAGGAGAGGCAGTAGGTATCATATCGGCAGAATCTATAGGTGAACCTGGTACACAGATGACTTTGAATACATTCCATTTTGCAGGAGTGGCAGAAATGAATGTTACATTAGGATTGCCAAGAATCATCGAGATTCTTGATGGAAGAAAAAACTTAAAGACGCCGGCGATGGAAATTTACCTTAAACCTCCTTACTCAAAAGGCAAAGACATAAAGGCATTTGCCATTGCGCTGAAGGAGACAAAGCTGAGCCATATCGCTTTGGAATTTTCCATAAGCCTTCTTGATTCAGAAATCGAGATAAAAATGGACAAGGAAAAAATGAAAAATCTCGGGTTAACCAATTCCCAGGTTATTAACCGCCTCAGCAAGCAGTTGAAAGGGTTTAATGTGAAAGATAATAAGGATTCTATCTTATTGCGAAGCAGAAATAAAGAAGAAAGCCTTAATGAGATATACAAGGCAAAAGAAAAGATAAAAGATATCCATATCAGTGGAGTAAAGGACATCGGTCAGGTATTGCCAGTAAAGAGGGATGATGAATATGTAATTATGACTTCTGGATCCAACCTTTCAGAAATTTTGCAGCTTGAAGGCGTTGACGCTTATAGAACAACGACTAACAATATTTTTGAAATTTTAGATGTTTTGGGCATAGAGGCAGCACGGCAAGCAATAATTGATGAGGTTTTTAAGGTGATAGAAGACCAGGGATTTAATGTAGATATCAGGCATATAATGTTAGTTGCTGATACAATGTGCGTTTACGGAGCTATAAAGGGGATTACAAGGTATGGTGTTGTGAGTGAGAAATCATCTGTTTTAGCGCGAGCGAGCTTTGAGACGCCAGTAAAGCATATAATAAATGCCGCCTTAATCGGGGAAGTTGACCATCTTAACTCCGTTGTTGAAAATGTAATGCTCAACCAACCTGTGCCTATCGGAACCGGGGTTCCAGATTTAGTCACTAGACCAATTAAAAAATAAAGATGCCACGCAAAGAATCTCTCACATCCACGCAAATAAAGAAGCTTATCAAGACAAAGAATCTTGTTATCGGTACTGAGAGGACCATTAAGAACCTTAAACTAGGTAAGGTTGAGAAGATAATTATAAGCTCTAATTGTGCTGAAAATGTTGTTGATGATCTAAATTATTATGCTGGCTTGAGCAAGGCTGAGACTGTTAAAGTAAGCTATCCTAATGATGAATTGGGCATAATATGCAAGAAACCGTTTTCTATTTCTGTTCTGTCTATATTAAAGCAACAAAATTCCACTAATCAACAATAATCAATTTGGAGGCAAGCAATACATTCAATTGGAATTTTGTGTGTTCAAAAACAATCCATTGAGTGGAATTTTGAGCATCAAAAACCACTGAATGCGATACTAATAAAAAATACCATCTAATTTTTCATGGGTGGTTTTTGACAGGTGCAGAGTAAGTGACAAGGATAAAATACACCCTGGATATAATGAGGTACATATCACTTTTTGAATCATTAACAGGGGCAAAAGTGAAGGATTGTATCGTGAATGATACTGTGATGTTTGTTGTTCATGAAAATGAGATGGGCAAAGCTATAGGAAAGCACGGCTCTAACATCAAAAGGGTTGAGAACGCTTTGAAGAAAAAGATAAAGCTTGTGGAATTCAATAATGATGTTTCCCAGTTTGTTCAGAACCTGATTTCTCCGCTTAAGGCCAAAGAGATAAAAGAAGAAGATATGATAGTGACTATTTATGGCAATGATACCAAAACAAAAGGTTTGTTAATCGGAAGAGACAGGCATAATATCAATCTAACAAGTGATATTGTTAAGAGATATTTTAAGGTTGAAGAAGTTAAAGTGGTTTAGTTCTCTTGTTTTAAGTAAGAAAAAATATTTATATTTAGGGTATACAGCAACATACACCAGTCGCTACATCAGTAAAAGTTCCTGATATAACTTTAAATGCATTGGGATTCGCAGTTTTGCATGCCGCGCTGTTTGTTGTAGTACCACTAGCTTTAATAAATCCTTGTACTCCACACAATGAACTACAGGATTGAATTATATTTTTCTCAGCCGCATCTAACCCTTTACCGAAAGAACCAATCCTTCCAGTAAAAATAGCAATCAAAACAACAAGTATTATTAATCCGATAACTGCAATTATAATGGTGGTGATAGAAAGCCCTTGTGCATTCCTCTTTTTGAACATAGTAGGTAATTATTAAAGCGTATATATTTAAGCATTTCTGAATTAATTACTCTAAGTTGAAATTCCTATTCTATCTGCCAACTTAGCTTTTGTAAAGAATGAATTTCCAATGCCTTTGCCTATGTAAAAGGAGTTTTCATTAAAAACATTGCTTAAAGATGCCAAAAAGCCCTTTTTCTTTTCATAAACTACAAAGTCAGCATCTTCTCCTATTTGTTC
Organism: Nanobdellota archaeon; assembly: GCA_022565235.1. GTDB lineage: Archaea > Nanobdellota > Nanobdellia > Woesearchaeales > GW2011-AR4 > JACPJP01. The sequence continues at coordinate 19,465 of JADFJW010000007.1, read as the reverse complement.
CTCAACATAAGCAATTACTTCATCTCTTCCGCCTAATTCATCTACGAGTCCAAGCTTCTTTGCCTCAGAGCCGATAAAAAACTGACCTGTTGCAATTTTCTCTACATCCCTTTTCTTCAAATTTCTATTATTCGCTACCTCTTCTACAAAATAATCGTGGATTTCATCAAGGCTTTTTTGGAATAATATCCTTTCTTCCGGAGTCATTTGCTTAAATGGGCTTCCTATGTCTTTCAGGTTTCCGGAAACTAATCTTTCATAAGTGATATTATGGTCTTCTAATAAACCGGAAAAACCCAGGTAAGATGCTATAACTCCGATGGAACCGGTTATGGACATCCTGTTTGCGATTATATAGTCTGAAGAAGAAGCAATCCAGTAAGCTCCTGATGTTCCTATTTCTCGTATCCATGCGACTGATGTCTTGTTCAGTTTTTTTACTTCATTTGCTATTTCTTCTGAGGCAACTGCGCTGCCTCCTGGACTGTTGATCTTGAATATTATCGCTTTTATTTTATCATTCCTCTCAGCCCTTCTGATCAACCTTCTTATATCCTCCGATGAGGTTACATCCTCAAATAAAAAATTAGTGTCTTTTTCAGCTACAATCGTTCCTGTAATCTCAATTACAGCGACATTTCCATCCAAACCATTACCCTTAAACATTCCTAAAAGTATAGATACAAAAAAGATTAATATTATAAGACCTATAATAATCTTTAAGGCATTAAATATAGAAGTAGAGATACTTTTTAGAACAGACACTTGCGCAATAATCTTTTTTCCTTTGCCGATATGATCCATGAGTCTTGTGGGTTTGGCTTGATATTTAATATTTTGGTTTTACGCAATGATTGCAATATAGAAACATTTAAATACGCACAATGGAAGTTATAATTCAAAAAGAGGATTTAATATGGAAAGAAAATCACAAGCAGCATTAGAGTTCTTAACGACATATGCGTGGGCTTTCTTAGTTATTTTAATAATGATAGGCGCATTAGCTTATTTCGGGATATTAAGGCCAAGCAGATTGCTGCCAGACAGATGCAATTTTGGGCCAGAAGTAGATTGCCAGGACTTTCAGATTGCGTATGGCACTGATGGAACTGATGGAACAGTTTTAGTAAAGCTGAAGAATAATGTTGGAGAGTCAATAAATATAGATGGTATAACCGTAACTACAGAAGCGTCAGTTGCATTAGCTTGTGGTGCAGCCACTTCGGTTCCACCTATAGGTGAGGTGTGGCCAGTAGGGGGTATTAAAGATTTTACTTTCCCTGCATGCAATACAGGTGCGGTTGGCTTTGTTGCAGAAGAGAAAGGCAAAGTTTCAATTAAACTGACTTATTATTCAGTTAGAAGCGGGTCTACATATCTTCATGATGTAAATGGGGAAATCTTTTCTACCATTATCTGAATTAATTTCAGAAAGGTTTAAATACTATTAATAAAATAGAAAATACTTAAATAATCAATTGTTAATAAAGAGGTAATGATGTTTAAGAAATCACAAGCAGCATTAGAGTTCTTAACAACATACGCATGGGCTTTCTTAGTTATTTTAATAATGATAGGCGCATTAGCTTATTTTGGGATACTAAATCCGAGTGGATTACTGCCAGACAGATGCAATTTTGGACCAGAGATTGGTTGTGAGGATTTTGAAATTACAGTAGCTACTTTGGACCTATTACTAAAAAATAATGCAGGAGAAGCTATCGTTGTGGATAGTTTTACTCTAAGTTCTGAATCTTCAACAGCTTATGATTGCACCAGTAAACCTTCTACTCCTTTTACTTGGAATACTGCTGAGATACTGGATATTCCATTTACTGGATGTAATGGAGCGGCTATTGGCTTTGTAGCTGGCACAAAAGGAAAAGTGTCTATTGATATAGACTATCATTTTGCAAAATCAAGCGCTACTTATTCTCATCAAGTTTCAGGAGAAGTATTTACCACCGTGACAACATAATTTCTTTTTTAATTCTTTTTGAGAAAACTATTTAAAGAATAATTCTAAAAGTAAGACTTAGAGGCTGGATTATGAAAAAAGAGGTCAAATCACAAGCAGCATTGGAGTTCTTGACCACTTACGCATGGGCTTTCATGACAATGTTGATTACTATCGGAGCATTGTATTATTTCGGAATTTTCGATTTTTCAAAGTTCCTGCCGCAGGAATGTAATTTTCCATCGCAGTTTGAGTGCATAGATTTTGTTTTTGTTGGTGATGAGGTGAGGTTTAAGCTGGTTAATAATCTGGGTGAGGAAATAACCCTGAATAGTTTTTCTATAACCAGTGAAGCTGCAGACGCTTTAAGTTGCACTACACATCCTACACTGATTTCTAATTGGGAGTCCGGGGTAGAGCAGGATTTTGCCTTTTCCGGTTGTTCCGGAGGGGGCTTTATTGTTGGTGAGAGGACAGAAGCAAAAATTACTATGAGATACCATGCTCCGGCCACACCCACCCAGCCAGAGCATGATGTTAATGGAAAAATAACTGCAGTGGCAATTTCACCATGATAGCAAAAGCACAGTCGTCATTGGAGTATTTACTGATAGTTGCATTGGTACTGGGCTTAATAATTCCTATAACTTATCTGTTCTTTAGGTACGGCTCTCAATCCAACGAACAGATTATAGATTCCCAGATAAACCAGATAGGCAACACGGTAGTTGATACTGCAGAAATAGTTTATTATTCCGGAGAAGGAGCAAAAATTATATTAGAGCTTAAAATTCCGGAAAGTATAGACAGCGTTGATATTTTGGGAGATAGGGAACTGGTGTTTACCCGATCAAGTGAGATTGGTGAAAATCAGATGGTTTTCTTTTCATCTGTGGACATTCCTATTAAATCAGATGCTGCTTCGCTGTTATATCTTGCAAACTCTGGATTAAAAAGAATAAGGATACAAGCTGTGGACCCCGGAACCGGATTGGAAGTGCGTATAGAAAAAACTTGAAATGGGGTCAAGAAATAAAATCATAACAAAGAAAATAATCATTAATGGGAATGTCAAGACAAAACAATGCCCAGTTTGCAATAGAATTTATAGTACTGATAGCTTTTATGTTCCTTATATTTGTAGGCGTTATTGCAATTGTTACATCCAAAGTTCTTGAGGCACAGGAAAATGAAAGACAAAATATTGCAGAGGGCATAGCGACATTGGCAAAGAATGAGATAGACCTTGCAAGGTCTGTAAGCGATGGCTACAGCAGAACCTTTAATCTTCCAAATAAAATAGAAGGAAATAGCTATACTATTGAAATTATTGATAATAGGGAACTTGTTGTTAACTATATTGATAAGGAGTATGTTTTATTTTTGCAGGAAAATATCGTAGGCAATGTCAACCCCGGTGCGAACATAATCACTAAGGTAGATGGCTTCGTTAATATTAATCCTTGAGAAAAGATTAAACATAAGGTATATCTTTCCTGAACTTAAGCCCATAGACGTAAATATAGTTCCAGAACAAGCCTTTTTTTCTTGAAACATAGACAGAGAATCCTGCGTCCCTGAAGATCTTTTCAATTACTGCATCGTTGCTCAGCCATGCGACGTTCGGTATTACCTTAAAGAAATCAGCGTAATCAACGAAAACTATCCTGCCCCCATAAGGCATCAATTCCCACATTTCCCTTAAGATTTTTTTAACATCCTGCATATAGCCCATCATCCCCATGCTGACTATGGAATCGACATGCGGAATGTCCGGATGAACCCTGTTTACCTGGTGCTCGTCATGGATAATAATGACATGCTCATGCCCTCTCTTTTTCATCCGGTTATTTGTAATAATCAAATCTTTTTTAGAGAGGTCTGTTGCATAAACCTTTCCCCCTGGCTTTACATTCTCTGCTAAATCCAATGTCAATGTTCCGACAGAGCACCCATATTCCAGAACAGTTTTGCTTCTTATATCTCCTAATAATGTAAGTATTTCTTTCCTGACATTGCTTGGAAGTATGAACCTTTCTGTGAGCAGCGTAAAATAAGCCAATGCATCATTAACGCGAATAATAAAATCCGGGTCATAATAAGCCTCAAGCAGAAGATAGATCGGGATGCCTATAGCGACAAATGACAGGCCTAGCTTCAATATCTGCCAAGCATTTGGTTCCGATGTAATCCATATCACCATAAGGGAAATCAGAAATCCAACAACCAGATAAGATCCGATGTTTGCAAAAGGTACTTTAAAGCTTCTTTGCATATCCGGATACCTCTTCCTTAGGATAGGTACTATCATGATGATCAAGATATACATTATCAGCCCCAAAGGAAGCAATAAACTCAGTAAAGTCCTGTACCTTCCCATTGCCATGGTTAAAATGATTATGCTGATTATAGCCTGGAATATGATTGCCTTGTAAGGTGTTTTAAATACAGGATGTATGTCGCTTAATTGCGCTATGAACAGCTTATCACGGGCTAAAGCAAGAATCAAGCGAGGCATAGTAATTATGCCGCCGGCTGCAGAGCCAATCAAAGCAATAAAGACCCCATAGTTTAGTATTGTTCCAAAGGCCCCGTAAATGCGTTCAAAAACCAATGATAATGGGGCTGGAGTTGCAGCTAGAATTTCCCAGGGTACAATTCCCAGGGAAACTAAAGATATCAATGTTGCTGAAACACCTACGATTATCGTTCCATAGACAAGAGCTTTTGGAATTGTTTTTTTAGGGTCCTTTGTTTCTTCGGAAAGATAAGTTACCGATTCCCATCCGAAAAAAGATTCTGCAATAAAAAATATCGTTATGAGGATAGGAGTGATGCCCAAAGCAAAAAATGGCGTTAAGTTGCCGATGTCCATAAAGAAAACTCCTGGAAAAATTACTGACAGGATCAGGCTTATCGATAGGATGGCTAAGATTACCACAACAAAGCCACTGGCTTCTATGCCATGGAATGCAATTATATTAAGAATAATTATCAAAATGACGCTTATTATGAGCTTAAGAAAAAATCTTGATGGATCCGGAATTATGTAATCAATCGCTGCGACAATTAACAAGGCTGTGGTCAGGTTTCCGACTAACCACGCTAACCATCCGATCATAAATGATGTAAACCTGTTGTATGTTTGCTTTGAGAATTCATAAACACCACCAGCTCTTGGAAACATCGCTACCAACTCTCCAAAAAAAGTGCTTATATAGATGGCAACAAGGGATATTATGATCCAGGCTATTATAGATGCATTTCCGGAATAAATAGCACCGATACCGGCACCAAAAAACATCCCGGTGCCCATTATAGAAGCAATTGCTAAAGAAAGAATAGTGCCAAAACCCAATACTCTCTTTAACTCCGCCATTTTGAATATTGATATATTTGAAACTAGTTAAATCCTTACACTAATCAGGAAATCCTTGTTTAGAATATAAAAAGAAGTGTAAATACTTTCGTGTAGTAATGAGTTAAAATATTTAATAATTTAAAAATAAAAGAAATAATAATTAAAATGCCTTAAAGCTCCCCAACAGTCAGCACATTACACCTTGTCTCATTGGGCTTTACCTTTGAGTCCATGCCTACAAGGTATTTCACATTAGCGCCTTCAGCAGCTTTTGCCAGGTCCAGATCAACAATGCCGTCAAATATTACTGCGTAAGCAGTGTTATTCAAACTTTTCAATGTCGTTGCCAATTCGCTTATAGGAACTTTTCCCAGAGTGTTTAGTTTTTGGTCTAAAACCTGCGCTCCCCTTGTGCCAATTAGATTCTCAAGCATTTCCTTGAATTTCTGCTTTTGTTCCGGGTTTACAAAGGCCTTCCTGTTAAACTGGGGTCTTGGAGTAAATCTTGGTACGGGTCTTGAAAATTGCGGCTTTCTTCCATTATTATTTTCACGGTTGTTATTACGCGAAGAATATGCTTCAGACTCCTTTGTAATCTCAAGTTTAGCCTGTTCGCCGGAAATTTTACTTCTCAATGCTATGTGGATTTCCTTCTTGGTTATTTCCTCGACTTCCTTACCATCAGGAGCCTTTGTGACAAAATCAACATCGGCTTGGGATGTTAGGTCCCGGATGATTAAATTTCCACCCCGGTCACCATCCACAAACATAGTGACAACCTTTTTCTTGCACAGTTCTAAAATAGTTTCTGGAACTGATGTTCCATTCATAGCTATCACATTCTTAAAACCGTGCTTCAGCATATTCAGTACATCTGCACGGCCTTCAACAATGATAATATCATCGCTGCTGTCTATAGCCGGACCTGCAGGCAACCTTTCTTTTCCGTATTCCTGGATTTCCATGACCCTGACTGAATAAGCAACTTCATCTGCAAGCTCTTGCGAATCAGGCATAGAATTATTTTGCAGGTTCCTCAACAGTTCCTTGGCCCTCTCCACAACAAAATTCCTCTTGCTTACCCTTACATCCTCTATGTTTTGTGTCTGTATCTTAGCATTGCAAGGGCCTATTCTCTGAATAATCTCCAGAGCAGCGGCTATAATCGCTGTTTCAGCTTTATCCAAAGAAGAAGGTACGTCTATGCTGCCCTTGGTCTTTCCAGACTGGGTATCTGTATTAACCTCAATCCTGCCTATTCTCCCGGATCTTTGCAGCTCTCTTAGCTCTAAATCTGCCCCTAAAAGTCCTTCTGTTTGCCCAAAGATAGCTCCGATTACATCCGGCCTATCTACGACACCTTCAATATCTATAGTAGCATGAATTATGTATTTAGCTGCAACTGGGCTAATTTTTCCCATTTTTAATCATCCTCCAATGTTTTATTTAGAACAAGCTTTACTTTATTTTAACCTAATTTAACCTATTTCTGCTTAATTCTCCTTAAAAAGGCAAATAAAGTGATAATAATGAATTTTAAGTCTAAAAGCTTGTTCTTATGTTCTTTTGAGCTTATTAAAGGTAATGTAGCCCGTAACACTAACTCCCAGGTTCATCGCTTGCATTTAGCGACAGCTCCCATGGGTACTCTCGTGACGGGCTTTGAATATAAATTAAATGACCCAAATAAACCCCAATATAATCTCTTTTTCTAATGAATCTGAAAGATAAGTTAGTTTATAATTGTTGTGATTTGGGATATTATTGCCCCTTAGGAGCTGTTGGATGCTGCTCAACCTGTTTTGGAGTTGCTAATGGTTGTGGAGCTTGTTTTGGAAGCTCTTTTTTTATTTCCTTAAGCTCTTGTTTTTCAGCTTTCTTTGCTTGTGTTTCTTTTGTTTCAGTAGCTTTCTCTTCTTTCTTTTTAGCCTCTTCAGCTTTTTTAGCATCTTCAACTTTCTTTTCTTCTGCCTTTTTATCCTCTTCCTTCTTAGTAATATCTTTCTTTGATTTTTCCTGCTTCTCAAGCTCTCTTTTTGCATTTGCGGGCAACTCAGCTAGCTCTACCATAACTTTTCCTTTGTCATCCTTTTTTGCATTGATTTTAACATGATGCGGTGGATTTTTGATGCCATGTTTCCATAATTCTTTATTGACATATTTGCTTAGAAGAACCTTATCAGATTTCATATGCTTGGCTACGAATTCTCTTAAAGCTTTGACTGCTTTCTCTGTTCTGCGCCAGTTAGCCACTTTCCGGAATTCTTTCCTTAAGGGGATATTATACTCCCTTTCCAGTACAATTTTTGTTTCTTCTTTCTTTGCCATATTTACACGCCTGTAAAACAGCGTATTGGGATTGTGCGTACCCGCACATCCCGAGACTGTTTTAATTTACTTCTAAGCTTTAGTTTTAGTTCTTCTCCAGCTTCTCTTGATCTTGGTATGCCTTCCCGGATGAACTCTTCTTGTTTTGCCGTATATTTTCGGTACTGTCCAAAAAGGGGCCCATTTAGTTAATTTATGCATCTTTGCCAATCTTTTCTTTTTGCTTGGGTGTTTGTATCGTGACATTTTAACCATCTATTTTTTCTATTGTTTTAATCTCAATCTTTTCTTTAGTTTTGGTATATTCTTCATTATCATCTAGCGGCAGAGTAAATATTCCGCTTATTTTCACATAATCTCCCTGAACAATTCCCTCCAGCTTTTTTGGATTTCCCATATAGCATGTTAACGGGTTTTCGCCCGGACCATCTTTAATGGATATGAATCCAAAATCGCCATTGCGGTCACGCAGACCCTGGTTTAAATTGTTCACTAGGACTTTTGTTAACGTTACTGCTCTATCTTCTGGTAGTGTCCCTTCGTGATATGCGTCCCTCAGCTGCGAAACTGAAGCATACTCTGTCGTTTCAATCACACTCTTTTTATCTTGATATCCTTTTTCTCAGGACTTAATTTTTTCAAAAGATCTTTTAATGTGTTGTCATCAATTTTTGTCATTTGCTGAGACTGGATTGCCTGCGCTAAAATAACCAATAACTGAACTGCCCTGTCGGGAAAAGCAGTTTTTAAGTTCCCATACCTTTCCAATGCCTCTTTAGTGAAAGCCTGCTTTACCGTCGCTTCTAATTGCTGCAGCTGCTGCTTTAACTGCTCTTCTTCCTGGACTTGCTGCTGCATCTGCCCCAGTTGAGCATTTTTTAATTCCTCTAATTTTCTTTTTTTTATTTCTTCCAGTTCATCCATTTTTACGTGCCCTTAAATCAGCGTCTGGGGATGTCTGTGACATCCCGAAACAGAGTTATTTTACGGTTTTATTTTTTAATAGCTTCCTTTTGCTCAGGTTTTGGTTCTTTCACTTCTTGTTTTGTCTCTGGTTTTTGTTCAGGTTTTGTTTCTTTTTCCTGTTTTACTTCTGGTTTTTGTTCAACTTGTTTTGGCATTTCTTTCTTTGGCTCTTGTTTTGTCTCTGCTTTCTTTACATCTTTTGTCTTTGCTTTAGGAACTGCCTCTTTCTTTTCTTCTTTAACTGGCTCCTCTTTTTTTACTTCTTGCTTAACTTGAACCTTAGAAATTTTTCCGGCAACATCATCCAGGAATTTCTTCCCTTTAGCTGTTATTATTCTTCCTTTATGCACGCTTTTGAGGTCCTTTTTTACAAAACCTTCTTTTTCCAGCTGCTGCATGATCTTTCTTATTATGCTTCCTGAGCCCTTGTAGAAATGCTCTGTTTTAGTTCCCCTGTTTTTTTTGCCGCCATACTTTACCCTTAACTTAGAAATTCCTATAGGCCCTAATGTATAGATTTTCCTCAAAACTGAAGCTGCCCTGACATACCACCAGTCATTTTTTATTGGAGGCCTTTCTTTGTGCACACCGGTTTTTACATAAACTGCCCATTCCGGCGCTTTAATAGACTCTATTTTCTTTAATTCTTCTGAAGCCTTATCTACGAGCTCAGAGGGATCACAATTGTATATGCTTGTCATTTTATGCGTACCCGCACACTAGTGTGTGGGGATGTCTTTGACATCCCGAAACGGGATATTATTCAATGATTATAATTTATTCTTGCCTTGCGGCAATAGACTGGCTAACTTTGTTAGCGCAATTAGTGGAAATGATATTTTGTTTATAAAGATTTGGTTTAGAGCTATCTTCCGTGTATCCGCAGTTTATACGCAATTCTGCTAACTAATCCATCATAAGCATTAACATAACTTGCCTGCAATGCTTTTATTTTTCTCCAAGCAGTTTTATCACCTTTCTTAATCCCTGATGAGCTGTTCACTATATCTCTTAACTCACGAACAACATCAGATCCTATGTCTTCTGACAAATGCCTAACGTAATCCAAAATTGAATTTGAAGTTTCCAGCACTTTCCCTCTATTTTCCCTTCTACCTGCAGCTAAACCCTTAAGATAGGTTCTGAGGGTATCAAGATGACCATATACTGGATGCCTATACTCTTCTTGTTCTGTTTCTGCACCTGGAACTGGAACATCGCTTTCCTCAACCAATTTTTCCAAATCTTCAGGAACGATTTCTGGTTCAGTTTTTGGGAGTGGTTGCGTAACTGGTCTAACAGGTTGTTGTTGGCGTCGTGCTTCTGCTCTGTCCAACGCTCTTCTTTTACTTCTTTCAGCACTTTTTTCTTCATACGCTAAAGCATCTTCATAATCTTGAATATCTCCTTCTCTGCCAGGCATGATGTAATGAACATTTCCATCTACCGTTTCCTCAAACCCTTCGATATAATTAGCTGGAGGCCCTTTTGCTTCAATCTCGGCAGCCATATAGGGCCAGTCTGCTGGTGTGAATGGAATATAACCTTTAGCCTCAATAAATCTTGGAACGCTGCGCCAAATAGTTTCCGCAAGCTGTTCGTTTGAGTCAATAGTGTAGATAAATGTCTGCATGCCCTCCCAAACTTTAAAATCCTGGACCGTATCGGCAATATCGGGATTATTTCTTATATTCCTGATTACTGTAGAGACCTCCTCACCATTTAATTCTGGAGCATGAGTCGAAATAGATTTTTGAGCAAGATTATACAATGCAACTGAAGCTGGCACATAACCACTGTCCTTTATCATGCCAGGGAAAGTTTCTCTGAAAAACATTAAGGGATATTCGCCTTGAGGAATATGGGTTTCGGATGCATTATATATTGTCCTGTAAAGATCTAAAGCATTTCCAAGCAACTGTAAATATTCGACACTGGAAAGCCCTTCATCATCAAGCCTATCAGGCAGCGTATAAATTATTAAAGCAGTCAACTGGACAGGAGTTAACTTTCCTATGTCTTGAGGCAATACATTAAATGTAGCTACGAAATCCCTAACAGCCCCCCAATAAGAATCTTTGTCTACTAAAAATCCAATCAAATCATTAGGATTTAATTGCGCTATATTTTGTGGCAAGCCATCAGATTTAGCTGCTAAATCTTCAATTAATCCTTCACCTACTACATCCCTAACAACCCTCTCGTAACCTTTCGTATCCCATACTAAAAATACCGATAAGGGGTTTGATGGATCATATCCTTTAATTCCTTCTCGTGCTATCTCGAGAAGTTTATTTTCCAAATCAGGTTTATCATCCATTTTACCCGAACTATTCTAATAGTAATTAAAAATTTTACTTCTACAGGCCAATATCAGTTACACAACTTTTATATATCTCATTAATATCTCTTAGTTATCAATTAATTTATTGTTATTTATTTTCAATATTGAAAATATATAGGTATACACGATGATAACAACAATGCAAAAGCCATACAAACCTGAACAGATAGACCATATACTTAACCCTATAGTCAAGAAATGGTTCTTTACAAGATTCAAGGAATATTCTTTGCCGCAATTATATGGGGTTATGGAAATTCATTCCAGGAATAATATTCTGATCTCAGCTCCTACAGGCGCTACTAAAACTCTGACTGGATTTTTATCAATCTTAAATGAACTTATTGATTCGAGCGAAAAAGGAATTTTAGAGGATAAGATTTATTGCGTTTATATTTCTCCATTAAGGGCGTTATCTGAAGATATCAAGGTTAATTTAACCAATCCACTGAAAGAGATGGAAGAAAGTTCTGGAAAGAAATTTGGGATCAGGGTAGCATCAAGGACTGGAGATACTACCACCTATGAAAAGTCAAAGATGTTGAAGAAACCACCACATATCCTGATCACAACTCCAGAAAGCTTAGCAATAGTTTTATCCTCATTTAAATTTGTAGATCATCTGAAGGATGTGCAGTGGTGTATAGTCGATGAGGTGCATGCATTAGCAGAAAACAAGAGAGGAACCCATTTATCTTTAAGTTTAGAGAGACTGCAAAAATTAAGCCCGGCAATGACTCGGATTGGTTTAAGCGCAACTATCGCCCCATTAGAAGAAATTGCTAAGTATTTAGTTGGATATGATGGGAAGGATGTAAGACCCTGTAAGATTGTTGACGTACAATTCATTAAAAAATTGGATATAAAAGTTCTAAGCCCGGTTCCGGATTTGATAGACACTGAACATGGAAATATGCACGATGCAATGTATGATCTAATGCATAACTTAATCCAAGAGCACAAAACCACCTTAATTTTTACAAACACCAGATCGGCTACGGAAAGAGTTGTCCATAATTTAAAAGAAAAGTTTCCGAAGTTTTACGGCGAAGATAATATAGGCGCGCATCACGGAAGCCTGAGCAAAGACCATAGGCATAATCTGGAAAACAGATTAAGGGAAGGGAAAATGAAAGTTGCTGTTTGCTCTACTTCCTTAGAACTGGGAATAGATATCGGTTTCATCGATTTAGTTATTTGTCTATCTTCTCCAAAATCTGTTGCCAGAGCTCTGCAAAGGATAGGAAGATCCGGCCATAGGCTGCATGATGTCACAAAAGGAAGAATCATAGTTTTAGACAGGGATGACCTGATTGAATGCTCAGTTATATTGAAAAGCGCTATTGAGAAGAAAATAGATAAGATACATATTCCCACTAACGCTTTGGACGTCCTGGCGCAGCAGATTTACGGGATAGCTATACAGGAACAGATACACATCAATGATCTGTTTAAGTTAATAAAGGGCTCTTATTGTTATAAAGATTTAAGCAGAAAAGATTTCAACGAAATAATCGAATATCTGGCCGGGAAATATATTTCTCTGGAAGACAGGCATATTTATGCCAAGATCTGGCATGACGAAGAGACCGGAATGATCGGCAAGAGGGGAAAATTAGCTAGAGTTTTATACATGACCAACATTGGAACAATTCCGGACCAAATTTCCGTTATTGTCAAAATAGGAGAGCAGGTTGTTGGCACAATTGAAGAAGCCTTCCTGGAAAAACTAAGGCCCGGAGATGCTTTTGTTCTAGGGGGAAATGTTTACCAGTTTAAGTTTGCACGCGGCATGGTAGCTCAGGTTTCTGCATCATCTAACAGGCCTCCAAATGTACCTGCATGGTTTTCAGAGATGCTGCCATTAAGCTTTGACCTGGCTTTAGAGATTGGAAGGTTCAGGAAACTATTGAATGAAAAGTTTTGTTTAGGTAAAAGCAAGAAAGAAATTATTGATTTTATCGATGATTATGCCTATGTCGATAAGAATGCTTCACTTTCAATATATAATTATTTCTTTGAGCAGTTCAATTATGCTGAAATACCCTCCAATAGCAGAATTATTGTAGAGCATTACACAAATGAGCGGGGCATGAAGTATACTATATTCCATTCTTTATATGGCAGAAGAGTAAATGATTGTTTAAGCCGCGCTGTGGCATTTGCAATTTCTAAATCTCAGCATAGGGATGTGGAGATAGGAATAAATGACAACGGCTTCTATGTCGCTTCTGAAAAATCAGTTAATGTAATGCATGCCTTCAAATTAATAAAATCAAAAGATTTCAGGAAAGTTCTTGATATGGCAATCGACAGGACAGAGATTTTGAAACGCAGATTTAGGCATTGTGCGATGAGGGCTTTGATGATATTGAGGACATATAAAGGGCATACTAAAAGGGTGGGCAGGCAGCAGGTCAGCTCTATGATATTACTCAGCGCAGTAAAAAGAATCTCCCCTGATTTTTCTATATTGAGGGAAGCAAGGCGTGAGGTTTTAGAGGACCTGATGGATGTGGAAAATGCGAAGAAGGTCATAGAAGACATAGAAAAGAAAAATATTAAGATAGACGAAATTACAACCACTGTTCCATCACCATTTGCATTCAATCTAATTGCCCAGGGAATAACCGATATTTTAAAGATTGAGGACAGGGTTGAATTTTTGAGAAGGATGCACAAGAATGTTTTGGCTAAGATAGGCTCAAAAAAAGACGTCAATAAAGGAGGTTTGGAATTTGATTATATGGATGCATGGAAAAAAGCAGAAGAAGAGAAACTTGCAAATAAAGATGCTAAAAAGGAGAAATTAAAGATGCAGGCCTGGAACCTTAAAAGAGTCCCTACCTTCGCCAAGAGAGAAATTGTAGAGATGCTGGAAGGCAAAAAAGAAATAAAGCAGGATTTTATTGATGGGGTCCATAAATATAAAAAAGAGATTGAAAAAACATGGCCAAAGGAAATAAAAGAGTATGTTTTTAAGAAGGTTTTGCAGTAAATAAGGGTGTGTAAGTTTGTTTTGGCTAAGATTGGGATGAAAAAGGCTGTTGAAACTTAATTTCCGATATATTTTTAAATAACAATTACTATTAATTTGATAATATGACTAAAAAATTTACTGTTATTATAGAGAAGGATGAAGATGGTTGGTATGTTTCTGAAGTAGTTGGGCTTCCAGGATGCCATACTCAAGGCAAAACTATTGACCAATTAATGGAAAGAACCAAAGAAGCAATTAGAGCATATTTGAAAAGTTCAGAAGAGCCTGAAATTTCTGGAAAATTTATAGGCATACAGCAATTAGAGGTGTAATTCTTGGCAAAATTGCCAAAGCTTACTGGAAAAGAACTAGCAAAGATAGTGCTAAAATTAGATTTTGTTTTTGATCATCAAACAGGGAGTCATATGGTATTCAAACATCAAGATGGAAGAAAAACTACAATTCCCCACCATTCCGGAGAAGAAATTGGACCAGGTTTACTGATTAAAATTATTAAATATGATTTGAAAATTTCTAGAGAGAAATTCTTTGAACTGTTAAAATGATAATCGGGGTAACCGGCAGTTTCGGAAGCGGAAAGACAACTGTTGCTAATATGTTCGGAAAGTATGGTTTTAAAGTCATAAATGTAGATAAATTGTACCATGGAATATACAATAAAAATAAGGCATTAAAAAATAAGATAAAAAAAGAGTTTGGAACATTAGATAGGAATCAATTAAAGAAAATAGTATTCAATAATTCTGCAAAACTAAAAAAACTCAATAAATTAACGCATCCGATAATAATTAAAACATTAAAAAAAGAAATTAAAAATAATAAAAAAATAGTGGTTGATATTCCATTGCTTTTTGAATCTAAATTGGAAAAAATGTTTGATAAGATTATTGTCGTTAAATGTGATAAAAAAACTCAAATAAAAAGAATCCTAAAGAAGAATAAATACTCTAGAAAAGAAATAAACAACATAATTAATTCTCAAATGCCTTTGAAGGAAAAAATCAAGAAAGTTGATTTTGTTTTGGATAATGATGGAATAAATGAAACTAAAAGTCAGGTCAATTCTATTATAAATTCCATCCAAAACCCTTAAAAACCCACTAATATTACTCAAAAACTATGAAAATAGCAGTTTATCCAGGAAGCTTTGACCCGGTGACAAACGGGCATATTGATGTAATTGAGAGAGCTTTAAAAATATTTGACAAAGTAATAGTTACAGTGGGGGACAATCCTGAAAAAGGGCCTACTTTTACAACAGAAGAAAGGATGGAGATGCTTAAGGAATCCACAAAAGAACTAAAAAACCTGGAGATCGATTCATTTGAAGGTTTACTGCTGGATTATGTAAAAAGCAAAGATTCGAAAATAATAATTAGGGGATTAAGGGCTGTTTCTGATTTTGAGTTTGAATTCCAAAGGGCATTAATGAATAGGGTTGTAAATAATGAAATTGAAACAATCTTCATCATGACGAAAGAGAATTATGTTTATTTAAACTCAAGTATTGTAAAAGAAATGGCTATGTTTGGCAGCAAACTAAATGGTTTAGTACCTGAAATTGTTGAAAAGAAGCTAAGAGAGAAATTTTCAAAATCGTAGAGTTTTAATAAAACTTAGAAATATCTTCTGGATTTACTCTTTTTCTGTGCTTGTTGTCTTTAGATTGTTTAACAAGCCTGGCAGCATAGCCGGCAATAACATTCCTTATTTTTGGGGATTCTATCCTGGTATATTTTGCCACAACTTCTTTATTCTTATTATAATCCTCGCTAAATTCATCTTTATGCTCCTCTACCAATCGCTTTGTAACGCGTTTAACCACAACTGTTTTTATCCTGCCCATGTAATCACTTCTTTTCTTCTTTCTCGGGCTCATGCTTCCTTATGGTTATAGGAATAAGGTCCTGCTTATACTCCATTTTTGCTATTTCCAACGGATTGTAGCCTATTTTTTGCAGATCCTTATCTGATAGCTTTATCATAAACGGGGCTCCTTGTGATATCTGCAAGGCTCTGGAGCCAATAATCCTGGCTTGCTCGTATTTTGTGTATTCCATTTTTACGCGCCCGTAAAACAGCGTCTGGGGACATCTTCGATGTCCCGAAACTGTAAATTTTATTTAACTTATTTTAAAAGTAATTGAGATTTGTACTGGCTTTTAAAGGTTTCTGTTATTATAGCAGTAGCTATAGCTAAATTTATCCATTATTGAACATTTAAAATAAAACTATATAAATAGTAAAAAATGTCCCTTAAAAAATGTTCATCCACAACATAGATCCTGTTTTATTGAGTATAGGGCCTTTCCAGATTAGGTATTATGGTTTGTTTTTTGTTTTAGGCTTTGTAATCGCTTACTTTTTGCTGGTCCATCTCGCGAAGAGAAGAGAATTAAGCCTGAATAAAGATGATATTGCGGATTTTCTCCTTTACATCATCATAGGTGTAGTTTTAGGAGCGAGAATTTTTTATGTTTTTGCCTATAATTTGCCATTTTACTTAGATAATCCTTTTCAGATAATAGCCATATGGAATGGCGGCTTATCATTCCATGGCGGCATAATCGGGGCTGCTATAGCCGGGTTTTATTTTACCAAGAAAAAGAAGGTTGATTTTTATGAACTTGCAGATATTGTAGTGATACCCGTGGCATTAGGGCTAGCCTTAGGCAGGCTAGGCAACTTTACAAATGGGGAGCTTTATGGCCGCATTACTGATGTACCTTGGTCCTTTAAATTTCCAGATGCAGAAGGCTTCAGGCACCCAAGCCAGATATACGCATCATTCAAGAATTTATTAATATTCTTTACCTTGTGGATAATTAAAGATAAAAAATTGCCAAAAGGATTTATGTTCTGGTTGTTTGTCGTTATGTATTCTGCCTTAAGATTTACAGTGGAATTTTTCAGAGAACCTGATCCGCAATTAGGATTTATCATCGGCTGGCTGACGATGGGGCAGATTTTGAGCATTATTATGTTTGCAATAGGGGCATTTTTTATAATTAGGGTTTATAAGAAAAGCAGAGCAATAAATTAAATCTGAGTGAAAGTTAATTAAATACAAAATTTATTAATAAAAACAATATTTATAAATGATGGTTGCAATAATATTTTAATCTAACAAATATATACCAAAATGAGTGAAAGATTCAGTACAATAAAATCAGTTTTGAAGCAGAAGAAATATTTTTTGATATTCTTAATTACTACTCTAATTTATTTAGGCATTTATTATTTAATAATAAACTATTTCTTAACCAGTTTCTCGCTTTTCTTTACAACTTATGTCAAAAGTTACGCATATCCCGCATTTATTCTGAATATTATCGTGGCTATATTAATGGGGGTTAATATTAGTTTACTGATTTATAGAATGAAAGAATTTGCTACAGACAAAAAAAGCTCGATGATGAGCGGTGTGGGTATTTTTGCTGCAGCATTAGCTAATGGGTGTCCAGGATGTTTTGCTGGTTTATTCCCCGTGATTTTGTCTATATTTGGTATTTCCGCAACATTAAGCATTTTACCTTTTAATGGCTTAGAGCTGCAAGGATTAAGCGCTGTTTTGTTAGGAGCCTCAATATTCTTCCTTGCCGGAAAGACTCAGAATGTCTGCGAGATCAAAAAATAGTTAAGGGTGTCAAATGAAAAAAATATTTTTAGTCGGTTTATTAGCATTAGTTCTGGTAGTGGCTGGATGCGCCGGAGGAAGTTCTGTTACAGAAGTATCCGGTAACTTAGAAAATGGGGTAAGAGTTGTTCAAATGAAAGCATTCCAATTTGGCTTTGACCCTAATCCAGTAGTTGTTGTTAAGGGAGATAAGGTGAAGTTGGTGGTTACAAGCACAGATGTAACCCATGGCTTTTCAATAGCTGAGTTTGGTGTGAATGTTCAACTCTTTCCAGGAAGACCATCTATTATAGATTTTACAGCAGATAAATCTGGAACTTTTATATTCTATTGCAGTGTTCCTTGTGGCGCAGGGCATAGATCCATGAGAGGACGTTTGATAGTAAAGTAACTTAAAGACACTTCTCTTTAGAGAGCAAATAATGGTTTATTATTATAAACTTTTATGCTCGGATTAACTCCACAAAATAATATCCCTTAGACATTTGTATTTTCATGTCTGCAAATTTGTTGGTTTCCTTCAGATGTTTGAATAGTTTCTGATAGTCTTGCCTTGTAGACCAGTGTTCTATGTTATTTATGCCATCAAAATCAACCTTTGCAAAAACTTTGGCAGCAAGCCTTGAAAAAAAGCCTTTTCCAGATGCTAACCCTACAAATGATGGCTCCATTATAACGACCTTTTCCGTGGAAAATTTTTTTGCTATTGAGACAACTCTATGAATATTGTCCCTTGTTAGGTGATGCAGTATATCGCATAAAATAATAATATCACTCTTTATATAGTTCTTTTCTTCGAGCACATCCCCAATCCGTATATCCAAGCCCCTTTTTCTGCCAAAATTTATGAATATCTCATTGAGGTCGATGCCGGAATAAGAGCAGTTGTCGTGTAAATATTTTTGCAATCTTCCATATCCACATGCCGGTTCAAAAACATTTTTCTTCTTCCCTACTATCTCCCTGATCTTTTTAAATCCATTAAAATGAAGCAGCCTTATTGACAGAGCATACAGCCATGGATTTCGGAATATGTGAGCACGTTTTGTCATGCCAAATGCCATTCCATAGCTATTATATAAACCTTATGTCTCTTAGGGTTTTGTGTAAAAATAGGCTTTATGGCGTAATTTTCACTCAGGCTTTGGCTATAGAGTTGGCACTTTAGACGAAGGACAGAGTTTAATCCTAAATCACTAAATTTATATATTCTAATAGCAATAAATTAACAATGAACAAATCCCTTGTTATGGCTGGCAGTATTTTAGTTGTAATTATAGCTTTTGGAATCTTAAGTCTAGGCCTTATTGGTAGCACTGAAAGAGAAGGACCTCTTGTAATTTATTTTCCAGTTGGCAAGGATTTTCTAAATTCTAATGAAGGCACAGCTACCTTTCAGTTTAAATTTCCTGATACAGGCTTTAAAGTTGGGGAGGAAACAGCAGATATTCTTATGTTTCTTGATTCAAAACAAATAGATGGTTTAAAGATATTATACCATCAAAAAGAAATGAAATTGTCAGCAGGAATCCCTTTCTTAGTTGTTGAAAATATTGCTATATTAGATGGACAGGAACATAAGTTAGTGTATACATTTGACAGAGCTCAGGAACAACAATCTGTTTCATTGGATGGAAATCTTTTAGCGTCCGGAGCATATTCTGGAGGAGTAACTGTTTTGACTGGCTATGTTGCTTACGAAGAGTTTAACGTAGTAGAAAGTGATTTTCCAATTGAGGTAAATATAGAATGAGCCAAATAGCAACTTTTGGAGCAGGATGCTTCTGGCATGTTGAGGAAGCTTTCCATAAGGTTAAGGGAGTTGTAAAAACAACAGCAGGATTTATAGGAGGAACAATGAAAGATCCTGC
>JADFJW010000006.1 GCA_022565235.1 Nanobdellota archaeon | reverse complement strand
TGATTGTTGTGCTTTGGCAAACATCTTTAAAAACATTACTTACTGGTAGGAGATTCGATTAATGAGCTTCTTTGATTTTATTAAAGAAGAAAGTGCAAAAAATCCTGGACTGAACATTAAAGCTTTTCTGGATATGGTGGATCAAATGAAGCAAAACCGCATAGCATTAGAAGTCAACAAAACCATCTACGAAAAAAAGGGGGTAAATTTCATCACGGCATATGCTGCCAAGGGACTGGAATTCAAATACGTATTTCTGATCGGCTGTACCAAAGATATCTGGGAATCCATCTCCACCCATCATGTCTCTTCTCCTCTGCACCCCGCCAAGAGAAATCAAATCACTCTTCATAACAGGCCTTCCTAACAAACCATTCTTAATTCCTTCGGGATCAGCTTGCACCATTATTCCCTTCTGAACAGGCGCAATAGTGACTCTAGTCGCGGGCTTAACGCTTGCCTTTCTAACAACAACCTGATCCCCAACGCCCGCTCGAGCGTTCTTTCTTATCAAACCATCAATTCTCAAAATGTTTTCCCCAACATCAGCTGGATAAGCCCTGTCTGCAATTGCTACAGTTTTTCTTTCACCTTCCATCTCGACTATGTCGCCCGGCCTTATTTCTATTTCATTCAGAAAACTTGAGTCTATCCTTACTATGCCTTTATTTACATCATCCTGTATAGCCTCAGCTACCTTGAGTTTAAGTTCTTTCTCAGCCATTATATACACCCATCTTCAAATGTAAATAAAGATCAGGAACGATAGTTCCGCTGCCTTTATTTACATCATCTGGTATAGCTTCTGCGACTTTTAATTTCAGTTCTTTCTCTGCCATTTTTTGTAAGAAAACGTAATGCTAGTAGTTTTATAAACTTTTTGTTTAATAATAATTCATGGAGTAACAAGTTAATTAAGGATATTAACAATAAAAATCAAAAATAATTATTACTTTTTCTCAGGTGCTTGTGCAGGCTGTAATTTCGGCAAAGGTATAGGTGGCGGCAGATTTATCTGCTCACTTAGAATCAAAGCCTGTATATTGCATTTGTTCAATACTGTGTTTAAAATATTGGGCATAACTTCCTTTGGCAGTTTCTTATCCTTTTTCCATCCATCCAAAATATCTTTTACCTTTTTAGAATCTTCCATATACAAAACGTTGCCAGTTAATTTTATTGAGCCGACATTAGGATCATATTTTGCTGTAAATTCGAAATTGAAGCTCAAAACTTTCTGCTTTTGGTTTCCCAGGGCAAGATCTTTTTCCTCTACCTTATTTATGTGCACGTTATTGTTAATATTTATCTTACCTTTTATCATGTCTTTCTTTTCGCCTTCTATTTTCGTAAAATTAAATCCAACAATTGTCATTTCAACATCACCTTTATGATTTTTTGCATGATAATATATAAACTTTATCTTTGCTTTTGTCTTCTTCTCTTTTCTTTTTTCATTCGCTTACGCTGCCACTTCCAGCGCATCTGTCCTTTTTTCTTCCAACGTCTAGAACTTCTTTTCATGTTTTTCTTTGCAACTTTCTGCTGTTTACAACCTCCAATTAATTTTATTATGCTATGGATTTTTATTTTGTATTTAAAGGTTTGCTTGTTCAAAGAACAAATGCTCCCGCCGGGACTTTCGTCGCTGATTGCGAGCGTCAAGCGAGCACGTGGGACTTTGCGAAGCAAATGTCACACTTTGCGTGTCGACCGCGCGTAACCAGTCGTTTCGAACCCAGGTCTCGGCCTCGAAAAGGCCGAATGATTGGCCGGACTACACCACGGGAGCGATTAGAGTTTTGAGAACGGCAGTAGTTTAAATTCTTTACGAAATATGTAAGATTTTTAAAGGGAAATGATTAATTCTGTTTAATATGCCGTACCAAACACCCCCTACTGGAAAAAGTATAGGGGATTACAATAGTTTCGGAGTTCTGCTTAGAGATTATAGGATTGCCTGTGGGCTGAGACAGGATTTTGTTGCGGAGCAAATTGGAGTCTCAGCAAGTTATCTATCTAAAATTGAGACTGGAGTAGTTAAGGAACCCAGCGGAACCTTCATCATTAATGCATCTAATTATTTTGGATGGAAGACTGATGAATTGAATGAATTATTTGAGGCATCTAAATCCAAACAACTTACTGCAAGGATATCTGAATTAGAAGCACAAGTTCATGATGAGGACAAATTTCCTTCCGGCTCTGTATTGGATGAAAAATCTAAGGCAGTTCTTATGTCGGATGTATTAGCAAAGGGAAAATATGTTCGCTTATTAGAACATGTTGTGGCCTCATACGGAAGAGAACATAGTAATTAATTTTGTAT
Source organism: Nanobdellota archaeon (assembly GCA_022565235.1). Lineage (GTDB taxonomy): Archaea > Nanobdellota > Nanobdellia > Woesearchaeales > GW2011-AR4 > JACPJP01. Next base: position 25,828 of record JADFJW010000006.1, on the reverse strand, counting down.
GTTTAATACATAGCTCCCGCTATTTCTAAGTTAAAATCAAAAAAGAAAAAAATATGCCAATAGTGCATATGTTCATGATAAAGTTTAAAAATCAAGTATCATTATTGCAAGCTTATGGACAAACAAAAATTAGAGGAGCTTGTTGAAAACCTAGCTCAAGGGGAACTAAATATTTCTGTGCAAGAGATGAGAGATACAGCTAGACTTATCCGTCCTGATAAAACTCCAGCTACTGACATTAGCATTGTGAACGGATTGAGAAAATTATTTCCTGATGTAAACGAAGATAAGTTGGTATCATTCACCTATAAGTCAGATGAATATTTTCAGGCAGTAAGTCAATCGAATGGAGCTTGGGATGCATTGGAGAGTGACTCCACTGAGTATGCCACAATTGTTAGACAATTGGAATCAGATCTTGATAAAATAATAACTATAGCCGCTAGATTAGATAAAGAGATGGTTACTAGAAAGTGGAGGGCGTTAGATCCTTCAACTGAGGATATCAGAGCTGCGGCGTTGGGATTTGACGGGGATAGAGATGGTGAGGCAGCTTCGAGATATCTAAACCAATTCAAGAGTCTCTTAGATGACAATTTCGAGGTTCTCTCTGATAATAATGTTGGACTCCTGAAAGAATTGTTCCGCTTAGCATCAATACATCCAGATATGTTAGGAGGGTATATTGAGGATCACAGAAAGATTATTAGAAGTGATGCAAAAGGTAAAGTCGCTTCACCTTTACATTACATGGCTTTAGGCAGTACTTTAATTGGTAAACTTAGAGAGCTTGCATATTCACAAGAGCAACAACCACTTCAACTAATTTTAGATAAGGGAATAAGGATAGTAGATCTGGGTAAAGATATTGATGATGGTATTTTAACTGTTATAGTAAGCCTAGATTATGTTGAAACCAACAAGGTTGATTCACTACTTGAATTATTTGATAAACATAGAGAGTATATTGAGTTTGCAGCTACTGAACCACCGGGAGCTGTTCCAGACTACAATGAATTCTTTTTCAATCATGCAGAAAAGAGGATGACAACATCTGCTGGAGAAGTTAGCTTGTTCGAAGCTGTTAGAACTGTATGGAACGGGCCCAGTAAAGATGCGGTAGAGTTCTTGGTAAAATATGCGGATATAGCGGCTGAGGATGACATTTCGGCTAAAATGGTAGATTACACATTAAGAGATCTTCCGGTTAATACTTATGGTATCGAGTTGTATTTTATAGCGGTTAAAGAGGGTTTAGAAAATGGAAAGCGTGTACTAAAAGAATTATTGTTCAGAGATTATAATCCAAGAGATATTGAGAAAGCGCTTGTTGATTTTGAAAAATTAAAGGAAAGTGATTTGGCAACAGTGAACGGATCTCCTCGCGATTTAAGATCTTTGGTTGAAGCACAAATGATAACAGAACATACATTACCGAGATGGCTGGATTCAATGTATAAAAGTATCCCTGACCAGCAGGAATTATTGGAACAATTTTACGAAGTCGGAAAAAAATCCGGAAAAGAAGCCAAAGTTAAAGAAGTTTGGCAGAGATATTCAGGATTGACTTTAACAGTGGCGGGTGATGTTACTTCTGTAGATGAACTAACTGCAAGTAGACTGTTGGGAGATAAATTTGAAAGATACATTGGATGGAGATTGAACAATCATAATGAACATTTGTCCGTGTTTACAACTACAGAACTTAAATAATTATTTTCTATTTTTTGTTAAAAATAAGTAAAGCCGTTGAAGTTTTTGGCATATTATTTTCAAAATATTTTCTATGTGCAGAAAGCATTCCAACTTTTTATTTAAAATTATTGATAAAATAATATAGCTACACCTGTTAAATTAAAATAAAAAAAAGAAAAAATGATGACCGTGCATAGGTTAAAAGTATGAACTGTTGGAAACAGCGAGCTGAATACGTCGTTGCCTTCGTACTTACACTCCTGTCCCATTAAACTCGTGTTTTGCGAGAGTTCTATGATGTCTCTTTTCGGGGAAGGCTTCGTGCTTAGATGCTTTCAGCACTTATCCTATAAGGCGTAGCTGCCCTGCTTACCTTGTCAGATAACAGGTAGACCAGAGGCCTCTAAACCTCGTTCCTCTCGTACTAAAGGTTTATTCCTTTCAGACATCAAACATCTCCAGTAGATATCAAACAAACTGCCTCACAGCGTTCTGAACCCAGCTCACGATACCTTTTAATCGGTGAACACCCGCACCCTTGGAAGCTTCTGCACTTCCAGGATAGGTAGAGCCGACATCGATGTAGCAAGCCGCGCCGTCGATATGAACTCTCAGGCGCGACAACTCTGTTATCCCCGGAGTAACTTTTCGTTCATCTCTAGCCCCCATTAAGGAGGACATAGAGGTTCGCTAGACCACATTTTCATGTCTGCATCCCATCTTATTAAGGATACAGTCAGGCTGGCTTTTGCTCTTGCACTCTACTGCGGATTCCTGACCCGCTTGAGCCAACCTTAGGGTCCTGTTGATATTGTTTCAACAGGGTGCCACCCCAGCCAAACTACCCACCTACCGCTGTCCTTTTCACAAAGTAAGCAACGTAAGTTTTGAAGAGTGGTGTTTCATTGTCGTCTACACGTAACCTGACGATCACGCTTTAGCGACTTCCACCTACGCTAAACATCAAAACCCACATCGCAACAATAAGCTGTAGTAAAGTTTCACGGGGTCTTCGCTTCCCACTGGAGATCACTGGCCTTTGCACCAGTATGGAGTGTTCGGAGGATTCTAATTGGGGACAGTGGGGATCTCGTTACACCATTCATGCAAGTCGTCAATCAAACGACAAGGTATTACGCTACCTTAAGAGAGTTATAGTTACCCCCGCCGTTTACCTGCTCTTAGCTTCCTTGAAAGGAAGTTTAAAGTACAGACACTGGGCAGGTGTCACTGACTATACACACCTTTACAGGCTAGCAGTCAGTTAAGTTTTTGTTAAACAGTCGGACCCCCCTAGTTATTGCACCCTGCAATCAATTGCTTAGCAACAATTGCAGGGACCCCTTATACCGAAGGCACGGGGCTAATTTGCCGAATTCCCTCAACTAGATTAATCCTTCACACTTTAGGCTTCTCACCTAGGGGCACCTGTGCTGGTTCTTGGTACGAATATTCAAGTTTTTTCTTTATTCCCTTTTCACGGATTCCAGATATCAGCTGAACATCCCATAAGAATGCTCATCCTGGATTTAATCAGGTTCTCATCATTACGATACTCCCCTGATTTGTTCCAGTTGATACAAAAGACAATTTGTATCAGCCTAATCAGAAATGTCAGAAATAAAGCTTGTGTCGCCACGCATACTTGAATAGTAAAGGAATGTTAACCTTTCTCCCTTTCCCATGGTCCAATTTATGGATTTGGTTAGGATCGACTAACCCTTGGCTGATTTGCATTGCCAAGGAACCCTTGCCCTTTCAGCGGCACTGATTCTTACAGTGCTAAGATCCTACTACCACCAGGATTCTCATTTCTATAAGGTCCATACTCTCTTATGAGAATACTTCTGCCCTTATAGGACGCCTACCTATTAATTGCTTTTTAAGCATTCTATAGTATCGGTAACCAACTTAGACCCGTCCATTTTAAAGGCCTGCCATCTTGACAAGTAAGCTGTTACGCACTTTTTAAAGGATGGCTGCTTCTAAGCCAACCTCCTCGCTGTCTGTGATGATAGACACTTTTCACCCTTTCACACTTAGTTGGTATTTAGGGACCTTAACTATAGTCTGGGTTGTTCCCCTCTCGGAAACCGAGCTTACCTCGGCTTCCCGTCTCTTAGGATCTATGATGCTGGAATGTTCGGAGTTGGACAGAAAACCGATCCCTTTCGGGACCTAAATCTTCAACCCGTAGCTCTACTACTCCAGCCATCTCCCCTAAGGCTTGACTACGGCCAATTTCGGTAGGAACCAGCTATTGCCAGACTCGATTGGCTTTTCACCCCTAACCTCAGGTTAGAAGAACACTTGCACGTAGAACCTCTTCAGGCCTCCATAACCTTTTACGGTTACTTCACCTTACCCAAGGTTAGATCGTCTGGCTTCGGGTCATATCCAAGTGACTCCTGGCATTTTCATACCACGCCCCTCATAAATTGTGGGCATGTCGCTTTCGCTTCGGGTACTCTTGTAGATTACCCTTGCCACTTAGATAAACTCCCTGGCACGTTATTCGAAACGTATGGTACAACTTCGTAAAGCAGTACCAAACTATAACTATTAGGTTTCAGGTTCTTTTCACTTCCTGTCATGGGTACTTTTCAACGTTCCATCACTGTACTATTCGCTATCGGACTCAAATTGTATTTAAGGTTGGAAGTTAATGCCTCCCAAATTCCTACTCAGTATCCAGTGAGTAGTACTCAAGATACTACCAGAATCTTCTCAGTTTTCCCTACGTGGCTATCACACTTTAGAGCATACCTTTCCAGGTAACTTTGGGTTCCTAAGATCAGATACATAGAGGTAGTCTTACAACACCACATCTCCTTCATCTTTCAATAAAGGATTCAGTTTGCCTTATGCTGTTTTCACTCGCTGTTACTCACAGCATCTCAATTGATTTCTTTTCCTGCAGGTACTAAGACGTTTCAATTCCCTGCGTTAATCCTCCTTACGGAGCAGATGAGAAGTCTCATTCAGGGATCCCAGGTTCAAAGGCTGCATGCGCCTCGCCTGGGCATTCTGTAGCTTGCCACACCCTTCATCAACATTTGAGCCAAGTCATCCACCTAATAGCGTAGAATTTTTAGCCTATGCACGGTCTCATAAACATACTCACCCGCAACATTAGTTGCAGTTCGTAGCATTCAATGCTACGCAGTGAATAAATCAACCAACCAGTCAACAGATCTTATCTGATGAGTGGCTATCATTTATTGCGTAATGACTATGATTTGTGAAATGTTATTTTTCTTCTACTTACTTTTTTTGTTGCTTGGAATCTAGGCCGAGCCAATGATGCTCGGCATCTATAATGCGTCGCCACATTGCGACGCTTTGGATATTAAAATGGACCCGTCGGGACTTTCGTCGTTCTTTTCCGTAGGAAAACCCCGATTTTGGTCGAGCTTTTGCGCGTGAGCGGAAAAGATCGTTTCGAACCCGAGGCCCCCGCCTCTCTTGTTAGGAACCTATTGCCATAGTCAGCAATTTGCCCATTGCGAATGCAAGGGCGATGCTCTACCAGGCTGAGCTACAGGCCCATATGAATATGAAAAAAAATTCTTATAATATAAAATAAAAAAAATAAATGGAGGTGATCCAGCCGCAGGTTCCCCTACGGCTACCTTGTGACGACTTAACCCTCCTCGCTGAGCTTAGATTCGACTTAATTAAAAATTAAGCCTCATCTAAACCCTGCTCGGGTGGTTTGACGGGCGGTGTGTGCAAGGAGCAGGGACATGTTCACCAGACTCTGATAAAATCTGATTACTAGGGATTCCAGCGTCACGAGGTTGAGTTACAAACCTCGATCTGAACTAAGATAAGGTTTTGGGGATTGGCTTCTCCTTTCGGAGTTGCATCCTATTGTCCTTACCATTGTTGCGCGCGTGTAGCCCAGAAGATTCGGAGCATACAGACCTATCGTAGCCTGCACCTTCCTCCCCTTTTCAAGGGCAGTTCTCACAATGTGCTCTGTCACAAAGCCAGTTAGCAATTGTGAGTGCAGGTCTCGCTCGTTGCCTGACTTAACAGGACACCTTACGGCACGAGCTGACGACGGCCATGCACTACCTCTCGGCTCGTCAGGTAAGACCTTTAATCTGACCTTCATCCTGCCGTCGCTTCTGGTGAGATTCTCTGTGTTGAATTAGATTAAACCGCACGCCGCACCCCTTGTAGTGCTCCCCCGCCAATTCCTTTAAGTTTCAGTCTTGCGACCATACTTCCCAGGCGGCGAGCTTAACACCTTCGCTTCGACACTACGCATTCCCGAAGAATACGTAACACCTAGCTCGCAGCGTTTACAGCTAGGACTACTCGGGTATCTAATCCGGTTTGCTCCCCTAGCTTTCGTCCCTCACCGTCGGATCCGTTCTCGTCAGACGCCTTCGCCACTGGTGGTCCTCCTGAGATTATAGCATTTTACCGCTCCCTCAAGAATACCTCTGACGCCTCCCGGTCCCTAGTCCAGTAGTGTTTCCTGCACGACGTTAAGTTAAGCCTAACGATTTCACAGGAAATTTACTGAACCGGCTACGGACGCTTTAGGCCCAATAAAAGCGGTTGCCACTTGTGGCGCTGGTGTTACCGCGGCGGCTGGCACAAGTCTTGCCCACCACTTATTCGCCATGCTATTTACACATGGCAAAAGCCTTACTAAAAGTAAGGCACTTGGGATTCCCTTATCACACTTTCGTGCATTGTAAAGGTTCCGCGCCTGCTGCACCCCGTAGGGCTAGGGCCAGTATCTCAGTGCCCTTCTCGGGGTTACCTCTCTCAAGGCCCCTATCGATCATCGGCTTGGTGAGCCTTTACCTCACCAACAACCTAATCGACCGCCGACTCATCCTTAGGCACAAGTTTAAGAAAAAACACCTTCCAGTAGAATTTTCATATCAGGGTTTATCCTCAGTTTCCAGAGGCTATCCCCGACCTAAGGGCAGATTATCGACGTGTTACTGAGCAGTTTGCCGGTGTTCCGAAGAACCCCTTGACTTGCATGGCTTAGTCGAATCCCAATAGCAGCAACCTCCCGCAGGATCAACAGGATTTTTCAATCAAAGATCCTTAGGATTTGCTTTCGCTTTTTATTGGTCGCAATTTTATAAAACTACACATACTTAACACAATGTAAAGTACGTAATTAATTTGTCAAATTTTAGAATTTGTATATCTAAAACATCGTCGGTGGAGATAGAGGTTATGTAAAATGTTAGTTGTATTTAAAGGTATCGAAAAATCCTTTTGGATTTTTCTGACCTTTAAACAGTGGAAAATGCTAAAGCATTTTCTAGTTTAAAGGTTTCTCTCAAGTCTGAAATAAAAAACCTTTAAAAACAGTCATTATTTCCACTTGCACTATGACCTCCTATTCGTATGAATTAAAGATACCGCAAGAAAGAGTTGCGGTATTAATTGGAAAGAACGGCGAAGTTAAGAAGAACATAGAATCCGATACAAAAACCCGGATAAAAGTAGATTCTTTGGAAGGGGATATCTTTGTCTGTGGTGAGGATGCATTGGGATTGTATACTGCGCGCGAAGTCATACGGTCTATCGGCCGCGGCTTTAATCCGGAGATTTCTAAGTTATTGTTGAAACAAGATTATGTTTTTGAATTCATCGGATTAAATGAGTTTACAGGAAAATCAAGGAATACTTTGTTGAGGTTAAAAGGCAGAGTTATAGGCAAAGAAGGAAAATCAAGAAGATTGATAGAAGAACTGTCTGAATCTTATATCTCTGTTTATGGAAAATCAGTAAGCATTATCGGGACTGCCGAGTCAGCCGCAATTGCAAAACGTGCTGTAGAGGCCTTGTTGAGCGGAAGCACGCATGCAAGTGTCTATAAATGGTTAGAAAGAAAAAGAAGAGAGATGAAGAGGAAAGATATTATTGATATGGTTTGATTAATAGACAGATTATTTCTGACTTATCGATTTTTATTTTTAGAAACAATTGAGCTATGAGATCTAGATAGGATTCATAATGTAATTTCCAAGTACAACAACAGGTCCGTATAGAATAGCTTGATTATATCCTAATAAAGCAGTAAGGTCTCGAGCTTGCCTCATAAGAGAAGCATCTTCTACTCTATCCATATGTCCAACCATTCCTTTTACCGGGACTAAATCTCTCGGTCTCCAATCATCGGGGTAACCTTCTAGAATATTAATAGGACTTGCACTGCGTGGATAATTTCGCGGCGCATCTGGCGGAAGTCTAGCTAATCTCCGTGATTGTTCGACTGCGTTAGTGTAACGTTGTGCAGCCATAGCTCGTTCCATTATATGTAACTCTTCATCACATAAAGTTGTTAAATCATAAGCTGGTTTGTTTCTAAACATGACAAGTAAGGTAACCTTAGCCTCTTTATTAATATTATGGTGTCACAAAACCAAAATACCTTGCAGAGATCTCTGACTCAAAACAATTAATTATTTAAACAAGTTCTATCTTAAAAATTTTAATGGCGAAAGAAGAATCTAAAAAAGAAGAGATACCAATAGCAATTGAGCTGGCGAAGAAACAAAGAGATATTTCTATCGCAAGTTTTTTTGAGAAGAACAGGCATTTTCTTGGTTTTGATAATCCCAGAAAATCTTTATTGACTACAATAAAAGAAGCTGTTGATAATTCTTTGGATGCTTGCGAGGAAGCTAATATTCTGCCGGAAATAAATGTGGAATTGATAGAACTGTCAGAAAATAGATTTAGGGTTGTTGTTGAGGATAATGGTCCGGGGATTGTGAAAAAGCAGATCCCTAATATTTTTGCAAAGCTATTGTATGGCAGCAAATTCTTCAAATTATCGCAATCAAGAGGACAGCAAGGCATAGGGATAAGCGCTTCTGTCTTGTATTCACAACTAACGACGGGAAAGCCTGCAAGAATTACTTCCAGGATAAGCAAAAAACATGATGCGCAATATTATGAATTGCATATTGACACGCAAAATAACAAACCAGAGATTATCAAAGAAGAGGCTGTCAAGTGGAACAAGGAGCATGGAACAAGGATAGAGATGGATTTAGAAGGCAGCTACCAGAAAGGTGATCAAAGTGTTGACCAGTATCTTAAGCAAACTGCTATAGTAAATCCTCATGTTACATTAATCTATACTAATCCCAAAGCTGAACAGATAATTTTCGCTCGCGTTTCAGAACAGCTGCCTAAGAAAGCTGTTGAAATCAAGCCGCATCCTTATGGTATTGAAATAGGTATTTTGCTTTCTATGCTTAAGCTGACAGAAGCGAAAAGCTTACAAAATTTTCTGATGAGCGAGTTTTCAAGAGTAGGATCTGGAACTGCCAAGCAGATTTGCGAGAATGCTGCAGTACTTCCAAATACTAAACCAAAAGATGTTACAAGAGAAATTGCAGAAAAATTAATTGAAGGTATAAAGAAAACAAAGATAATTTCGCCGCCAGTAGATTGTATAAGTCCAATTGGTGAGGAGTTATTAGAGAAAGGTTTAAAGAAAGAGATAAATGCAGAATTTTATACAGCTATCACAAGGCCCCCATCAGTTTATCGCGGAAATCCGTTTATTGTTGAAGCAGGGATCGCTTACGGCGGTGAGCAAAATCCGGAAGGAAGCATGCACCTGCTTAGGTATGCAAATAGAGTTCCACTTTTGTATCAGCAGGGTGCGTGCGCAGTTACAAGATCGGTCATAAATACGATGTGGAGAAATTATGGGCTGAGCCAAAGTCGTGGAGCGCTGCCTGTAGGTCCTGTAACGCTTGTTGTGCACATTGCATCTGTGTGGGTTCCTTTTACTTCTGAAAGCAAGGAAGCAATTGCCCATTATCCGGAGATTGTCAAGGAAATAAAATTAGCTTTGCAGGAATGCGGAAGAAAGTTAGCAAGCTATCTTAGCAAGAAAAGAAAGCTGCAGTTTGAGGGCAAGAAAAGGGATTATATAAAATTATTTATACCTCATGTTGGAGAGGCGTTGCAGGAATTGTTAAAATTAAATGAAAAAGATGAGAAGAAAATTGAAGAACTACTTGCAGAAATTTTGGAGAAAAAAAGGGGAGAATTGGAAGAGATAGAAGCCAAAAATCTTGAATATGATGAAGAGTTTGCTAAGATTGGGAAGGAAGAAAAAGTAGAAGGTGGGGAAGATGAAGAAAGCAAAGAGTAGCTCAGTTATAAAGGAAATAACTGAAACTGCAAATGAAGTTTATTCTAGTATTAAGAAGAAAAAAGCTCCTGAGCTAAAGATGCCTTTGAGGGCATTGACTAATGTTAAATATGACCCTAAAGAGGGTTTTTTTGAACTGTTGGGAAAGATGAAAGAAAGGACTATGACAGCTTCTACAATAAAGACTTTTGCGCAAACTTTGAGGATGATGGCGCATGCCAAGACAATTATCCAGAGTGATGATATAACCACAAAAAGGGAGATGTACTATATCTCCAAGAACTGGGCAGAGGCAGCTTTCAAGGAACAGCCGGAATCTGATACAGTGATGGATGACCTGGAAGCGATGATGATGGTCAATCGCGAGCAGCTCGGCTTCATTCCAGAAGAAAAAGGCGGGGAAGTTGCCGGAAAATTAATTGTTATTGATAAAGACCCTGATACTGGCAAGGAAATAAAGATTGATTGCACCAAGTTTGGTTCCGGCGCTTACTCAATTCCTACTTCTGTAGAGCATCTGAAATTTGAGACCAGTGCTAAATTTATTTTGGCTATCGAGACTGCCGGTATGTTCCAGCGTTTAGTGAAGCATAACTATTGGAAAAAAGCAAACTGCATCTTAGTTTCTATGGGTGGTGTTCCAACTAGAGCTTTAAGAAGGTTTATCAGGCGGTTAAGTGATGAAAGGAGGCTGCCTGTTTATGTGTTTGTGGATGGCGACCCTTACGGAATAGGCTCTATATATAGGACATTAAAAGTAGGTTCCGGAAATGCTGCCCACATCAACGAATATTTTTGTGTCCCAAAAGCAAAATTTTTAGGTATAACTCCGCAAGATATTATCGATTATAAACTGCCCTCACACCCTTTAAAGGATGTGGATATCAAAAAAATCAAAGACCTTTTGAAGAATGATCCTTTCATAATACATCATAAAGAATGGCAGAACGCGCTAAAGCAGATGAACCATATGAAAGTCAGGGCAGAGCAGCAGGCACTCGCAAAATGGGGGCTTAATTATGTTATTGAGAAATATCTGCCTGATAAGATCAAGCATCCTGAAAAGTTTTTGCCGTAAAATATTTATATTTCTTATAGTTTACACAATTGAATATGGAAGAAAATATAGAAACTAAAGAGGATAATTCTACACCTAAGTGTTGTGTTGGCTGTGTTAGATGGCAGAAGTTCGGCAAGAAATGCTATTATTATTGGGAAGGGAAGAAAGAGTGCAGCATGTGGGCTTCCAGTTGGGATGATACTGTGCAGCAACAATGATTATTCTTGAACTCACTATATTATAGTAAACTAATATTTCGACCAGTATTCAATATTTAAAGCTTTATTACCATTGTCCAATAACAAAAGATTTATATACTCGAAGCGTTTTCACAGGATAAAGATAATTAAATATACGAGGTTAATAAAAAATGAAGACACTAAATGTTATGATTGGATTGTTTATGATTCTATTGATAGTACCCATAGTACTAGCTAGCACTGAATTTGGAAATGTAATAAAAGGTGGAGGTAAACTTCTTATAACTGATGTTGATGTCAAGGTTGGCAGTAAGACAGATAAAAATATGGATTTTGGCGAAACTATAAAGCATGAGGCAAGGCCTGGAGATACTGTTAAATTTACAATAGAGGCTACAAATAACTTTACTAATGCCGAAGATTTGGAAATAGAGGATATAGAAGTTACCATAACTATTGAAGATATTGATGATGATAGTGATTTGGAAGAAGAAGATGATATTAAGGATTTGAAGGATGGAAAGGATAATGATGTAACTATTGAGTTCATAATTCCTTTAGAAGTTGACGAAGGAGATTATGATGTTTTAATTGTGGTAGAAGGAGAAGATGAAAACGGAACTACACATGAGGTTCAATATGAGCTAGAGCTAGAGGTTGAGAAAGAGGACAATGAAGTCTTATTTACAAGAAATACATTGACTCCTTCAGAGATTAAATGCAGCAGAAATGTACAGTTGTCAATTGCTGTTATAAATACCGGAGCTAGTGACGAAGATGATGTTACACTTGAAGTCACCAATGCAGAGTTAGGAGTTAGCTTTAGAGAAACTTTTGATCTAAGCGATGATCCTTTTGATGACGACAGCAAGTTCAGGAAGACATTCACAATAGCAATACCTCAGGAAGTTGAAGTTGGAATATACACAATTCAATCTCAAGTTACTTTCGATGATGGTAATGACAGAGAAACTGCAACAGCAGAGCTTATTGTAACTCAGTGTGAGATTTTTGCTGAGGAAGAGGAGGAGGAAGAAGAGGAAGAGGTTGTAGTTGTACAGCCTCCTGTTGACACAATTCCAAATGTAATAAGTGCTGGAACAGTAACAACTCCAACATTGCCAGTAACTGAGGAAAAATCATTGTTCGAAAGTTCAGGATTCTTAGTTGCTTTGGTTGTAGGAGAAGTATTGCTTGTTTTAATAGCAATATTGCTTGTTATGGCAGTAATTAAGAGGAGAAGTCAGTAAGACTTTCTTTTATTTTATTTCTTTATTTTAATTTTTATTAATTTCTTTTAGTAGGATACCTATAAAATGACAGAATACTTAACTGCTCATGAAAGTTTAGAAGTTTTGGTTCAGGAAAAACCAGTGCGATTTGTTCGTGGAGGTATCGCTCAAATAGCACGAGGGGTACTTGATACAGCAGGAGGGTTAGGTCTGGCAGCAGGTACATTGTATGCTGTAGCAGATCAACATGCAGTCTTTAGTGGTCTAACTGATTCTATTGGTCAGTCTGCGGATAATCTTATTCCCGGAAATTATGTTGACCAGGCAAGAGAACAAGTAGATAGATTATTGGATAATTCTGGGTGGGGTAGTCGTTTGTGGTCAGTTGCAAGTTTAGCTGCTGCAGGATTTGGTGTTTACTGGCTTACGAAAAAAGGTATGCGGCAACTGCGTGATGGTTTTACTTCATTAATGGATTCAAGCTACGAACACTTTGATGATGGAAGAACATGGCAACGCCATGGAGGTTACACAAACAGGCCTTCCAATGCTACTCAAAAGTATGGAAAACCATTAACACCTGTTGATTCAGAGGAAAATGTAGAACCGTTATCGGAAGGAGAGACGGTCCTTATTAATGGCGCAATTCTCACGAGCGCAGAATTTTATCGTACAACAACAAAAAATAATAAGAAAAGAACAGTACGCATACCTGTGGAAGAATATGATATAAGTTGGAGTGGCACTGACCATGGCAAATTTGCTTTTGAATTACCTCAAGGTGGAAGAATTGAGGGTCTTAAAAAGGAAGGTGATTTATTAGATATTGCTAAGCTCATTAGAGATACTTCTGATCACCAACCTGTTGTACGTGCAGAAGGAAAATTAGGCAAGAATAATGTTTTACAGTTAAACTATGTGCGTCCTGCATACACAAGATAGAAAACAATCCTATTAGTGTCCTTACTCTAAAGTAACAAATAAACAGAAAGCTTTAAATACAGGCAACTTATACTTAATGATAAAATGTTATTGCAAAAAGAAACATTACAAGAGTTAAGGGAACACTTTAAATTAAATATTTACGAGATAAAGATATGGACTTCTTTGTTAAGCAAGGGCATTGCGGCTGCATCTGAACTAGCAGAGTTATCGGGAGTTCCAAGAAGCAGATGTTATGATGTTCTTGAAAGCCTAGAGAAAAAGGGTTTCATCATAATGAAGATCGGAAAGCCAATAAAATACATAGCAGTACAGCCAGAAGCAGTTGTTGACAGGGTCAAGAAGAAACTGCAGGAAGATGCTGACCAGCAAATACAGATAGTTGAGAATCTTGCTGATACCGATATTTTCAAGGAATTAGAGCTTTTACATAAGACTGGAATTAAAAAAATTGATGTAGAAAATATAACTGATGCCGTTGTTGGAAGGAATAATGTTAATAGGTTCATCAAAGACATGCTTTTAAGGGCTAAAAAGAGCGCAACAATAGTTACAAATGAAGATGGGATTAAAAATAAAGTTAAAGTTTTAAGGAAAGTCAAGGATAATTTGTCAAAGAAAAAGATCAAGGTAAAATTGTATACTAATGCTCCCACTGCAAATTTTGATCTGGGAAATATAGAAGTTCTCAACACAAAGCATGATGCAAGATTTGTGAATATAGATAATGAAGAAGTATTTTTTATTATAGCTGAAAAAGACCCCGAATACCATTCAGGTGTTTGGATAAAGAGCCCTTATTTTGTCAGCGCTTTAAATGAGCTTTTTGAGAAGAGTTTGAGACAATAAATTCTTAATGGTAACAGATAAATTTAATAGTATAATTTAAGCAATTAGAAAGGCCAATAAGTGAAGATTCTAACGCTTTGTTATTAACGGACTTAAGGGCGATTCATACAGACATAGATGAAAGAAGACCGACAAGCCCAACATACTGGACAAAGGGAAGATGATGGCGAGATGCTACAATTATTCAAACTAGTATTCGCCGTAGGAACATCTGCATACTGGGAAAATGACAGAGAATTAGCTACAGAATTAAATAAGGTGTATTGGGCTTTAGATAACAGAGATATAAAATCCTGGATCAATCAAGAACAATAAAATTAAAAACCGTAACATACTCACTTCACTTTGATTCCGTTCGTAGCTTCGAAATTTTTTCAAATTCCGAAATATTTAAATATAACATACGTATTACTCAAATCAAGAGTTCTTAAGATAAAAAATGGTTGATGATAAGGAATTAATGAAGACAGGTACAACGACATTAGCTTTGCAATGCAAAGATGGTATTGTTTTGGCTGCAGATAAAAGGGTTACATCAGGCTATTTGATCTCGCATAAGAAATTTGATAAGATAATCAGTATAACTGATAACATAGCGGTAACGGTTGCAGGAACAGTGTCTGATGTGCAATTATTGGCAAAATACATTAAAGCAGAACTAAAATTAAAGGAGATAAGAACCTACAGGGAAAGTTCTGTTAAGGAAGCTGTAAATTTGCTTTCAATGATGGTCTATAACAATATAAGAAAAATGAGCTTAATACCGGGAATATCCCATTTTATAATCGGTGGAAAGGATGATTCTGGGTTTCATATTTATGATTTGGCTCCTGACGGCAGCATAATAGAAGTTGATGATTATACTACAACCGGCTCCGGAAGCGTAATGGTATATGGTGTTTTGGAGACTATGTACAAAAAAAATATGAGCGTGGATGAAGGTGTTAAATTAGCTGTAAAATCAATAAACGCCGCTATCCAGAGAGACATAGCATCCGGCAACGGGATCAATATTTTTACAATAACAAAAGGCGGCTTAAAAAATGTCGTGTCAAAAGATATAGAGACAAAAATTGAGGTATAAGGTTTCTTTTTAAAAAAACAATAAATACTGGGTCAGAAAATTGTATTACAATAAAGAATAATTTTAAATCAAAAACTAATGGATTCTTAAAAATTCTAATGAGGTATAAATGGCAGAAGTAGGGATAATTAAGGAGATACTAAAAAGTTTGCCTTCTGACAAGATAAGCGAAGCAAATTTTGAAGCAGCAAACATTGTACTGTACACAAAGGATGCGGATTTCTTCTTAAACAATAACGGCCTTATCAAAAAGATAGTTGACAATATAAAGAAGAGGGTGGAGTTAAGGCCGGACCCCAGCATCACCATGGACCAGGAAAAGGCAGAAAAGGAGATTAAAAAAATAATTCCAGAAGAGGCCGGTGTTGACCAGATAATTTTTGACCCCCAAAGATCCAGAGTAATCATTGAAGCGGAAAAACCAGGATTGGCCATAGGTAAGCAGGGCGTAATTTTGAGGGAGATAAGAAGCAAGACATTATGGGTTCCTTTCATCAATAGAAAACCTGCTATACGGTCAAAATTAATAGAAACAATAAGGGCCGTCTTGTATCAGAACAGCGACTACAGAAGAAAGTTCCTGGATAAAGTAGGGCATAGAATCTATGATGGGTGGATTCGCGAGAAGAAAGAAGAGTGGATAAGAATAAGTTATTTGGGCAGTGGACGCCAAGTTGGGAGAAGCTGCTTGTTTTTGCAGACGCCTGAGAGCAGGATTTTGCTTGATTGCGGTGTGGATGTAGCAAATGACCAGCATCCTTATCCTTATCTTGAAGCTCCGGAGTTCAATATTAATGACCTGGATGCTGTAATTGTAAGCCATGCACACGTCGATCATTCCGGGTTTGTTCCTTATTTGTTTAAGTATGGCTATAGAGGTCCTGTATACTGCACAGAGCCAACAAGGGATATAATGTCTTTAATGCTTTTGGATTTCATAAAGATACAGCGCTCAGAAGGCAAAGATCTTATATTCACTACAGACGATATAAAGGAGATGGTTAAGCATACCATTACCCTAGAGTATAATGAGGTTAGTGATGTGACTCCCGATATCAGGATCACGATGTACAATGCCGGCCATATTTTAGGAAGCGCCATGGTGCACCTGCATGTAGGCAATGGACTCCATAATATTTTATATTCCGGGGACCTGAAATATGGAAAGACGATGCTGCTGGATCCTGCTGTAACTGTATTTCCAAGATTAGAGACGCTGCTTTTAGAATCCACTTATGGCGGGAAAGACTGCAACGGGACAGAAAGGAATGAAAGCGATATAGAGCTTAAGAAAATTGTGCATGAAACTATAAAACGCGGCGGAAAAGTTCTGATACCTACTTTAGGAGTAGGAAGAAGCCAGGAGATAATGATTGTAATAGAGAATATGGTAAGGACAGGTATGATGGAAAAGATACCTGTCTATATTGATGGTTTGATATGGGATGTGACTGCAATACATACTGCTTATCCTGAATTCTTGAATAATTCAATTAGGAAGCAGATATTTCATAGAGACGAAAATCCCTTTTTGTCTGAAATATTCAAAAGAGTAGGAAGCCAGGAGGAAAGGATGCAGATCATTGAAGAAACCGGGCCCTGCATCATATTAGCAACATCCGGAATGCTGCAAGGTGGTCCATCTGTAGAGTATTTGAGGCATATGGCTAACAATAAGAAGAACTCAATGATATTTGTCAATTATCAAGGAGAGGGTTCATTAGGTAGAAGGGTTCAAAGAGGAGAAAAGGAATATACAACTGATGGCCACAACGGTAAAAATGAAGTTGTGCAGATTAAGCTGGAAGTCCATACTGTAGAGGGGTTTTCCGGACATAGTAATAGAACCCAATTGCTTAATTTTGTTTCTAGATGCGAACCCAGGCCTAAGAAGATCATTGTCAATCACGGAGAGAGCTCCAGATGTCTTGATTTGGCTTCAACAATGCACAAGCAATTTAGATTGGAGACAGTGGCTCCGAGGAATTTGGAGAGCGTTAGGATTAAATAACAAGACTCAGATAATAACTTATTACAGTAGCGATTATTCCTAAAATTGTTCCTTTGTATATTGATTTCTTGTTTAACTTCATATAGAATGCAGAGCCTATCATAATTATGAATAACAAAAAAGCAAAGATGGTAAAAAAAGTATCTTTGTAAAAGATGCTTGTGAATACTACTACTACAAAAGCTCTTGCTAAATGATGGTTTGTGTCTTTTATAATGAAAGATGATAGTATTAAGATTGCTAAAGCAATCAAAAGCTGGTAAACAAAAACAAGATATTCGCCTATCAAGGACCTTACTAGAACAATCAAATAAAAAAGAATACTGCCAAAGGCCATACTGTCACGAGCTAGTTCATATTTCCAGTCTTTTTTCATAAAAATTCGCCCACCAAGAATATTGAACCTGCAATCAAGATCAAATCATTCTTTTTTGCTATACTTTTCGCATAATTTAAAGCTTTTTTTGGATTAGTAATTATTATTGAGCTTTTGAAATATTTTTTTATTGTTTTCGGTTCTGCAGCCTTAAAATTATTTGATTTGGTTAATATTACAATATTTGCTTTATTCTTGATTATTTTTGACATTGTTTTTATGTCTTTGTCATCAGAAAATCCTACTACAAGAATTAATTTATGATAATGGATGTTTTTTAATTCTTTAACTAAAGTTTTGAATCCAGATGGATTGTGCGCAGAATCAATAAGAATATTTTTTCTTATGAACTGGAATCTCCCAGGCCATTTTACATTCAATAAACCATTTTTTACATTATTTTTGCTGATTTTTAAATTATAATTATTTTTTAATATATCTATAGCCTTGATTGCTATGGATGCGTTTTGTTTTTGAAAATTTCCTTTTAATCCAATCTTGTATTTTGGAATTTTCTTATTTATAATATATAATCTTAAATTGTTTTTATTGGAAATTCTTTTAATTGCAGCTAAAGCATTGCTGTCAGCCGCCGTTACAACAGGGACCTTGCTTTTTATTATGCCGGCTTTTTCTTTTGCTATCTTCTCTAATGTATTTCCCAAGTAATCTGTATGCTCAATACCAATATTAGTTATTACTGAAATCAATGGTGTTATAACATTAGTAGAATCTAATTTTCCTCCTAAGCCAACCTCTAAAACAACAAAATCAACTTTTTTTTCACAGAAATAAAGAAAAGCCATTGCAGTGGTTATCTCAAAGAAAGTCTGGTTAGTTACATGTTTTTTTATCTTTAGATAATATTTTACAATGTCTTTGTCGGTTATCAGTTTATTATTGATTCTTATTCTCTCATTGAATCTTTTCATGTGCGGGCTGGTGTACATCCCAACTTTGTAGCCAGCATCTGACAGAATGGAGTTAATCATTGCGCAGACAGATCCTTTTCCATTAGTTCCGGCAACATGAATGCATCTTAGAGGCTTTTCCGGATTGTTTAATTTCTTCAATAATGCCCTCATGTTTGCTAATGTTTGTTCAAATTTTATGCTTTCAATGCTGTAGAGCTCACTAAGGATTTGATTGTAATTCATAAGGAGAGTTAAAAGTAAAGACATTATAAAATTAGCGAAAAATTAGAGAATAATTTATAAATTGAATTGATAAATATTATGTTATGGGCCTGTAGTGTAACCTGGATCGCACGCTTGGCTTCGGACCAGGAAATCAGGGTTCGAAACAGCTTTTTTGCTCACGCAAACAACCTGGTAAAAACTAGGATTTTGCTGCGGAAAATCAAAAAAGCTGACGAAAGTCCCTGCAGGCTCATAATTTACTATTTCTAAGTAACAACAAAATAGAAACGTTTATATACTACTTATTCTGTATATAATACTATGAAATTACTTAAGTTGGGTGTGGTTTTGCTATTAATTATAGTAGGAACTATAGTAGCCTTAGCTAGTATTAGTAATATAAAAACTGATAATTCTAACGATGCTATAATAATAGGAGATGATATGAAATTGTTTAAGGAAGAGGAATGCAGGGGTGAATCAGGGGATATCATCTGTACAGAAACTTTGTATATGCAAAATGGAGATGGGGATAAAATTCCACTTATGACAGGACGTACTATAAAAGAAACAATTATTGTGCCAAAATACATTGAAATAGAAAAAATAATTGTGGAGGAAAAGAAACTATATGGCGAGGAAAGAGCTAGTCCTAGGGACAGGATTCAAGAAGAGGATATAAATGTGTTTAGCAATGGTGTTAGAATAGACATCAAAAATGCAAAATGGAGAAAATTTATTGACAGCAACTCAATGGATCCGTTAATAGATGAAGGCACAACAACGATTGAGATAACGCCAAAATATGCTTCAGAAATAAAGGTAGGAGATATAATTGCATATGATATGGAAGGCTATGATTATGCTTTTGTGCACAGGGTTATCAAAATAGGAAACGATAAAGATGGTATTTACTTTACAACAAAAGGTGATAACTTTTGGCAGGAAGACCCAGATAAGGTAAGGTTTTCTCAGGTAGAAGGCATTGTTGTGGGGATATTGTATTAGAACAATAAATATTATAAATCATCCTCAAATCTCTAATTCTATATGGACAAAGAAGATGCTCAAACACAGTTTGGCACCACCTCCAGTGGTATTGAAAAGCTAAAGAAAGCTGGAAGAATAACTGCAGAAGTAAGAGAATATGGTAAAAATCTTATAGTTAAAGATGCTTTGATGGTTGAAGTATTGGATAAAATAGAAGAAAAAATTATTGAGTTGGGTGGTAAGCCAGCTTTTCCTGCGCAAATATCATGCAACCATATAGCTGCGCATTATTGTCCGGATGAAGAGGATAAAATAGTTTTTTCTGACCAGTTAGTTTGTCTGGATGTTGGTGTACATGTTGATGGATTTATCGGAGATACTGCCGTTACTGTTGATTTATCTGGTAAATATAATGATTTAATCAAAGCTGCAGAAGAAGCTCTGGATAATGCTATAAAAATTATAAAACCAGGAACAACTTTAGGAGAAATCGGAAAAGTGATACAAGAAACAATACAAGGCTATAATTTTGCTCCTGTAAAAAACCTATCAGGACATGGTTTAGGGCAATATGAAGTGCATACCAAACCGAGCATTCCGAATTTTGATAATCATGATGAGACAAAGATAGAGAAGGGAATGGTTTTTGCAGTTGAGCCGTTTGCAAGCACTGGAGCAGGTATTGTGCAGGATTCCGGAACTGCGACAGTTTTTGAATTGACCAATAAAAAGCCGGTAAGGAACATGATTACACGCCAAGTTTTGAAAGAAATTGAAAGCTATGATAACCTGCCCTTTACAACAAGATGGTTAACCCGGAAACTCGGTGCAAAAGCCAAATTTGCTTTAAGGGAAATGAGGCAATTAGGAATGCTGCATGAGCATCCACCATTAGCTGATAAAGACAAAGGAATGATATCTCAGGCAGAGCATTCCATCCTAATAGATGATGATGGGAATGTTGTTGTTCTAACACAATAAAATACATAAAGCATAAAAACCCCCATTTAATACCAAACTTCTAATATGGTAAATGAAATAGAGCGGGGATATAACAAGTTAAGGAAGAAATATAAACTGCCTAAATTCAATGAAATAGATTCAGAGTTCGAGATAAGCAATTTAGAAAGCGCAAAATTTCTTATTAAAAATATTTTAAGAAGGATAGAAGAAAAACTTGAGTTTTATATTGAGGTTATTGGCAATCTAGTGCATCCTGATGTGTCTTCCTTAAGCACAATGTATGAAGTAAGGTATTTTTCTGATGATGAAAAGAATGAGGTGTACATGCTGTTCAAGAAATTAATGAAAGCTAACAGGAGCATAATAGGATTGATTTTAGTAAGTGATGAGAAAAAACAAACTGATTTTCTAAATGGTTTTTTAAATGAATGGCAGGACATGAAAAAAGAATTGATTGACCACATAGGCAAGATGAAAGATTCTTGGGAAAAAGAATCAACGATAGAAGAAGATTTGGGGTATTTCGGATGAATATTGTATTGATAGGACCCCCAGGAATAGGAAAGGGGACTGCCGCAGTAAAGCTAAGCAAAAAATTAAACATTCCCCATATAGCTACAGGTGACATGCTAAGGGAGAATGTTGCCAATAAAACAGAGTTAGGGATAAAAGCAAAGTCTCTCATGGATAAAGGTGCTTTAGTCCCTGATGACCTGGTTATAGGAATGATAAAAGAAAGGTTACAAAGAGATGATTGTAAAAATGGGTTTATTCTGGATGGTTTTCCAAGAACCATAAATCAAGCAGAAGAGATTGCTAAAGTAGTTAAGACTGATAGAGTTGTAAATATACAGGCGAGTGATGATGTAATCGTGGATAGATTGAGCAAAAGAAAGGTATGCGAGCAATGTGGTTTCACTTACCATCTTGAATACATAAAACCCAACAGAGAGGGTATTTGTGACAAATGCTCGGGAATGTTATACCAAAGAGAAGATGACAAGCCAGAAGCTGTAAAAGAAAGGTTAAAAGTTTATAAAGAAAAAACAGAGCCTTTGATTAATTATTACAAAGAAAAAGGATTGATTGTGGCTGTTGATGGTTCTGGAACTCCAGAAGAAGAATTTGAATTGGTGTTGAAGGCTGTTTCTTGATAATTATTTCCCCATCAGTTTTAACATATCCACCATTCTTACAGAAAATCCCCATTCGTTGTCATACCAAGAACATACTTTTACCAGTTTTCCATTGACTTTCGTTAATTGAGAATCAAAAATTGAGGAGTGTCTATTTCCTATGATGTCTGATGACACCAAAGGCTCTTCTGAATATTCTAAAATCCCTTTAAGGTAAGTTTTCGAGGCTTTTTTCATTGCCTTGTTTACTGCTTCTACACTGGTCTCTTTTTTTAACAGACATGTAAGATCAGTTATTGAGCCGCAAGGTATTGGAACCCTAAAGGCTAAACCATCCATTTTTCCATTTAGATGAGGGAAGACCTCACCAACAGATTTTGCTGCGCCGGTTGTTGTAGGGATTATGTTTGCTGCTGCCGATCTTGATCTTCTTAAGTCTTTATGGGGTAAATCCAATAATCTTTGGTCGTTAGTGTACGCATGTATTGTGGACATGAATCCTTTTTCGATACCAAATTCTTCATCTAAAACCCTTACTACCGGAATCAAGCTGTTTGTTGTGCAGGAAGCGTTTGAGCATATAGTTAGATTTTTAACCTGTTTTTCATTAGCGCCCATAACTATTGTTTTTACATCCCCGCCTTTTCCCGGAGCAGACAATAGAACTTTCTTTGCACCACATTCCAGATGATGCTTTAGATCCTTTTCCTTAGTAAAGCGGCCAGTACTTTCAACAACGATATCAACCTTAAGCTTTTTCCAGGGTAATTTTGCAGGGTCTTTTTCTGACAGGATAGGTATTTTTTTGCCGTTTACTTTTATATAGCCACTGCCTGACTCAATGTCTGCATCAAATCTGCCATGAACTGTATCGTACTTAAGCAAATGAGCTAATGTTTTAGAATCCGTCAAATCATTTATAGCGACAAAATTAAGGCTTTTTTCCTTAAAACCTATCCTGAAAACAATCCTTCCTATTCTCCCGAAGCCATTTATTGCTACGTTAATCATCATTTATAAGCAAAATAGGAGATTTAAATAATTTTTGAATTCAGGCTAGTACCATAGCGGACTGAAGCCAAAATACTTATCTTGATTAATGATTTATCGTGATTCTTCCCACCCACCCCCCATAAGTTAGGTGCAGCCCTTTATTTTAATTGTTTCAACATATCCCTGACAGGATAAGTGTTGATAATGTCTTTTTTTGCTGCCCAACCTCTTCTTGCTGTTGCTATGCCTAGCTTGTAGTTCCTTAACTGGTCGGCATCATGGGAATCTGTTCCTATCGATAGTTTAACTTTGGCTTTTACTGCTGCCCTTACATGCACATCTTTAAGATCTAATCTCTCAGGATACGCGTTTATTTCCATGACTGTTTTAGTTTGCTTTGCTTTATCCAAAAGATTGTCTAAATCCCACTCTATTGCCGGCCTTTGGTTAATCAAGCGTCCGGAAGGGTGCGCAATAATATCTACATGCTCGTTTTCCATTGCTGTTGAAATTCTTTTAGTTATCTTTTCTTTTGAATTTTTGAAGCCGGAATGTATGGAAGCTAAGACAATGTCAAGTTGCTTGAGAACATTATTTTTCAGATCTAAATTACCATTATCTCTTATGTTTACTTCTCCACCCTGCAATATGGTAAAATTTTTAAACTTTTTATTTACTTTATTAATTTCCTTTCTTTGTTTTTTAATTCTTTTTTCATTCAAAGAATTCACAATTTTGAATGTTTCTCCAACATGATCGGTTATGCAGATATATTCATGGCCTAACTTTTTTGCTGCCTGTGCCATTTCTAGTAGAGTATTGCTGCCATCGGAATATCTTGTGTGCATCTGCAAGTCTCCTTTGAGATCATTATAAGAAATTAATTTCGGAAGCTTGCTTTTGAATGATGCATCTATTTCCCCTTCATCTTCCCTTATTTCTGGTTCAATGAACGACAATCCCAGTTTTTTGTAGCATTCTTCCTCAGTTTTACTCGCAACCAATCTATTGCCTTTCTTGAGAAAAACACCATACTCAGACAGTTTCATACCTTGTTTTATTGCTATCTTTCTTAAAGCGATATTATGTTGTTGAGAACCAGTGAAGTAAAGTAAGGCTGCACCGTAATGTTTTTCTTGCAAAACTCTTAAATCAACCTGTACGCCTCCAAGCCTTATGGAGCTTTTTGTCGGACCTTGCGCAAGAACCTGTTCAACGTCGTTCATAGTTGTAAAGAAATTCTTTACTTTTTCAGGATTTTTCGATGTTACCAAGATATCAATATCTCCAATGGTCTCTTTTCTTCTCCTTAAAGAACCTGCTATCTCCACTCTATTGACATAATTCAGTTTCTTTAATCTGTTCTTTATTTCGTCTGCAATGTCCAGAGCAGTTCCTAAAAGAAATCTATTTCCTGAAGAACGGACAAATTCAATGCTTTTTAGAATGTTTTCCTCAACTACCTGGCCAAGACCTTCAATGTTTTCAATTTTCTTCTTCTTAGCCGCCCTTTCCAGATCTTTTAGGGTTTTTACCCCTAATTGTTTATAAAGTTTCAAGATGGTTTTTGGCCCTAAACCCTGAACCTTACTAAGCTCTTCAACATTCACAGGAACTTGTTTCTTTAGTTTTTCGTAATATTCTAATTTTCCGGTTTCAAGAAATTCACTTATTTTCTTTGTTAAAGCTTCTCCAACTCCGGGGATATCATCTAGTTTGCCTTGCTTCCATACATATTCTATATCTTCATCTAGATTTTCAATTGTTAGAGCTGCTCTTTCATAAGCTCTGATTTTGAATACTAATTCTTCTTTGATTTCCAGAAGTTGCGCTATGTTTCTTAACAGCTCTGCTACCTCATGGTTTTTCATAGAAGTTTCTTAAATACAGGAGTATATAATATTTACGCCAATCCTCTCAAGAAAAATCCAATTGCATAAGCAATTATTGCTGCTATGCCTCCAACAAACAACGTTTCTAAACCACTAGTAAGCCAGTTCTTTTTTGTGACATACACTTTTGCAGATCCTATGAAGAAAAAGGCCATGAAAGTCATTACTACAGATAATGGATAAACTATTTGCTTTATTGCTTCAAAGAAAAATGATAAAAAATAGGGTATTAAAGGAATAAAACCTATTGTTGCGAATGATACAAAGGTGACAGCACCTTTCTTTACAGGAGATGTTTTATCTTCTATTAAATTAAGCTCATTCTTCATCATGGTGTCTACCCAAACTTCTTTATTGGAAACTATTGTCTTTACAGCCTGCTCAAGTTGTGCCCCTTTGAAGCCTTTTTGCTTGTAGATCTGCCTTATTTCCTCTACCTCTCCTTGGGGATAGTTCTCTATCTCCCATTCTTCCCTTTTCCTTTCTTTTTCAATAAATTCCTTGTTCGATTTTGAGCTTAAATAATTGCCAACGGCCATGGAAAAGCCGTCTGCAAATAAGTTAGCCAAACCTAGAATTATGACGATATTAACAGATAACGCTGCTCCTGCTACACCGGAAACAACAGCAAAAGTTGTTATAGAACCATCTATCGCTCCATAGACAAAATCACCTACATAAGTTCCAGTGCCTTTATGGTGCTCTTCAGAGCTTATTGCTTTAGCAGAATGTGCTTCTTTTGTTGCTTCTATGTCCCTTGCATCATAAGCCGCTCTAGCTTTTTTAATTCTACTCATTTTTATAATATATTCCTAGAATAATATAAAAAAGTATTGTTTTAAAAATCATCCAAAGTCTTATGTGTCTCTAGGAAATCATCGGCCTTTTTTAATATTTCTTTTGCATTCTTAAAAGTCAGTTTTTCCATTGCTTCTTTGTAAGTAAGCCATATTGAGCCAATGTGCTCAAAAGAGAGCTTTACTTCATTTGTTTTAGTTTTTGCAAGGTAAAAAACAACTGTTTTGTTTATTAATTCTCCTTTAAATTTGAAATAATACTGTATTTTTTCCTTAAAATCTTTAACAATTTCAATATCTGTTATTCCGGT
>JADFJW010000025.1 GCA_022565235.1 Nanobdellota archaeon | reverse complement strand
GCGAATGATATTTGGTTAGATAGCAACAGATTAGATGAAATAAAAGAGTCTATAACCAAGGCTGATATAAAATCTTTAATTAAGGATAAGGCCATCAAATGCAGGAAAAGAAGGGGTATTTCAAGGTACAGGATAAGAAAAAGGGAAGAGCAAAAGAGCAAGGGAAGAAGACATGGACCAGGGTCTATAAAGGGCAGTAAGCATGCAAGGTTAAGTAAAAAGGAAGGCTGGATTAACCACATTAGGATACAGAGAACGTTCCTGCGGAATTTAAGAGATAAAGATGTTATTGACAGATCATCTTACAGGTCTCTTTACATGAAAAGCAAGGGTGGATTTTTCAGAAGTAAGAGGCATATTAAGGTATATATGCAGGAACAGGAAATTAAAAAGTAATACTTAAAATGAAAATACCAAATTTTATTAAAATTAGTTGGGATTTTCAATATACTAGAAAATCAAAGATACAAGGAAAATCGAAGATTTTCCGGTATCTACTGGAAATCGTAGATTTCCATTAGATTTTCGGTACACAAGAAATGCAAAGCATTTCTTCGTATTCCAAACAGGTTTGAAACAAATGAAAAAAAGCAGCATTTATACGGTACAATTCAGAAGGAAGAGAAAAGGACTAACAAATTATAGAAAAAGATTAAAGATGTTAGTTTCTAATAAGCCTAGACTTGTTGTTAGGAGGTCATTAAAGAATATACAAGCTGCGATAGTGGAATATGATAAAAAAGGAGACATAGTCAAAGTTTCTTCACATTCTTCTAATTTGAAAAAATTTGGTTGGAGTTATAATACCGGAAATTTGCCTGCAGCATATTTAGTCGGATTTTTACTTGGTAAACGCGCAAGTTCAAGGTTCGATAATGCTATTTTGGATGTTGGGCTAAATAAATCTGTGAAGGGATCCAGAATTTATGCTGTATTGGCTGGTGCTCTGGATGCTGGATTAAAGGTTCCACACACAAAGGAAATTTTACCCGGAAAAGAAAGAATCACGGGAAAACATATAATGGAATATGGCGCTTCACTAAAAAAAGACAGTTATATTAATATCGTCAAAAATTTTGAAGAGGTAAAAAATAATATTGATAAGAAAAGTGTCAATTAATCAAAATGGCAGAAGAAAAGGAAAGTGTTGAGGGTAAAGAGAATTTATTGAAAAAAGCAGAGGAAACTGATAAGGCTAAGGTATTAAGGCCAGGTGAGTTTGATAAGGAAAGCTGGAAACCAAAGACCTCATTAGGTATGAAAGTAAAAACTGGGGAAATAGATACTATTGATTATATATTGGACAATATGCTTAAAATTATGGAGTATGAGCTGGTAGATATTCTGATGCCTAATCTGATTACTGACCTCTTACTTGTAGGTCAATCTAAGGGAAAATTTGGCGGTGGTCAAAGAAGAGTTTTTAGGCAGACTCAAAAGAAAACACAGGAAGGCAATAAACCTAAATTTGGGACTTTCGCTATAGTTGGAAATGAAGACGGTTATGTCGGCATAGGGTATGGAAAGAGCAAAGAGACTGTACCTGCAAGAGAAAAAGCTACTAGAAATGCGAAACAGGATATCATAAAGATTTTAAGGGGATGTGGAAGTTGGCAATGCGGCTGCAAGCAGCCTCATAGCATACCCTTTGCTATTGAAGGAAAATACGGCTCTGTAAAGATAAAACTTATACCGGCTCCAAGAGGAACTGGATTGTGTATTGAGAAAGAATGCGGCAAAGTTCTCAAGATTGCGGGGATAAAAGATATCTGGTCAGAAACATTTGGACAGACAAGAACAAAGATAAATTTGATTTATGCCTGTTTTGATGCTCTGAAGAAGCTTATGGAAGTGAAAATACAAAAAGAAACACAGGAAAAATTAGGTGTTATTGAGGGTCCTGTGGGTGCACAATAAAAATGGATAAAGAAACAAATAATCAAAAAATTGCCGTTGTCAGGGTTAGGGGGGTTACCGGAGTAATGCATGATATTGACGAGGATCTTATAAAACTGAGGTTATATAAAAAAAATTATTGTGTTATTGTTTCAAAAACTGCCGCTTATGAAGGTATGGTCAGAAAAGCCAAGGATTATGTCACATGGGGAGAAATAGATGAAAAGACTTACAACGCCCTTATAGAGAAGCGTGGGAGAGATTATAAGGACGATGTTTCTGGCAAGAAAGGAAAAATAAAAAGCAATAAGTTTATAGATGTGGGTGGCAAAAAAATAAAAAAGTTTTTTAGGTTAAACAGCCCTAAGAAAGGTTATGGAAGAAAGGGTGTAAAAGTTTCGTTTAGCAACGGCGGGGCTTTGGGTTATAGGGGAGATAAAATCCAGGATTTAATAGAGAGGATGATTTAAGTGACGATAAACAAAAGAAAGAAATTTTCTAGGTATAGGGGCAGCATGACCCATGGCGGAGGATCCAAAAAAAAGAGAAGGGGTGCAGGCAATAGAGGTGGAAGAGGAATGGCCGGCAGCGGCAAGAGGGCAGACAGCAAAAAGCCTTCTATATGGAACCAAAAATACTTTGGGAAATTCGGCTTTGTCAGTAAAAATGCAAGAAAGATCACTACCATAGATATAGATTATTTGGAAGAAAACATCAATAAGCTGCCTCAGGACGCAGTCAGCAAAGAAAATGAATTTTTTTCCGTTGATCTGGAAAAACTCGGTTTCAATAAATTATTAAGTAACGGGAATGTGAAAAATAAATATAAAATAAAAGTTCCTTATGCTTCTAAGAAAGCTATTGAAAAAATAAAAAACAATGGCGGAGAAGTTATTTTAGATAAAACTGGTTAAGATATTTTTATAAAATGTCTATTTGGAATACAATTTTAAACAATTTACCTGAAGTTGAGGGGCCATCCCAGAAATTTCTATCATTTAAAGAGAAATTAAAATGGACCTTAATTGTCCTAGTTATCTTTTTTATTCTTGGTGTGATGCCTTTGTTTGGATTGGGAGTTAACCAGCTAGAGAGGTTTCAATTTTTTTCTGTTATTTTAGGGGCGGAATTCGGTTCTTTAATTAGTTTGGGTATCGGGCCGATAGTTACTGCATCTATTGTTCTACAACTGCTTAATGGGTCGGGAATTTTAAAACTTGACCTTACGAAACCTGAAGGAAAAAAGAGATTCCAGGGATTGCAGAAGTTATTTGCTCTTTTTTTCATAGTATTTGAGTCAGCTATATTTGTTTTGATGGGTGGTTTATCTCCAGACACTGCTTTACTTGGAACCCCTATTTATTCTCAGATGCAATCAATCCTTATTTTCCAGCTTTTCTTAGGCGGGATCATGATATTATTCATGGATGAAGTGGTGAGTAAGTGGGGTTTTGGCTCTGGTATTGGTTTGTTCATAGCTGCAGGAGTCAGCAAGAGTATATTCGTGCAGGCCTTTAACTGGCTTCCCGGCCCCAGCGGTATAGCCGGATTAACATACTCATCTGGAGCGGTTCCTGCCTTGTTCCAGAGTTTATCGGCAGGCGATCCAATAACTGCCGGGATTATGTTTGCAGCCTTGTTTTTTACAGCTATAGTTTTTGTAATGGTCGTCTATGCTCAGGCAATGAAAGTTGAGATACCGTTGTCATTCGGCATGGTAAGAGGTCATGGTGTTCGCTGGCCGCTGTCTTTTTTTTATACCAGCGTCATACCTGTAATTTTGGTTTCTGCGCTTATTGCAAATTTCCAGTTACTAGGAAGCTTTCTTGATAATAGAGGGATATCTTTTTTAGGGACATTTAATAGTATAGGGCAGCCCAGTAGCGGGTTTATTTATTGGGTGCAACCAATAAATCTTGTAAGGAATATTATCCAACAAGGTACAATTTTTATTGGGGTTGATCCTTATTTACAGGCACTTTTTTATATATCCTTCCTGATGATCGGGGCAATGGTATTTGCTATGTTCTGGGTGCAAACAGCTGGAATGGATGCCAGGAGCCAGGCAAAACAAATGATGTCTTCAGGATTACAAATTCCCGGCTTTAGAAGGGATGAACGAGTTCTAGAGCGGCTGCTTGATAGATATATCTGGCCTTTAACAGTGATGGGCGGCCTATCTGTAGGTTTCTTAGCTGGATTTGCAGATATAACCGGAACTCTAAGCAGCGGTACAGGTATCCTGTTAGCAGTTATGATTGTGTACAAGCTCTATGAGGAAATATCAAAGCAACACATGATGGACATGAATCCTATGATGAGAAAGTTTATGGGTGGCGGGTAATGGTATTTGAAAACTTTTTAGATCCTATTTTTGGCCCTTTACTTAATTTACCGACTCTTTGGGCTGTAATTATTCTTTCTTTTTTCATTTCATTAATTATAACTGTGGTTTATAAATATACGACCGATCAAAACTTGATGAAACAGTTAAAAGATGAAATGAAAGAATTTCAAAAAGAGATTAAGGAATTAAAAAAGGAGCCTGAAAAGGCTATGCAAGTTCAGAAAAAATCTATGCAGACTAACATGAAATATATGATGAAATCCATGAAAAGCACATTGTATTCTATACTCCCCATAATAATAATTTTCAGCTGGATGAGTGCAAATTTCGCTTACGAACCAATATCGGCAGGAAAAGATTTTACAACTACGGTAACTTTTGAGGATGATGTTAAGGGTTCAATAGAATTGAGCGTGCCGCTAGGCGTTGTGATTGATGGAAATAAAATAAAAGAAGTTAAGAATAGTGAAGTAAAATGGGTTTTGAGTGGTGAAAATGGGGAGTACCTCCTAGAATATATTTTTGATGGAAAAAAATACAATAAAGAGGTCTTGATTGCAGAAAATAAGTACAGGGAACCTATAAAGAGAATAGGCGATAAAATCGTAAAATCGATAGAGATTGGGCATGAAGAGAAAAAGCTTCTTAACCTATTTGGATGGAAACTCGGGTGGTTAGGAAGTTATATCATATTTTCAATAATTTTCAGCATCCTCATAAGAAAAATAATTAAGGTGTATTAGCAAGCTCCGATATTATCTGCTTTTACAGAATTTCTTACGCATATTTCTATAGAATTGTCTATTTTTATTTTTGGAAAAAACTGGATGTGTTTTATAATTCCATCTATATTAGAATTATATTTTACAGAGTCGTCTTTTATATCCAGAAGCTCGCCTTTTTTTATAGAAAACTCATTAAAATCCAAAAGTTTTGTGCCTTTTTCTCCAGTAACCCATATCCCCAGCCCATCTATATCTTTATTTCCGTCGTTATCAATAATAAAATTAATATAACCCCCCTGTCCAGCGGCGAAATAACATACTTGTGAGCCACCTATGTTTCGTATTTTTATGCTTACCCCTGCGCATACATCTCCTGGCTTTGAAATGTCAAGATTTCTGCCCCAATTTAGCACTACAGAACCTAAAGCTACTGCAAAAGAAATTAGCAAAACTGTTGCAATTAAGGGACTTACACCTCTTTTATTTAAAAAATTCCTTGATTTTGATCTCATAGTATAGATTTAATGTGCCATTGAATGTATTTAAAGATTTCTAATAATAAGCTTTATAAACCTTTTTCATTTCCCACAAAAAATGCCAGAACCATATAAGAGATCAAGAAGTTTGAGGAGATTGCAGGTAAAAGTTCCAGGTGGAAGGATCTCTTTGCACTACAGAAATAGAAAACCTGGAAAAGCGGAGTGCAGTAATTGCAGTGCGGTGCTTAAAGGTGTTCCTAGAGAACGATCTTTAAAGATGCATAATATGCCAAAGACGAAGAAAAGACCACAAAGGCCTTATGGCGGAAATTTATGCAGTAGATGTATGAGATCTTTAATTGTTGGAAAAGCAAGATCATAATAAAAAATAATAATCAATTAAAACTAATGACAAAATAATCTCCTGGGTTGATGGCGACGTGACCTTTGTTTTGGAGATTGGAGCGAAAAATGATTGAAGTTGGAAGATTATGCATTAAAATTGCCGGTAGAGATGCCGGCTTAAAGTGTGTTATTGTTGATGTTCTAGATGATAAATTTGTCTTGATAGATGGAGAGACAAGAAGAAGAAAATGCAATATATTGCATTTAGAGCCTTTAAAAGAGACCATAAAAATAAAGAAGAATGCTTCTCATGAAAGTATAAAGAAAGAATTTGAAACCCTTGGTTTGAAAGTTATGGAAACAAAGCCGAAGCCGAAAACTGATAGGCCTAGAAAAAAGAGAAAAACCTCCGAGCAATTGAGAACTAGAAAAGAAGAGAAGAAAAAGTTAAGAGACCTGTTCACGAGGAAGAAAGAAGAAAAAGTTGAGGAGAAAGTTAAAGAGAATGAAGGGGGAAGTCTGGAAGAGAAAGCCGGGTTGGTAGAAGAAAAAAAGAAAACCGAGTCGAAAAAAGACAAAAAGAAAGATTCCAAGAAAGAGGTAAAAACAGTTAAGAAAGAATAATTAAAATTTATTTTTTAGAATATCATACAACTCTGTTAAATTGAGTTCAAATGTAGTTACAGGGACTTCCAGCCCCCAATTTGTAATTACTTGTGGGCTAATCTCCCCAATATAAGCTATTTTTCTTCCATTTACAATGACTCTTGCTACTCTGCCAGAAATAAAAGAATTATGCTCTACTTCTGCGATTTCATATTTTAATCCTAAACTCCTGAATAAATAATCTAGAATTTGCCTAACCTCAGTATAATCTGTGTTTTCAGAAGCTAGCGCCACAGCTAACCTCTGGTCTTCTCCAATATTGGTATCTGAGCTACTGTCTTTTTTGAAAATTGTTCCGATTGTAAATATTTTTTGCGGGTATTCATGATGCTTATTGTTGCTTAATATCTCCATCAATGATGGCACAATCCATGCCCTTAACATA
>JADFJW010000001.1 GCA_022565235.1 Nanobdellota archaeon | reverse complement strand
CAAAAGCAGGATTACCGAAATCGAAATCAGCCGTTCTAATGTCTATCAGCCCCGCCGCCTGACTCTGAGGTTCGTCAGTCCAGGTTTCGATAATTACATTACTACCGGATTGCCGCCCGATAATCAGGTCGCCATTCCAATCTTGAGAAAAGTTCGTATAAGCAACGCCCTTGGTGAAGACTCTCCGGCCGGTAGTTATTAAACCCGTGTCCAAGTCAATCAGCCAACAATCGCCATAATCCTGCCCTGTAGTGCGCTTCCCAGTGCAGTCTCGTAGAATAATAACGGTGTTGGTTTTAGCGTGATAACCGGCAATGGTAAACTCGGTGTAGAAGTGCTCCCAGGTGTCGGGGTAGATGAAGGTTGCGCCGTTGACGGTTCCGTTTAAGGAATTGCCACTGCTATCGGTCCAGGTAGCGTCAGCGATGTTTTTGGGTAGGTATTCGGCTACTGTTCCGATTTGAACGATTGAAAAGTCATCTGTGTACCAACTTGTAGTGGGAGCATCTACAGAGCGCCACCAATATTGAGTTGTAACCGTAGCAGTAGCAATAAATTCAGTAAGAATTAGAGCCCTATTGCCTAAACCTTCAATGCCAAATTTTACTTTATTGGCTTCTGGCCTTAAGCATGTAAAATAAGGGTAATGGTTTATTTCTATTTCACCAATAAAAAAAGATTCGAAAGCGTCAAAAACAGAAAAACCAGTTAAAAAAACACCTGTTCAAAAAGTAGAAGAGAAAAAACTTTCGAACGAAAGTGAGACACTTCCGAAGGATGGTTTGGAAAAATCAGAAATTCAAGCTCCAGCAGAAAAAGTGCAAGAAACAAAGAAAGAGACAACAGATGAAAAAGTTAAGCAGATGGTGGAAAAAACAAAAAAATTCGTTACAGGCACAGAAGAAACTGCAGCAGATATTATAGAAGACGTTAAGAAAGAAGAAGTACAAGAAAAAAAAGTAGAAGAGCCTAAACCTGAAAAAGCAGTTCCAAGTGCTCACGATCTTAAAGAACAGAAAGAAGTCAAGGAAAAAACAGAAGACAAAGAGCAAAAAGAAGTTGAGGAATTAACAAAAGAGCTCATTAAAAAAGGTACATTGAGAGGTAGAAAATAATTATAATAAAACTTTATGGAGGTAAACGAAATGGAATATGTATACACTGCGATGTTGCTCCACAAGGCAGGACAAAAAGTGGATGAAGCTAATGTAAAAAAGGTATTAGAAGCTGCCAATGTTAAGGCAGATGAAGCTAGAGTTAAAGCTTTAGTCGCTTCCTTGGAAGGCGTAAACATCGATGAAGCAATAGAAAAAGCTGCAGTTCCAGTTGCTGCCGCACCAGCTGCACCAGCTGCACAAGACGCATCAGCAGAAGGAGCAAAGAAAGAAGATCCAAAGAAAAAAGAAGCAGAAGAGAAGAAATCTGAGGAACAGGCAGCCGCTGGTTTAGGATCACTCTTTGGCTAGATTAATTTTTTACAATACCTGCGGAGTTGGTACCAGACGTAGTCCGAGCAATTTATTTTTTGTAATTTTAACTATTTAGAAACTCATTTAATTTAACAATATTTTTATACTTCTTATCTTATTAAAATAAAAATATGGAAACTAAAAAAGAATTGTTCGCAAATCTCGATAAGTTAAGGGACGAAATTAATTCTATTAATAAGGATTTAAACAATAAAGACAATGAAAAAGAGTCGTGGTTTAGGAAGAAAGAGGATATATCAAAGAACATAAGGAGGAATATTTCTTCTATAAAAGAAAGCAAGCAAAAACGCGACGATTTAACAAAAAAGGTAAAAGAATTAAAGGAAAAAAGAAATAGCCTTAACCAAGAGATTAAAAAAAATATTTTTGAACTTATAAAATTAAAAAACGAAACAAATAATCTGACAAAGAAGTCCAAGATTAAAAATCCTCAGGGATTAAAGGGAGAAATAGACCGGATAGAGGTAAAATTAGAGACAGAGGCAATGCCCTTTGAAAAAGAAAAATCCCTGTCAAAAAAGATTAAGCAACTTAAAAAATTACAAGAAGAAGCCTCAATAGTGATCAATAACCTCAGAAGAATTAAAAAATTTAATTCTGAAATAGATTCTGCCAAAAAAATTTCTGATTACACACACAACGAAATCCAGAAACTCGCTGCAGAAAGCCAAAAGCTGCATGAAAGCCTGATAAAAAACTCCAAAGAGATAGATGGGCTTAGGGTTAAGGAAGAAGAGGCATTTAAAAAATTTGTAGATTGTAAAAAGAATTTCAGTGAAATAAACACTAAATTAGAGGAACAGCTTGGCAATGTGAATGATATACAGAGCAAGATCAATAAATTTCAGCTGGAAGAAGACGAAAAAAGAAGATTGAGGGAAAGCATAGCCATTAAAAGCAAAGAGCAGGAAATATCGGAAAAGATCAAGACAGGGAAAAAAATAACCACTGAAGATTTCCTTATGTTCCAGGAAGCCATTAAAGGCAAAAAAATATAGGGCTATTTCTAGTGCAATAAAATATACTAAATAGGTATTATGATGGAACTAACACCTATCAAAAATATCCTATTATTAATCAAACAATTATTTTTTAGAAATAATCTCAGAATATCCGCATTTTCCACAAGTTTCTCTGTCTTTATGTTTAGCTAAAAAATATCCTGGTCCGCATTTAGTGCAAAACTTGTTCTTTCTCTCTATTTTATCCCCAGACACCTGATAAAGTTTACCTATCTGCATTGCCTTTTTTTCTTTCTTTTTCTTCTTTGCCATTCTAGATTATTATTTATTGTTTCTTTTCTTTTAATTGTTCTTTTGGTTTTTGTTCTTCCTTCTTAACTTCTTTTTGTTCCTGCTTAGATTCTTTCTTATCGTCTGTTTTTTCCTCTTTCTTGGCTTCTGGCTTTTCCGCCTTTACTTCTTCCTTATCCTCCTTTTTATCCTCACTCTTCTTTTTTTCTACCTCAATTCTCTTTAAAGCTTCTTCATTTTCATAAACATAAGATAAATTTGTAGCTTTCTTTAATCCACGAATTGTGTAAATTGCTTTAACTACGATCAATTTTTTATCTTTACCCAAATCAGTAGCCAATTTATTCTTAATTTCTTCCCTCGAAGGGGTAGCTTTCTCAAATATAACCTCTGCTTCTACCTTAATCCTTGCCAACAAAGGCTCCTTGTTCTTATTAATGATCTTTAGTTCCATAGAAAAATTACCTTGCTTTTATAGCATACTCCCCATTTACTTTAATCTCAATTTTATTCGCAATTTCTGATTTGTTTGCATCTAATACATGCAGTCTGCCCTGCCAATTTAATGAAAATTGATTGCCCTTGCATACGGGGCACATATTCCCTTCAACAAAGAGCTTGCATTTTCTGCATACTTTTTTCTTCATTTTTTACCTTATAAAAAATGACAGGAAAGCAATTCAAAATTGTCTGTTGGTTTCTGGTAAGAAACCCAGAAAACCGAATCAGATGGTCTGTTGGTTTTCGTTGCTTTCCGCTTCATTTTTTCTTTTTAGTTTCCTTCTTAGTTACCTTTTTTATATCCTTTTTTTCCTCTTTCTTTTCTTCTTCCTCTTCTTCTATCCAATCCAATCTTCCTAGTCCTTGCTGCCTCATTGTCAACCCCAGCTTAGGGTTCAAAGGATCCTTGAATGAAACAGCTATAATCCTGGCTCTGCAAACATCATTGACTTTTAAGGATTTTTTGCTTTCCTTGCCAGCTAAAGACTTTTCCTTACTGAAACTTACAAAATCATCCATCGTCTGGCTTATATGTATCATGCCGTCAATAGGCCCTAAAGTTATGAAGGCTCCGAAATCAACTATGTCCCTTATCTTTCCTAAAATAACTTCCTGCAGTTCCGGCTTAAAGCTCATGACCTCGAATACAGCCTCATAGTAGGCAGATCCGTCACCGGGTATTATAACACCTTCCCCTATTTCCTTGACTCCGGATATATCTATTACAATTCCAAGGTCCTTGGAAATATATCCATCATACTTCTTCTTTATGCTCTTTATGACAGATTCTTTTACATCCAAATTAAAAAGATTTGGAGGAACCCTTACACGATCTTTAAGCTCTATTTTATAATACATTTTTCCCCTGAGTATATGAATAATTTTATAAAACTTTTTTGTGCAAACAAACAGCTAAAAAATAACATCCTACTTTCCCTTGCACCGGGCAGGACTTTAATCAAAGCCCTGGTCATTGACTATTGCAAGAATCTTTTTCTGCCTCAGCACAATAACCTTAACGTTATGGTGAATTAGCCTCCTTTTTAAATCTTTGTCTTGGGTAGCTACTAAATAGTCTTTTTCGGCGTAGTCTAAAATAACGTCGTCTGTATGTTTTTTGGATCCGGTTTTTATTACGCCAACCTTCCTGAGTTTCAGCAATTGTAAAGCAACCCTTGCAGCATCCTTATGCTTTCCTTTTTGCCTTTCAATAATATGTTTTAATTCTTCAATTGTTTTATCCAAGATAAAAAGTTTATAATTAAAATTACATATCCTGTCAAGTTCTGTAAATATATCTACTTTGAACTGATAAACAGCCAAAAGGAAATTGGTGTCCAGTAATATCTTCTTCATTGTTTTAATTTATCGTTATTTTTTATTTATTGATTATATTGTACCCTTTTTTATTGTTTATTTCATCATTGTACTTTCTTTATTGAACTATCCGTTACTGTACTACGCTCCCAATTATAAACATTTTTATAAATACCCCTGAATCAAATACCCTCATGGAAGGATTTTTAGTGACGCATAAGGGCATGGAAGAAATAGCATCCAAGGAAGTAAAGGAACTCATAGGGGAAAAATCAATAGTAAATGAAGCATGCATCGTTTTTGACATAAAAAACTGTGAAGATTTGTTTAAATTATGCTATAAGTCCCAAAGTGCAATTGGAGTTTTTTATTTACTTTGCGAATTTAATCATAAAGATATTTTTAGGGATTTTGAAAAAAATATAAAAAAAATAGACTTTAAAGAATGGTTAAGTAAAAATACCGAATTTAGGGTAAAATGCATGAAAAACTACGGCAATGATGTATCGACACCAGAAATAGAAAAGAAATTCGGAGAAATAATTATTGGCCTTATTCAAAAAAAGCATAACTACAAGCAAAAAGTTGATCTCGACAATCCTAAAATTATCCTCTTCGTCTATTTGACAAAAAATAAGTGCTATGTCGGCATTGACTTCGCTGGCCTTGATTTAAGCAAAAGATCCTATAAAATATTCCGGCATTCTGCAGATATGAAGGGCACAATAGGTTATTTTCTCGTCAGGTTATCTGGCTATGGCAAAGATGAAACACTATTAGACATATTCTCCTGCTCTGGAACCGTACCGATAGAAGCCGCCATATATGCATCAAATTTTCCAATTAACTATTACAGCAAAGAAAAATTTATTTTTTTAAAATTCAGCAAATTCAAAGATTTTGATTTTAATGATTTATTCAAAAAGTTGGACAAAGAAGTATCATTTTCTCGCGAATTTAAAATTTATAATATCGATTCCTCTATGAAATATCTTAATTATGCAAAGAAAAACAGCAAAATAGCCGGCATAGATAAAAAAATCAATTTCAGCAGGATGGATATGGAGTGGCTGGATACCAAGTTTGATAAACAAAGTATAGATAAAATAGTCGCGAAAATGCCCAATTTACAGGAAAAGCAGGGTAATAATGTGTATAATGAATTTTTTTACCAGGCAGAATTTATATTAAGCAAAAAAGGTAAAATGGCATTGATTGGAGATAGAGAGCTGATAAGAAAATATTCCCATAAATATAAATTTAAAATAGCTGAGAAAAGAAATGTTTTCAGCGGAAAAATGAAATATGAAGTCTTTGTATTGACCAAATCATGAAAATCTATGGGGTGCAGGTGAATTGCTTGTGAGCTCGTCAGCAAGTCGCAAGCAGGGAGTTGCGAACTTACTCATAATTCACGGATTTTCAGGATACAGGTAATTGTGCCCATATTATACAATTTACATATAGCACCGTTACCCCGCATAAGAACAAAATTAAAGAAAAATATATAAATGAATGAATGCGTAAGTTAATGTAAGAATGGTAGTAGTAAGAAAAACAAGCTCATTTGAGAAGATGCTCCTTATAGTCGGGCTTCTTATACTCTTAATAGGTTATATGCTCATAAGCAAGACCTATCTAGTGGAAGGGGCTCAATTGAGTTGGGGTTTTCTGCAGACAATCTTCCTTTGGTTACTAATGGTCATTTTTATCATACTTCTTGCAATAGGTGAAGACATAAAAGAAGGGATTCTTCTCCAGCAACTCGATGAGATAAGGGGCCTTAAGGAAGCTGTACTGAAAGGAAAGAAAAAGTAGTCTGTGCCTAATTTAGGGGGGCAGGCAGAATAACGATAAATCTACAATTAAAATGTCCATTTTACCTTCAGTCCGCTCTGGTACAGGCTAAAAGGGTTAAGTTTATAAACGAAAACTTCTTACTTTAGGATGTAGGGTCAGTACTTAGCTTACGGTTTGGCAGTTAAATTTGTCGAATTGAGGAAAGTCCACCCACCTAGGTTTTTGCCTAATAGACACTTGCTAAAGCAAGATCCAGTAATGGATGGCAACCACTCAGAAACGAGACCACCTGCATTTAAGATGATGATGGTGAAATTCCTGGTGACAGGGATGAGCTAACCCTTTGATGTTTTTGCAGGAAAGGATGAAACGGTGAGTCCTATCTGGTGCAAGTCAAATAAGCTTATGGCTTAATAGACGCTTAGTTAAATGCTAAGACAGATGATGTCAGCAAACGCTGATAAAAAAATCTGACAGAAGGTGGCTTATTCTGGCCCTGCAATTTTACTAAATTAAAGAATTAAAATGCCACAAGACAACAAAATTACAATGCCCTCAGGTATGGGCGGCTTAATGAGGTACTTTGACGAGTACAAGAGCAAGATAAGAATAAAACCAGGGCATATAATAATCATGGTCGGGGTTGTCATGGTAATAATGATATTTCTTTACAGTTATGGAAATGCCCTTCTAGGGATATAAAATGATACCCGGAATGAACCCAAGAGATATGCAAAGAGCGATGAAACGGCTCGGGATTAAGCAAGAAGAGATTGATGCCCAGGAAGTAATCATAAGAACAAGCGATAAAGAGATTATAATTAAAAATCCTAAGGTAAGCAAGGTTAATATGATGGGTCAGGAGACTTTCCAAATTATAGGTCAACCTGAAGAGCATCCAATCTCTTCCGAACCGGAAATAAATGAAGATGACATCAAAACAGTTATGCAGCAAACAGGCGCGACAGAAGAAAAAGTAAGAGAATCTATTAAGGAAAATGAGGGTGATTTAGCAAAGACTATCCTATCTCTAAAAGAATAATAATTGTTCGATAATTTCAAAAAAATATTTAAACTTCCATACACCATTATCTATTATGGAAAAATTCCAGGAGTTAAGAGATATAGCAAACAAAAAACTAAAGCTTGCAGATCATATATTAACAATGACATACCCGATGGTTAATGACCCAAGATTGCTTCTTTCTGCCATAGAAAATTTATTTCTTGCATTTACTTATGCAATGAGTTCTCTGCTCTATTATGAAAGGCTTTTTAAGCGTGTTCCCCCATTTTCAGATAATTTCAAAAATAAGTTTGAGTTGTTCAAGGATAAATGCTCAAAGAAATACAATATAGATGATGAAATGATAAAAACGATGCAGGATATAAGGGAAATAATAGTTGCCCATAAGAAAAGCCCTATTGAATTCCAAAGAAAAGAATCTCTCATTATATGTGATGGAGATTACAGGACTCGTACAATATCTGCGGGTATGATCAAAGTTTATGTAGAAAAGGCAAAATTATTTATAAAAAATATTTCTGCCATAGTGAGCAAAGATGAGGCTATATTTAGTTGAGATACATATAATGAAATTTAATACAATAAAAGCAGTCTCGGGGCATCGAAGATGCCCCTATACACTGGTGTGAGGGTACGCACAAAAATGAAAGAAGCTCTGGATAATGCAAAAGAGGAACTAAAGAGAGTTGACCACTTGTTCTATGTAAGCCTGAAGTACACACGTACTGCGGATATGATGAGGCATATGGTTGATAGATTGATAAATGCCTTTTCTTTTGGAATAGAATCCTTGCTTAAGTATGCAAAAGAGAAAAAAAAGATTGATGAGATGCCTAATAATCCTACAATGAACTCCAAATTATTGATAGAGACATTTGCAGATGAAGAGCTTATAGGATATACAAACCTTTATTTGAAATTGAGGAAAATAATCAGGGCAGATTTCAGCAAAAGAGAGGAGTTCAGAAGGCACGTTACAATGACTTGTACAATTAATAAGGGGGAAGTAATAGAGGTCAATATAGATATTTTAAAGGAGTACTATGAAACCGCAAAAAATTTTGTTAATTATGTGGAAAGGATTATTGAAGAAAAAAAAGAGGATGAATGAAGGATATAAAAAAATACCTTATTGAAAAAGGATGGGGCAAAGGAGATATAAATAAAGCAGTAAAAATAATAGAAAGGGCAAAAAAGAACAAACATCCGCAAATAAAAATCCTGGACAGGTTTGTTTACTGGTTTTCTTTGTTGATAGCAATAATAGGAAATCTCTTCATTACAATCTCATTGATCCCGGTACTTATTGCATTAAAAGGCCCGCAGCTTTATCTTGTAATAATCACTCTCGGCTTTGCTTTTGGTTTGCTGTTTGAATTACTAATAAGAAGTATAGATAATTTAGAAACCAGCCACCATTTATTCTTAGGCATAATGATCCCAATAATAGCTGTAATAAATTTTATTATTGTCTCAAATAATATGGGGAGATTAGTAGGGCTGGAAAGTCCGCAAGACCCGATAATTGTTGGATCCATCTATGCCATCTCTTTTATACTGCCTTATATCTCTTACCAGGTTTTTCTTAAGAATAAATAAAAACCTAATCACAAAAGATTTATAAGGTGAAAGTTTGTTCTAAGGATTATGGCGGCTGTAATTTAGTGGTAGAATACAAGACTGTGGATCTTGTTGCGCGAGTTCGATTATCCCTGAGGGAGACTACGAATCCCTCAGGATTCGGGAGTCTCGCCAGTCGCCCTCTTTTTATTAATAAAATATTTTATCTACTTTGCATTGTATATTTTCCGGTAATAATCAAATCAATAACTTTATAAATCCTAAAAATTAGTCTAATTTCAGAATGAAATCAGGCTACAAAGTTGCAGATGCAATGACAGTAAATCCTGTTTCTATAGATCCAGATACAACTTTGTTAGAATGTGCCAAATTGATGTCAGAAAAGCACGTAGGCGCCGTTGTCGTTAAAGACTGGAATTCCTTGGGAATCTTAACAGAGCAGGATATTGTAAGGAAAGCAGTAGCAAATGGCATAGATGTTAATGAAAAGGTTAAGAATTTTACAGAAAAAGATTTGATTACTATTTCTCCTCATGCAGATATCTATGACGCGCTCATAAAGATGAGGGATAATAATATAAGGCATTTGCCAGTTGTAGAGGGCAATGAAATGATTGGACTATTAACAATAAAAGACATTCTTAAGATTCAGCCGCAGCTTTTTGACCTGATAGTCGAAAAATTCGAGCTAAGGGAAGAAAGCAGAAAACCGATAAACCGTATAATACCTACAGAAGGAATATGCCAGGAATGCGGGGAATATTCTGAAACCGTAAAAGAAATAAATCAAACTGTTCTTTGTGAAAACTGCTCTAAACAGGAAATTACCACAATTTAAAAGCGCATAATAATTCTTAAAAATGTAATTTTTCCTAGGTTAGTGCGAAAGTCGGTGCTTGTGCGTAATTTGCCAATGCAGATAGTTCCGCAGGATTGTGCACCCCGACCTGAGCGAAGCGAAGTTGAGAGGTATGATAAGGCTCCGCACAAGCCGTGAACGCGGCGAGCGACTGTGAGTCGCTCACAATTCACAGAGTTTCGTACCAACCTCCGTTTTTCCACAAAATTTAAATACATTGCAACCAAGATTTTTCTTATGGCAGATCCTTTACCGTTTAAGCATAAAGAACTAGCTATGAATACTTCCTATTTCCAGTATAAGGGAGTTTGGGATATGCAGGATTTGTATGAATTTGTGGCTTCATTCTTTCACAAAGACAAGTTTAAGTTCTATGAATCCAAGTATATACAAAAACGTCCCGGACCTTTTGGCCCTGAAACCTATTATGTATGGGAAGCCCATAGGAACGTAGAGGAATATTATAAATTTATAATTAAACTTTTTTTGCATACTTTTGATACCCAGGATGTAGAAGTTGTTATGAAAGATGGGAGCAAAAAAACATTTACAAAAGGGAGGTTATGGATACAGTTCAGGGGAAACATAGAAATGGATTATGACAAAAGGTGGGAGGAAACGGCTTTCTATGCTAATTTGAGAAACTATTACCACAGCTTTGTTATAAAGAAAAAAATAGAAGGTATCTGGTGGGATCATCTGTATTACAAAGTTTTTTTAAGGCTGCAATCATTAGTCAAAGAAAGATTGAAGATGGAATCAGAAGGTTTCGAACATAGGGACTTTGCCGGAGTAAGATAATGTCAGAGCTAAAAATAATTGTTGATCATTTAAGATTGAATTATAGTGGACCTTTTGATGCCCATGATTTGTTTAAGCATATAAACGCCTTTCTCTTTGAAAGAGGTTTTGATTTAAAAGTTGATAAAGAATTTGAGAATAATACAAAAACCGGAAAGCAGATAGAATGGCAGATAATACCCTGGAAAAGAATAAGCGATTACACCAGACACCATATTAAGGTAAGAATCTTAGTTCACGATTACAATAAAGTGGATGCAGTAGTGGGCAAAAAAAAAGTTAAGGTTGGAAACGGTCGCGTTGTGATGTACCTCGATGGTTATATAGAGTATGACCAAGAGGAAAGATGGGAATCTAGACCCTTATTCCAGTTTATAAGGTCACTTTACAACATCTTTTTTTTTAAGATTTATACGGAGAGATTCGAGCAAAGACTAAGTCATGATGTGCATCATTTGTACCAGACAGTAGAGCAGTTCTTCAATATATACAGGCATTATAAGGTTGTATCAAAAGTGCCGCCTTTCGTTGCAGCAGGTTAAAATGGTTGAAAAAAAACATGTAGTATTTGATTTAAGAGTGGCTTACAACGGTCCATTGTCAATAGAAGGATTTTATGCCGAAGTAGAAAAATGGATGGAAGAAAAAGGCCTCCAAAAAGAATTAAAAAGAAAATCAGAGAATGTAACCTCGAAAGGAAAGAAAATAGAATGGATAATAGAGGCCTGGAGAAATCCTGTGAGGGCCGTAAAACAAGTGGTTAGGCTGCAGGCATTGTTTAATAATCTCAAAGAAATCAGAATCAAGAGAAAAGGCCATAATATTAAGATAAACCAAGCAGATGTTTTG
Source organism: Nanobdellota archaeon (assembly GCA_022565235.1). Lineage (GTDB taxonomy): Archaea > Nanobdellota > Nanobdellia > Woesearchaeales > GW2011-AR4 > JACPJP01. The sequence continues at coordinate 62,893 of JADFJW010000001.1, read as the reverse complement.
ATAACTATTGACGGGTTTGTCGAGACAAGTCTTACGAGCAGATGGACGCAAGCCCCATTCTATCAATTTTTCAGGACCATGTATGACAAGTATATCTGGAATATAGGGATGACACTAACAGAAAGGCACGAAGGCCTTGTTAATGCAGACTGCTATGATCTGCACAAACGCCTTAAGGCTTTTCTTGAATTATACAAGATGAAAGTCAGATAAATTAGTAATGTTTAAAAACAAATTTCCTTTCTTTCTTAACACCAGGCAATTGCGAGGGTAATCATCTAAGTTGATTCTTAATGAACCTCAGAGCGAAGTCTGGTCAAACGCGCAGGACTTAAGATAAGTCCGACACTTATGTGTAAGTAAGATATCCTGTCGGTTAGTCCGTCCGAGGGTTCGAAACGATCTTTTCCGCTTATGCGCAAAAGCGCTCGACCAAAATCGGGCTTTTCTGCGGAAAAGGTAACGAAAGTCCCTTCCCTCGCATTTTTTACATTTCATAAATTAAGCACTTGCCTTTAGCATTATGCAGACTAGCAAGCCATCCAGAAGTCATTTTACCAATTCTATCAAATCTTAGAAAACTATCCTCTAAAGAAGGGTTAAACAGCGGATTTTTCTTATAATCCTTTTTTAGCTTTTCAATCCATTTCAGAACAGAACCATGTTCCTCTTCCAATTTTTTACATTTCTTGGCATTCTCGATAATCGCTTCAATTTTACCAACATTCTTTATCATCCCTTTAGCTTTCAATATATTATTAATTTGTTTTTCATTTAATTTTGACAATTTGTTTATATCGAATTTATAGAATGCTTTCTTTATCGATGGCCACCTTTCTTCCACAATTGAATATCTGAATCCAGCAACAAAGATAATCTTTGCTACCTGTCCAAGAAATTCATCATCATTCTTAGGTTTGTATATCTTTTTCTTTGCCATTCTATTCTTATTTTTGTAAATATTAGCAATTTTTAAATATTGGGTTTAATTCATTGAAATGCAAGTGCCTCTGTAGCATAGTAGCTATTGCGCCACCTTGGTAGCTAGCAAAAAGGTGGAGGTCGCGGATGCAACTTCCGTCAGAGGCTTTTAATATCCTTATAGAAAACTTTTTAAACAATAATCACCATAATTCTATTGATGGCAAGAATTAGTAAAATAATGGACAGCAGCGTTCTAACATTAAAAAAAGAGGCAAGTATTTCTGATGCAGCTAGACTTATGGCCAATAAGCCTCACGGTTGTGTGGTAATAGTTGAAGATAAAAAGTCATTAGGAATAATTACAGAATCGGATATTGTAAAAAGTTTAATTTCTAAACAAATAAGTTCAAAAGAGAAAGTAAGCAAAATAATGAGCTCTCCAATTACTAGTATGGATCCTAACACCACATTAGAAAAAGCCAATAAAATAATCGATACAAAACATTTTAAAAGGTATCCTGTTATTGAGAATGGTAATATTGTCGGTTTGGTGACGGAGAATGCCGTAGTACAGGCATTAAATGATAATATAAGATTTCATAGAAATATCCAAAATGCCGTACTCATCCTTTTTGTAATATTCGAATTTTTAATTTTTGTTTTTAATGAGCATGTATTTAACTTCCTTAATCTTTTATAACGATGATAAAGGCAAAAACAATAATGACGGAAAATGTAATAACAATAAATGAAAGTGCTACTATAACCGAAGCAGCAAAATTAATGGTGAATAAGCATGTTAAAAGCTTATTAGTCACAAAAAATAATAAGCCGATAGCAATTGTTACAGAAAACAGCTTAATTAAAGGGGCATTGAACAAAAGTCCAAACAAGGTCAAGATAAAAGATGTTATGAGCAAAGAATTTTTAATAGTAAATACAAATACAAGCTATTCTTATATAATTAAAAAATTAAGGGAAGAAAAAATAAAAAGATTTCCTGTTGTTGAGAATGATAAGTTAATCGGCATTATAACCGAAACAGATATTGTGGATGCAACGAGGGACTTTACAAGGTTCCATCAAATAATGCAGGAAATAATATTGGTTGTTTTTGGCCTGGTAACAGCTTTCTTTTTATTCTTCTTCAGCCCCCTGGGCCAGTCTGTATTTGTGGGGTAATAGCAATGTTTTTATATCCAATATTCTTATCAGTATTTATGGGCCCGTGGTCTAGTGGCTATGACGTCGCCTCGACATTAAATAAATAATATTTATTATTAAATATTGAAATGGCGGAGATCAAGGGTTCGAATATCTAGGAGCCTTGCAAGGCTCATGATTTGGGAGTCCCTTCGGGCCCATTAAATATATTAGTTAAAATGAAATCAGAATTATACCAGAAAATTGTTTTTACATTAATTTTTTTAGTTTTAATCTTCATATCCTTCCTGATTATAAAACCGTTTCTTACTGCTGTGCTTACCGGGATAATTTTTTCTTATATATTCTACCCTATATACTCAAGAATCTATAAAAAAATCAGGAATAAGAACATTTCCTCCTTAATTACTTCCATCTTAGTTATTTTAATAATAACCATGCCTTTATTTTTCGTACTTAATACCATATCCAAGGAGGCTTATACGACTTATTTACTATCAAGGCAGAAACTTGCTAGTGGGCAATTCCTGGAAGAATGCACACCGGCAGATAAAACTGTATGTAAGATATCAAATTTTTTTTCTGATAGAATAAATGATCCTCAGACAAAATATTATTTTGACACGACCATTAAAAGCATTACCACAAAAATAACCGGCAGCATTTCAAATTTGCTGTTTTCAGTTCCACTATTTATGCTCGACATGTTTATTGTTTTGTTTGTCATGTTTTTCCTTTTCAGGGATGGAAAAATTTTTATCGACAAGATTGAGCGCATTATGCCATTAAAAAGCAAATACAGGAAACATGTTTTCAAAAAATTAAATGATATGGCTTATGCAGTGATTTATGGAAGCATAATAATTGCAATAATCCAGGGAGCTTTAGGAGGTATCGGATTTCTTATGTTTGGGCTGCCTTCTCCTATATTATGGGGCATAGTCATGATGTTTGCATCTTTGATTCCATACGTAGGCTCTTCTCTTATCTGGCTTCCGGCCTCTTTAATTCTGATATTTAGCGGCTATGTTAATTCAGACTCTACCCTGATGGTAAAAGGGATACTGTTTATACTTTATGGGGTATTTATTATAGGAACAATAGATAACATATTGAAACCAAAAATAATAGGAGATAAAGGTGGATTACATCCTGTTCTTGTCTTACTTGGGGTTGTAGGCGGACTAAACCTTCTTGGCTTTATAGGGGTAATAATAGGCCCAATAGTGCTTGCGATGCTTGTGACTTTCATCGGGATATATGAAGAAGAAAAAAGTTAAGATGAAAAAAAGAGGTATCTTTTCTGCATTTTCTATAATCCTTTTACTTATCTTAATGCCTGGCGTTTACTCAATCTATGGGGAGAATGTTTATTCGGGAACCGTCGAGGATAAAGATCTTATAGAGGTATCCGGAAAAGCCTTCAAATTCAGAATAGATTCTGTAAGCAACAAAGTTATTGCAGACATTATTGATGATGTCGCTGTAATAATATCCGGAGGAGAATGTAAGATAGCAGGAAATTTTAATATATGCATATCTAATATTTCATTTTCTTATAGGAATCTTGAGGACTATACAGATGTGTATAAGACGTTTGTAAATATATACCAGATTAAAGCGAAATTAGATATAACCAACACAATTGGAAAAAATAATATTCTGATAGATGAGGAGACAACTGCAGAACTGATCATTGAAAATACTGCAGGTATTACTGCGGAGGATGTTGTGGCATCAATTAAAATTCCATCTTCTGTTTTAGTTACAGATACAGAAGGATGTAAAAAAACCTCTGGTAGCATTATATTCCGGGGTGATGTGCATTCAGCTCAAATTAGGAAATGCACTTACAAAATAAGGGGATTGGCTGGAAACGATTTTGACCTAACTGCAGATGTTTCCTATTTTGATGGGATAGAGAAGATAAATGCAACTTCAAATATAATCAGTGGCAAAGTATACAATTATTCATTGGAAATAAGCTATAAGCTGAATAAGAGCAAATTAGATATTTATGAAAAATTTGACCTTATAATTGATATTGAGAATATAAATGACCAATATGATTTAAGAATAACAAATTTTAAAATAAAAATACCTGAAAAACTTTTGATTATTAAAAAACCTAAAGAAGTAACTCAAAATAATCAAATGATTAGCTGGGGTGGCACCCTGGCACCGAATGCAAATAAAGAATTTTTATTGGAACTTCAGGGAAATAGGGCTGCAAGCTATACTGTAGTGACAGAAGCAAGCTATAAAATAACCACATTCTCAAGATCTGCAAAAAAAGAATCCGATATAGAAATCTATTGCGATTGCCCTTCTATCCAGCATGTTTTTTTACAGCAAATTACAGTGCCAGACCAGAGGGTAAGGCTTAATGCATATATGAAGAACCCGAGTTCTGATAATGATTTTTTGAATGTTAAAATAGATTATCATACAAATATTCCCGGTGTCCAGGACTATTCAAAAGCATACGGGCAGATAAGATCGCTTGAAACCATTACGATTTTTGATTCTTCAATTATCACGCCACCATTGGACGAAATTTATTATTTTAATATAACTGCAACTTATGAATCAGCAAGCAATCAGATCTTTATTGCAAGGGACAACATAATAATAGAAATTCCTAAAGTAGAAGAAACAAAGGTTGAAGAAGTTATTGATGAAGAAACCCTGATAGGGGAAGAGCAGGAAATTGAAGAAGAGAAGCAAGAGGAATCTGAGGAAGTCCTGTTAGGAACAGAAGAAACCAGAGAAATAGTTGATGAATCAGAGAAAAGAGAAACTAGTGAGGAAGAGATACTTGTAACAACATTGGAAGATGAGAAAGAATCTCCAATCAAAGCATTTACAATAATCGCTTACATAGCAGCCTCAATTTTTATTTTGATTATTCTGGTTATATTTAAAAGAAAAAAGTCCAAGAAACCGGAGAAAGTAAAAAATGCCACTGGAAATGAATTGAGAAGCAATATCCGTGGAGAAAAAATGCAGATGATAAAAGAATCTTTATCCGGTATTTTCAGGAAAAAAGATAATAAAAGCACGAAAACTGATTACGGTCTAAGTGAAGATATAGAATATAGGGAGCTGGAAAAACAAATAAGAGGTATTGGAATCCCCCCAGAAAATGAAAAACAGACTAAAGGATTCTTTGGAAAGATTTTCAGGAAAAAATAAATACTACTCATATCAGTTAACTTTAAATAAAATACAAACTTCTATAATTCTACAACAACTGCCGACGTCGCATAACCTGGCATTGCGTCAGCCTTGAGCTAATTACATTGAAAGACAGCTGATTCCCGCAAGGGTATCCCGGTTCAAAACAATCTTTTCCGTGAATTGCGAGCGAACTCGCTTCGCTCGTCGCGGGTCACCGCAAAAGCTTGACCAAAATCAGGCTTTCTTATCGGAAAGGTTGGTGAAAGTCCGGGCGTCGGCGTTTTATTTGTTTCAAACTTGTTTGAAACCTTGAAAATCTCAACAATTTCTTATAAAATTTGGGATTTTCATTGTTCACCAAGAATATAGGCAAATATCAGCGGAGCGACGATAGTAGCATCGGATTCTATGACAAACTTAGGAGTATCCACAGCTAACTTGCCCCAAGTAATCTTCTCATTCGGTACAGCGCCGCTGTAGCTGCCATAAGAAGTCGTGCTGTCACTTATCTGGCAGAAGTATCCCCACAATCTGCATTCCTCATTAAGATCCTGTTGAATAAGTGGAACAACACAAATCGGAAAATCTCCTGCAATGCCCCCGCCAATCTGAAAAAATCCTATTGAAGAATCTTTGGAATTTTCTTTATACCAATCAATCAAAAAGGACATCTGCTCTAATCCGGATTTGACCGTTTGTATATTCTTAATCTGTTCTCCATAATAATTCCTTCCACCTTCTTTTGTTAAAGCCACAAAAATATTTCCTAATGTAGAATCTTCCCATCCTGGAGTCCAGATAGGCAAGTTTTTTTCACAAGCAGCTACCAGCCAGGAATCTTTAGTGTCTATCTGATAAAATTCTTTTAATGAACCACTTTTAATGATCTGATACATGTACTCATACGGGAAATATCTTTCATTATTTTCATCAGCTTTCTTCCAAAGCTTGAAAATTTGTTTCTCTATCCTGCGCATGGCTTCTTCTTCAGGTATGCACGTATCTGTAACTCTGTTCATATGCTCATCAAACAATTTCTTTTCATCTTCCGGTCTTAACTCACGATAGTTTGGAATGCGCTTGTAATGTTTATTTGCTACAAGATTGAATAAATCCTCTTCTAAATTTGCTCCAGTGCAGCATATTGCATGAACCTTTCCTTGCCTGATCATCTCCGCTAAACTTATCCCAAGTTCTGCAGTCGACATGGCTCCAGCCAGAACCATAAACATCTTACCGCCAGAATCAAGAAAATTAACATATGCTTTAGAAGCATCCACAATCACAGCTGAATTAAAATGCTTAAAATTTCTTTTTATGAAACTATTAACTGCTTTATAATCCATATTTTAAGAAAAAAGCTAGTCATATATAAATGTTTATTTCTCTTTACTAACAGTTTCCAACTCCTCTGTTTTTTCTATATCCAAAAATGCATCTGCAAGCTGTTTTCCTCCGACAACTTGCGGCAGAACAACTATTTTAGCGCCTACTTTATGCAGCCTGTCAACAGCATGCTCGTCCTCAGCTTTTGCCGCTAAATAAAGTTCAGGATTAAGGTCAGAAGCAGTCATAATAAGGTACATATTATCAGCATCTTCCCCTAACGTAGCAATCAGGCCTTTTGCTTTCTTAATACCTGCTTTTTTGAGCACTTCCGGATCCAAGGCATCACCCTGCAGCACGTTTTCCCCACTAGATATAAGTCCGGTGCACTTATCTACATTTTTTTCAATAATTAAATATTTCTGCTTTTTTTCTTTTAATGTGTTACAAACATATTTTCCCAATTTTCCATAACCGCATACAATAGTATGATTTCTTTCCTTTCTCATTCTAACCAAGCCTCCTTTTATTCCTCCTAATAATAATCTAGTTTGGCCTTCTATAATGACGCCGCCTAGGAATATAGCAATATAAAGCACAAGGCCGATCCCAAAAGCCAATAATACCATGACCAATATTTTACCGTAAAAAGTTGCAACCTCAAATTGTGTACCCACAGTCGTTACTATTAAAACAACATGATATAATGAATTAAATAAATCCACGCCCTCTATTACACTAAAAGCATAAGTTCCTGCCAAAATAATGGCAGCAAGAAGAAAAACCCCAAATATGAAACTTCTGAAATTCGTATTTGCCATTACTAACCTCTTTTTACATAATTAGTTCTATATATATTATTAAATCTTTTGTTTAGTCATACTAAAATTATAAAAATTTTTAAACATACCCTTATTTTCATTGTCCATTATGATAGACCCTATAATCATAGGTACAGTCGCTTTAGACTCATTGGAAACACCTTTTGGAAAAGTTGATGATGTACTTGGAGGATCTGCCAGTTACGCTTCTATAGCTGCTTCTTTTTTCTCAAATCCGGGCATTTTGTCAATTATTGGAAAAGATTTTCCTAAGAAGCATATAGAATTCCTTAATCAAAGGGGCATAAATACTTCTGGCATAGTAACCGGCAATAAAACATTCAGGTGGAAAGGATTTTATGAATTTGACATGAATGAAGCGAAAACCATTAAAACAGAGCTAAATGCCTTGGAGTCATATAATGTACAGGTTCCGGATGATTATAAGGGCGCAAAATACGTTTTTCTTGCAAACATAGACCCAGAACTGCAACTAGAAGTATTAAATTCCATAAAAAAGCCGGAGCTGGTTGTTATGGACACAATGAATTTCTGGATTGAGCATAAGCGCGAACAGCTGCTTAAAACAATAGGCAAAGCAGACATACTCGTTCTTAATGATAGTGAAGCTAGGCAGTTATTTGATACACCGAACCTGGTGAAAGCGGCGAATGCGGCATTAAAGCTGCACACCCGCGCCGTCATTATAAAAAAAGGTGAGCATGGCGCATTATTATTTACGGGCAGCAAATACTTTAATGCTCCGGGATACCCTTTAGAAAACATAAAAGATCCGACAGGTTGTGGAGATAGCTTTGGCGGTGCCTTAATAGGCTACTTATCCAAGACTAAAGATTTAAGCGAGACAAATTTAAGAAAAGCAGTCGTATATGGCAGCGTATTGGCATCCTTTAATGCGGAAGATTTTTCTATAGAAAGACTGCGCAATATCAATAGCAAAGACATAGAAGGAAGGTATAAAGAATTTAGGGATATGGGGAAGTTTTAAATCAGAATTCCTCTTTTATATTTGCAGTTACAACCATTGTCAAAGTTGCTCCCACACCTTTCATCTCTTTCCTGAAACTTATAATAAAATCATTAAATTCTTCAACATCCTTGAATTTTAACTTAACCATAACATCATATTCCCCTGTAACTCCAAAAACCTCTTTGACGTTTTTTGTATTTAGGAATTTATTGTTGATATAATCTGATGTTGTCCCTTTAATCAATAAGAATGCAATGAAGTTCTCGCCAATGGCCTTATTATTAAGTTTTATAGTGAATTTCTCAATTACCCTACATTTTATCAGTTTTTGAATCCTTTGATGAACGGTGCTTGGCCTTATACCAGTTTTTTTCGCTATTATCTTGAGGGGTTCTCTCGAATCTTCTTTTAGTATTCCAATAATCTTATTGTCTTTATTGTCAAGTTCCATTAAGCATCCGATTTTAAGAAATTATCCATATAATATATAAATATTACTATTATTATGCATAAAAATGATAAATTAGTAGAAATTTTCCACTATTTTAACAAAAAAGTATATAAATATCCAATAAATACACCATATTAGTGATTAAAATGGACAAAACAGAAAATTATGAAGTCAAGGATATAAAACTGGCAGATTTCGGAAGAAAAGAGATAGAGATAGCTGAAAAGGAGATGCCCGGACTAATGGCGGTAAGGGAAAAATATGGAAAGAAAAAACCGCTTAAAGATGTCAGGATAACCGGAAGTTTGCACATGACCGTGCAAACCGCTGTTTTGATAGAAACTTTGACCTCACTGGGAGCTAACGTACGATGGGCTTCATGCAATATTTTCTCTACTCAGGATCATGCTGCCGCGGCAATTGCCAAAGCAGGAATCCCTGTATTTGCGTGGAAAGGAGAATCCTTAAAGGATTACTGGAACTACGCTAAAAAAGCATTGGACTTTAGTGCAGGTAAAGGTCCTCAGCTGATAGTTGATGATGGAGGAGATGCTACTTTGATGATTCACAAAGGCGTGGAAGTAGAAAAAGATCCCTCTATTCTAGACAGAAACTATGGAGACGAAGGGGATGATTTTAGGGAAATGATGGCATGCCTTAAGGAATGTTATTTAGAAGACAAAAATCAATGGAACAATATGGTAAAAGAAATCAAAGGAGTTTCTGAAGAAACAACTACTGGAGTTCATAGGCTGTATCAGATGATGAAAGATAAGAAATTACTGTTCCCTGCAATCAATGTAAATGACTCTGTGACAAAATCAAAATTCGACAATCTTTATGGGGTTAGGGAAAGTCTAGCGGATGGAATAAAACGTGCAACAGATGTAATGATAGCTGGAAAAACTGTTGTTGTGTGCGGTTATGGTGATGTTGGTAAGGGCTGCGCGCAATCCATGAAAGGTTTTGGCGCTAGGGTAATAATAACTGAAATAGACCCTATCTGCGCGCTACAGGCGGCTATGGAGGGTTTTGAAGTCAAGACCATTGAAGAAACATTAGATGAAGCGAATATTTACATTACTGCAACCGGAAATAAAGATATTATCAGATATGAACATATGAAAGGTATGAAAGACCAGGCAATTATCTGCAATATTGGCCATTTTGATAACGAAATCCAAGTAGCAGAACTTGATGAAGCTTCTGATGTTAAAAAAATTAACATAAAGCCTCAAGTTGATAAATATGTTTTCCCTGATGGCCACGAAATATTCCTGCTTGCAGAAGGTCGTTTGGTTAACTTGGGCTGCGCCACCGGACACCCTTCTTTTGTCATGAGCAATTCATTTACTAATCAGGTTTTGGCGCAAATGGAGCTTTGGAAGAATAAATATAATATCGGAGTCTATGTTTTGCCTAAAATATTGGATGAAGAAGTTGCAAGACTGCATTTAGAGAAATTAGGCATCAGCCTGACAAATCTTAGCAAAGAACAAGCAGAATATATAGATATCCCCCTAAAAGGGCCGTATAAGCCGGATAACTATAGGTATTAATTCTTTTTTCTTTAAATGGGGCAAAACAATAGGGTTGTTTTACCACTTTATTGTAAATATATGTTAGAAAGGTTTAAATACCTCTCATTTTCTGCAGTTTAGTTGGTGGTTATAATAAAACACAATACACCTTGGGCTAAACCTTGGTATGATAGACACAGCAAAGAGCTAAATCCATTGTTGAACAATCCCAACAATACTAGTGAAATTGAGGCTTTAGAAAATATTGTTGAGGGTATTCCTATAGTTGATGATTATTCTGTAAATAACAGTCACGGTTTTTTAGATTATGCTCGTCATATTGCTAGTAATATTTTTTCTCATGTTCCAACTCCTGTTAAAATGGGATTTGCTACAGGCTTACTAGCTGTAGTAGCAGCTTGTAGCAGCGGCTCTGTACCTACTGCTACTCCTACAAACACTCCTGCACCCCCTTCTAGAGCAACACCAGCTCCTACAATCATAATTACATTTCCATCACCTGAGGAACTAATAATGACCCCTCAAGCTTCAGAAGCAGCAGATATATCGACTTATAAAATGATATTCCCTTTCAAAGAACCTTCTAGCAGTTTAGAAGAATATGTTTTCAATAATACTGATGTAGTTACTTATATGAAATTTGTTCGTTTTAAGGAAGATATCCATTGGACAGTATCATTAGCAAGTCTTGTAAATTTGAATCTTACCAAGTTACCCAATTTTATTGAAAGTACTATAGATGGAAGTTTAACTCCTTATGTCCCGTTAGAGGATTTTTCAATATTCCAACAAAGTCAACTTGGTTATCAAGGAACTCATGTTCCAGCTGAAGAAGAATTTTATCAACAAGGACCAACTGGTGAATTAATACCACTACCAAATCCTGATATAGATAAGCAAGTATTTGAAGAACTTAAAACACAGTTTTCAGGCAGAATACAAACAAATCCATTAGACTGGACAATGCATAAAGGTCCAAATAATTCGGGTTATATTGATGTGGATGTTAGTTTACCATTAGAAAAAGATTGGGAAATAGAAATTAAAAATATGACTGCTTCCCGACCAGCTATATTGGGAGATAGAATATATATTGGTGATGAAGATGACGAACTTTATGTATTAAATGCACAAAATGGAGACATAGAACAGAGAATAGAGATGTATTATGGTCCTCCAAGAATTGGACCAGCAGTTACAGAAGATATATTAATTGTGCCCCTATAGGGAAGACCACAATGTTGTGAGTATCAAGCGCTCGATTCTAGGGGGAGGACTATTTGGAGAACAAGAACAGAAACACTTAGTGCACCAATAATTGATGGAGATACATTATATATTATGCAGGATCGAGTGAGACTTAAAGCTATAAATATTCAAGATGGAAGAACATACTGGAGTTTCTCTGACTTTGGACATACATTGGACAATTCCCCTTTAATTACAGATGATGGAGTCTATATTGTAAGTAGAAATTTATTTGAAGTCGAAGGAAATAGAACGTGGGGACTTGGTATATATGCTCTATCAAAAAACGGAAATTTGAGATGGAGTATTAATGCAACCTCACTTTTAGACGAGGAAGACAAGGTAAGTGCTGTCAGAAATACTATTTTAGCTGGAAATTTTTTAATCTGGTCTAACCCTATAATTAGGAAAGATTCTGGTAAGGAATATTGTATTGGAGTTTTTGATATAACCAAAAAAGAAATTGTTCTTAATCATTGTGCTTTTGAGGACAAAGTAACTTCAATTGTATCAGATGGGACGGATGTGTATGCAAGCCATGGTCAAAATATATCAAGATTTTCATTAGATGATGGCATATTTAGAGAATTGCCACTCATTCAATTAGAAGATGAGATAAATGAAATGGTTTTAACAAATAATGTACTTTTTGCAGGAACTAATAGGGAAGTATTAGCCATTAATAGAGAAAACAACGATATTAGTAGTATTGTCCAACTGGATAGAGAAATAAAAAACTTATCTTTTTCTGGCGGAGCATTGTATGTAGTTGCCACCTATGGTCATATCTACAAATTTTCCCCCGCTCAATAAATCACATAAATGATAGATTTTCACATTAATAGCTTATTCTTCTTAACATACTTCATCAGATTATCTGAATCGGTATAATATTCTGCCATTACTTTCCCTACACCATCGACAGTATTTATATTCTGCTTAACAAGCCATTTAAGGACATTTTCTTTTTCATGCAATGATTTTTTTAATTCATTTCTCGAAAAACCCGTAAAAAGTTCAATCGTATTATACAAACTTTTTGACCTGTTTATATTCCTCAACTTCCCGGATTTTATATCCAGCTGGATAAGAACATTAGTTTCAGAGTTGGGTAATATCTCAGAGATCTGGAATGTCTTTCTAATGCCTGTCCTTCTGTTTCTGTACTGCACAACAATCATTGAAATAGCCGGTAGCATTGTTTTTGGTATATCTATTGGGGGGTTGGTAAGCCTCGTTACTGTTTCTTTTGTGTCATTCGCATGTACAGTAGCATACACAGAATGTCCTGTATGTATAGCTTCAAACAGAACCTCAGCTTCCCTTTTCCTCCTTATCTCCCCGACTATTATCCTGTCAGGCCTCATTCTTAATGAATTAATGAGTAAATCAAGCATTGAAATCTCTCCTTTGCCTTCTGGATTAGGCAGCCTTGTTATCATGGGAATCCAGTGCAGGAATTTAGGAAGTCGTATCTCCCGGGTATCCTCTATACTAATCACACGTTGATTTGGAGGAAAAAAGTTTGCAACCACATTAAGCATAGAAGTCTTGCCTGTAGCTGTTCCGCCTGATATTAATGTAGACAGCTCAAATTGCACACCCAACCATATTAAAGCTGCAGCACCTGTTGATATCGTCTCTGACTTTATGAAATCTGTTATTGTCCACGGCTTTGCCGCAAATTTTCTAAGGGTTATGGTATTGCCTTTGACAGATATGGGCTCTAAGGTGGCATTTACTCTGTCTCCTCCTGCAAGATGTGCATCCATCAATGGCTCTAATATGGTTATTGCCCGTCCAATCCTCCTGCCTATCATAGCTGCGTAATGCCTTATCTGTTCCTCACTTTGCATCATTATAGTTGTCTTTAACCACCCGTATTTTATATGGTAAACCCAAACAGGCTCTTCTTGGCAATTTATTGCAACCTCCTCAAGGCTTGTATCATCCATAAGAATTTCTATCGATCCAAGACCTAAGCTTTTTTGCGTTAAATACGATTTTAAATAATTCACTGTTTTCTCATCTGCATCAGGAAAATGCTTATTCAGCAAAATTCCTATAGCCATGGTAAACTTCTTTTCTATAACATCAGTTTCTTTGATATTTAATATATCTGTCATCCCTATAGTTACCTGCGTAGTCAGCTCTTCCATAATTTTTTCTAGTACTATTTCCGTGTTTTTGCTTATTCCGGATATAGAGACATCATAAATAGGGACAAATTCACCTTTTTTGGTATATATCTTTATGGTTATTGGTATGTCTCCGGAACTAAACTTGTAAGTAGAAATAATTTTGATGCCTGCTGTTTGAGTTTTTGGTATGCTAATTGGGGGGTGCTTTCCCTTCCCAAGCTCATGTTTTACTTTATGGGCAGAATGTTTTTCCCTCTCACCTTTATGTCTTGTTTTCAAAATTCCACCTCTTTTTACTGGCTTAAATTATTTAAAATATGAGCTTAATTTTTTTAATTCTTTTTCAAAAAACTTCTTTTTTTCATCTACATCCTTGAATTTTTTCTCAAAACTTATTATCTGGGTCCCTACATCTGCTGTCTTTGAGGTCAGCTGGAAGGATTTGGCTTTTTTTATAAGGCCAATTAATTCAGTTTCAAGATTATTTCTATCTTCATTTACCTTATCTATAAGTGTTAGCACACCAAGCTTCTTCTTAAAAAATGTCTTCAGTTTTTCAGCGGCCTTTTTTGTCCCCTTAAGCTTTTTTTCTTTATCCTCTATCTTCTTTATTATTGTATTCTGCAACTGCTGTATACTTTCTGCCTGATTTTCACTTTTCTGCACAAGAGGCTCTATCAGGCCTTTTTCATTTTCAACTTTGGCTTTTATGCCGTCAGCCATTGCAATCAGCTTTTGAATGTTGCTTTCAGAAACATGAAAGCTATCCTCTTCCGCTTTGACTTTGTTTTCCACATTTTTGATGGTGTTTTTAAGGCCTTTAAGCCTGTCTTTGATAAGTTTCTCGCTTTCTTCTATAGATTTTACCTCACTTTTTTCTTTTCCCAATACATTTTCTTCTTTTTTAAGTTCCATCAAAATACTATTATATTTTTGTCTCTCTCTTGAAATCTGCGTTATCATTTCTTGGATCTTATCGATAGAAGATGTCTTTTGTTCTCCAATCTTCTTATCCAGGTCTATTTTTAACTGCTCGTATTTTGTCAATTCCTGCAGTTCATTCTTTATGTCATCTAAATCAAAACCGAGATTTTTTTTGATTTTCTCGAACTCTTCCTTTACGCCTTTCAGCTTCTCTGATTCCCTATCAAGAAAACTTAATGAAACCTCTGCCTTCCTCACAAAAACATCCTTTTTACCGGAAAATTCTTTTGCCTTTTCTTCCACCTCTTTTTTTCCAAGCTTTCTCGTAACTAAAAATGGTTTTGTGAACTTATATTCTACCTTTATGATTCCTTCTTCTTCAAGAAAATCTGCCCATTCCATAATAATGGTATTGCTGACACCAAGCTCTTTTGCAGCATCATATGAAGAAACCCTTCCAGCAGTATTAACCAATTTAACTAGCTTATCAACACCAGTTTCAATTATAGAGCTTGTTAATCCCATTTTAATAATTTAATAGATATATAATTTAAAAATGTTTCTATGTTATATATCACATGTTGCATCATAGTATTCCATATGCAGTCCTTCGGATCCAGGTGTACACGGAACAGTATAGTCTAAATAAAACCAATCACGTGACACTTCCATATCTTCAATCAAACTGGCAATGGGAGTGCTGGATGAAAAATAAATATGGTCCACTGCAGTCTTACCAATACCTGGCAATCCTAGACCCAAACCTACAAGAGTTGGTACATCAGCAAGGCTTTCAATACCATTAACAGAAGCAGTAAATTTCTTATCATCTTCAAATCTGTTCAGATAGCTTGGTGCATCTATGTTTTCTATATAATAACTATTATCTAAATGTGTTATCAAACTCCCTCCTGGAAAAGCCTCAGTAGTCTGCCTTATTTCATTGTTGGCTAGCCCATTTGTGTAGATTAAATACAAAGGATCCACAAATTTTCCTGAACCGGTTATATTTATTTTTCCCGTATAAGGCTTAGTTATTGTCCACGATGCTGTATTTTTTTTGTCGTCAATCTTAATTGTCAGATCTACCTCAACATCCACTTTCCAAGGCTCTGACTGATCTATAGTTACCCCATTGACAGTAAACTCCAATTCTATGCCAGTTTTATTAGCCTCCACTTTAATCCTCTTAGTCCAGTTAAGGAAAGTATTGTTATCCATTAAAGCCATATGGTCAATACTAGCTCCGTAAGTAATTGTTCCCTTAAGAAATACATCTTCAAAAGCAGTATCCAGGCCTGGAGTGTTGATTCCATCATTAAAAAACTCGTCATGATCCATCAAATAATCCTCCAGACTCAGCAAACTCCTGAAACCAGATATAAAAATAACATTTTCTATATCCTTTTCTAAATCAATAATGAAGCTGTTCATCGTATTTATTCTGACTTCTATCACTTCCATCTCCTCTTTTAATCTATAGCCGGTATAAATATTAAACGAGGTTATTATAATGAGGGATAGGACTATGGCCGCAAAAGTAAAAAAAATCCCTTTTTTATTCACTTTCATTTTTACTTAGTTTTGCATTCTTAATATCCCCTGCTGGGGTGGGCGCATAATGTGTTATAACACTGGTGGGGAGGCCTATAAAATGCAACGAAGTTGCATTTTACTGCCACACTCTCACCTCTATTATAATAGGACCCAATAATGTTGGTGGATTAATTCTTGTTAACCCCCCGGATTTTCCTTTTTCAAATCCACTTAAAATTTTTTTAGATGAAACTAAGGATTTTTCTATAGGCCTGTCTCTTGTGTATATTGCTTCATTATCTATCCATAATCCAAAACCCATGGTATTGGGTATAAAAAGATCTGTAACATTACTCATAGTTTTGTTGGCATATTCCAGATTATTATCAGCCCAGAACTCAGCTATTTGCTCCAATACATTGTTGTCAAGATTGGTTATATCTCCGGAGCTTATGCGTTCATTGATATACTGATTGTCAATCTCTACAACATTAAGGGTTGACAAAGTTCTAACTATATCTTGAGACAGATAATTTAAATGAAAGATTGGTTGCTCACTTAAGTAAAAAGAAGAGGCGAATATAATTGTAATTAAAATTATCCCTCCGGCCAGAATACTGTCAATCGTGAAAAAAAACCCTTTTCTGTTCATTCCCATAGGTAAAGCACCATTTTTAATAACTTGGAGTTGTGTATGACCATCCTGTCTGCCTTTACTAAATTGTTAAAATCTATACCTGTTAAACTAATTGGTAAACATGCAGCATTAGCCCATTTATTTGCTGATCCTTCTAGGATTGTCTGAAAATCTCCAGCAAGATAATCTGCATCAAAATCACTGAAGAAAAGCATCTTACCATTGCCACGAGGCCATCTTGCTAAGGATATATCCCCATTTGCCTTAATGTCATCAAACTCTATCCACGAACCATTAAATCTTGCAATGTCTTTAAGATTAGCTCCAATACTTACATCCTCAATATAATATGCTTGTGTAAATATAATATTATCAGCCAAATTAAAAGATATAAATTCATCTTCATTTACAACAGTCGATAGTCTGTCACTTTCAGACTGGCCAGATTTTTTGTTAAATTCAACTCCGAATGCTTCATGCTGATTAGACGCAGGTAATTGGCCTCCTGCAAAGAGAATTCCTCCACCTAAAAGCCATGGATTTGCAACTGATTCAAAAGAATTAAAGTCACTTGTACTCCATGCCGGATGTTCTACAACAACAAAATCATAATTATTTATTTCTGCTATAAAATCAGTAAAAG
This sequence comes from Nanobdellota archaeon, assembly GCA_022565235.1. Lineage (GTDB taxonomy): Archaea > Nanobdellota > Nanobdellia > Woesearchaeales > GW2011-AR4 > JACPJP01. Next base: position 45,366 of record JADFJW010000001.1, on the reverse strand, counting down.
ATAAATCACTACACTTTGGACCACCATCACAATAGGGAATGGCGTCAAATTCTTCCTCCACCATATATGACTTTAAAAATTGTTCTCCATCATCATTTTCATAATAATAAGCAGCATTTATATCCAAACTAACATTAACAGTACCCAATCCAGTTCCACAATAACCCTCAACATTTTGAACATCCCCGCTTTCATTTACAAAGAATAGAAAATAATCATATATAGTTCCAAGTAACTTTTTTGTTTTGTTGTAATCTATTTTATTAAATTCATCGAACTTTGTATTGTCTATCCTATTGGAATTATCTGTAAATCCTATTCTAATGACTGTATTAGCATTCCAGTCTGATGGGAATCCCTCAGTAGTTAAAGATGTAGAAACAGTTTTGATATCCGTAACCAGTTGATCCATTGCTGAAGTATCTTGCTTTGATATGTTTATCGTATAAGTATAGTACGAAATAAGTACAAATGAAAATATTAATATGCCAATAACAAAATCAGTAAACCATATCTGAGCTTTTGTAATTTTCATTTTTGACTACCTGTTTACATACACCACTCCGCTTATTTTTTCAATCTTATTTGCGCCTTTTGTGAAATTTTTTCCTGCGGTGTTTGGTATTGCAACAGAAAAGACTGTTTTGGACGAATTTATTGTTAATGTGTTGTTTCTTATTATCGTGAAATAATCAACAATATTTTCAAGCTTATCCGGAAGATTAAAATTTCTCACATAACCATCTTCAACAGATGCCGCAATAGCAACTTCTTTCTGCAATTTTAGCGCCAGATCCTTTATCAGCAGGAATTCCTTAGTGTCTCCGAATTCTTTGATTTCATTGGCAGAAACTGCTACAAAAATTATTACTACCAAAAAAGCCAGTCCTACTAAAGTAAAAAACTCCATAGATGACTGGGATTTCTTGTGCATTTTCATCTGTAAGAAACATTGACATGATCAGATTTAGCTTTAACTGTTATTGTGTAAGTTCCCTTATTTATTGGCAAAGATCCGGTGATGTTTACAGCAGAATTTTGTACTATTTCCACTATTCCTGATTTTGTGCTTATATTAAAGATAACTTCATAATAACCCGTCTCCAAACTACCCTTCTCTAAATCTACTGCAACTATATTGTGAGGTATGTTTACCCTCAACGTTGTCTGGGACGGCTCTCCAAGATAATAAACAGACTCAGCTGCATCAATCACTTTCTTTGAAATCTCAATTATTTGTACAGATGCTATCTCCTCTCTCGAATCCTGGATAAAAGACTGGTAAATTATAATTAATGGGATGGTTATTAAAGTAGCAAATCCTATAAGGAACATATATTCAACGCTTACCTGAGCCTTTTTTCCCCCTATATCCATATTAACTATTCTCTTTTTTTAACTAGCCGTTGTATCTCCTTGCCTTCTTCCTTAAAACCAAACTCCTCACTTATTTTTGAAACCCTATATGATGCAATTACAAATCCTATGTATGCGAATACTAAAAAAATAAGTTCCGGGTAGCCTGTAAAACCCGAGAGAGAAACTTCAATGTTTGTTATGCTCCTAATAGTCTGCCATACGGAAAAAATGACGATAAATGCAAGACATATTGAAAAATTGTCTATGTATTTCCTTAAGGATCCTGGCGAGAGCCTGCTTCTTGCCCTTGAAGCAAGCAATAAAGCCCCGATCCCAAAAATTACAGTTGTAATGCTTATAGCCGCAACAGATACCATTTTGATTTACCTCCAAATATTTTTATTAGGAGGTGCAGAAAATCTGTGATTTTCAAGTACCTCCGAAAATTTATTTTAGTTAGTTGTGCATTTACCATTATCATAAATCTATTCTTAAATCACAAAATTGTACCAACTCATTAATTAAAGCCTCGTCAGAGCCTTTCTTAACCGATATTATAATGCCCTTGATTTTCCATTCCCTTATTTTGCTCGCTAAAAAATAAACAAATCTTGCTACAGTTCCAGGCTTGTTAAACACCTGTAAAGTATTTATTGAGTCAAAGAATATGAACTTTTCTTTTGTTGGCAGTGCCTTAACAGCCTGGTCCATCGCAACAGAAATATCGCTTAACTTCTCTGGAGATTCTATGAACAGGCAGTTTTTTACTCTTTTTTTACCTTCCCCTACTTGGGTAATGCCATCTATAAATATAACTAGCCTTGGATCTATATTATTTTGTTTAAAGAGCCTAATCATTACATCAAAAGGCTTGTTCAAGGTAACATAAACACCTGGAGTCTTTTGCTCATTTACCAGCAAACTTATTATCTCTAAATTGGATTTTTGATAAACTTTAGGGTTTACTGTAACAAGAACTATATAATCCTTTAGACCTTTTACACCATTTTTGAATTTAGCCTTAAGATTAATATTTATCACCGCTTTTTTACCTTTAAACTGCTTAAGAATATATATAAATCTTTCCCTAATTTTACGTTCCCGTACAACAGTGTACGGTACTACGTACCGCACGACCCGAAACCGGGTACTTCTGAATGCTCAGTCTCGGGATGTCGAAGACATCCCAATACGCTAGTGTGCAGGCATGCACAATTCGAAACCTTTAAATACTAGTTATATTACTCAATAGTAGTAATAAAAGAGTTCTGATAGTATCATATGGTGAATAATTATGGAAGAATTTTTTGATGAAGAACATATTGAGATAGAAAGCATGAGAGAAGAAAGGAAAAAGATGAAAGACAAGGATTTTGGTAAACTTATCAATAAAAGGGATCTTTCCGACTTCGAGATGGATGAATTGTTTATGTAGTCAACAAAGCAATCATCCCAATAAATTTTTAAAATAGCTTATTATTCTCTATCAATTATGGAAAACTACGACTTAGAACTAAATAAGGCAGTAGAAAAAATTAAAGAAAACGACGCTAAACTAGTATGCATACAGCTGCCTGACGGCCTAAAGCCGAAAGCGAAGGAAATTCAGCAACACATAGAAAAAAACACTAATGTTTCTGTTGTCATATGGCTTGGAAGCTGCTGGGGTGGTTGTGATGTCCCTATTGTAGTTGAAAAGCTAGGAGTTGATCTATTGATCCAATGGGGCCATAGCGAATACATAAGAGCCTGGTAATTCTACGCACCCATAGAACAACATAGTGGAATACTTGTGGTATCCAGAGACTACAACATATCAAGCCGTCTCGGGCTATCGAAGATAGCCCCATACACTGTTGTACGGGAACGTACAAAAACAATAAATATTAAAAGCAATAAAAAAAGAGTAATTCTAAGAATGAATAAAAAAATAATCCTCGGGACCGACCACGCAGGTTTCAAGCTCAAAGAACAAATAAAAAAATATTTGCTTAAAGAAGGCTTTGAAGTTGAGGATGTCGGAGCCAATAGATTTGATCCTGCTGATGATTACCCTGATTTTATTTCCAAAGCAGCAAAAAAAGTCTCAGCGGACAAAAACAGCAGAGGAATAGTATTTGGAGCTTCTGGACAAGGGGAGGCAATAACTGCAAATAAAACCAAGGGAATAAGGGCTGCCGTGTATTATGGAAAAAATATGGAAATTGTTAAGCTTTCAAGGATGCATAATGATGCAAATATACTTTCCTTGGGGGCAAGTTTTCTCACAAGAGATGAAGCGATAAGCGCTGTCAAAACGTGGCTTGCAACAGGTTTTACTGAAGAAAAAAGACATGAAAGAAGAATTAAAAAAATATCTGATATAGAAAAATAAACTATGCAAATAACCTATCTGAATTATTTTTTAGCGTCAATAATAGCCTACTTGGGATTGCTATTAGGCATAATCCTGATTAAACTTGCAGCTGAAGAGCAGCAACCTGGAAAAAGATATTTCATTCTGCTAAAAAAGATATTATTTTTCATGATTTTGGTTTCTTTATTGTTTTTCTACAAAATCAATGTTATCTTAACAACAATTCTCTTATTTTTTATAATAATTTTAATGTTAAATAAAAAAATGAATTTAGAAAAATCCTCTCTTGTCTATTTGCTTCTTGGAGTGATATTCTACCTAAGCAGCAAAATTTTCAATTTATTTGTCCTGGAAACGGTTCTTATATTCTTATATGGGGTTGCAAACTCTTCTATACTGTTGAACCTCAAAAAGAAAAATTATTATGGTATTATTCTGAAGAATCTATGGTTTTTTGTACCAATTATAGTGCTTTATGTCTTGCTTTAATTACCATTTCTCTCTTCTTATATTCATATAGAAGGCGATATGATTTACTATAATGTGCAGAATAAAGCTTAGAAATAACATAACTACAATCTTATCCAATGACAAAATGACTAATGGATAAACAAAAATCAAAGCCCCTATAACAAAGTCTATCTGGTCAAACGGCACAAAGCTCCTCCCAGGTTCATAATTCATCCTTCTTTTTACATAACTTTCCACTAGGTCTCCAAATATAGCTCCAAAACCCAGAAGAAATCCTATTAGCAGCCAGTTTGAATAATCAATGATTGCTATATCCGCCAGAATATTATTATTATACAGCAAAAACTGCAAATAAGCGATGATTACGGCGAACAAAACTCCAAAAATAAGACCTCTAAAAGTCTTGTTTTCCCCGAGTATCGGTTTTTTATTTATCTTCTTATTGAAATCCAAAGGTATTTTCAGGCTCTTAAAACTACCTTTAACAATAACTGGGGCCATATTGGCAAAATAAGCAGGTAGCATAAGATAAAAGACCTGAAGTATTACATCTAGCATATAAACAGAAAGATATTTAAGAATTAAAAACTTTTTGATTTCCATGGAATTATCGGGGTTTGGGGAGATAGAATTAATCAAAAAAATAAGCAAAAACCTAAGATTATTCTCTAAAGACGTAGTTAAGGGCATAGGAGACGATGCAGCAGTTCTTAAATTCGATAAAAAACATTATTTGTTGCTGACAACTGACACTTTAGTGGAAGATGACCATTTTAATCTAAAATGGTTCACTCCAGAGCAAATTGGCTCTAAAGCAATAGAAAGTAATGTTTCAGATATAGCATCAATGGGTGGTTTTCCAAAATACGCTTTAATTTCTCTCACAATGCCAAAAAACACCAATACTAATTTTGTTGATAAATTATACAATGGAATAAATAAAAATTGCAAGAAATATAAAATAAACATAATTGGTGGAAACCTTTCTAATGGAAAAAATATTGTTATTAATGTTATGTTGATTGGTTTTGTCGAAAAGAAGAACCTATGCTTAAGGTCCAATGCAAAAATTAATGATTTGATTCTTGTCACAGGAAATTTAGGAGCATCAAGAGCAGGGTTGCAATTATTAAAAAACAATAAGAAAGGAAACTCAATTAATTATTATTTGAATCCTAAATGTAAATTAAATATCGGAAGAAAATTATCAAATTTTGTTAATGCAATGGAAGATGTTTCTGATGGACTTGCATCTGAAGTTCTTAACATATGCAATGAAAGCAAAACAGGGGCAGTCATCTACAAAGAAAAAATCCCATTAAATAAAAATACAATTAACGACGCTAAAAAATTAAAAAAAGACCCATATGACTATGCTTTATTTGGAGGAGAAGATTTCGAATTAATTTTTACAATACCCGAAAAAAGATTAAATAAAATCAAAGGCATAAAATGCATAGTGGTAGGAAAAATATTACCAAAAAAACAAGGAATTTATTTGTTCGACAAAAGAAAAAAGAAATTAAGTTATGGTTATGACCAGTTTAAGAGTGAAATATAATCAATACCTTCTACCAAACTATTTTGATCTTCCATACCCTGAAGAACTTCTTCCGCCATAAGACCTTGGTTTGTGTTCAGATGTCCTTGGTCTTCCCTGAAATCCTGACCTTGGCCTGTCAGAATCGTTTCTTCCGCCATACGAACTTGAACTATCAGAACTTCTTCCGCCATATCGCGGCCTATGACCTTGATAACCTCTTGAATCGTCTCTGCCTCCAAACCTTCCTCCTGGTCTTCCGCTACCTCTTCCTCCAAACCTGCCGCCGCCTCTAAAACTCCCTCTAATTCCGGCATTGAATTTTAACCTTTCAAAATCTTCCAAGGGGAGCTGTTCAACCTTGACAGGAAACCTGCTTAAAATTTCCCTGAAAACATCATGGTCCCTTTCGCTTAGTAATGTAATCGCTTTTCCTGTTTTTCCTGCTCTTGCAGTTCTTCCGACCCTGTGCACATATTCTTGCGCATCAGGTGATAAATCATAGTTGAAAATATGTGAAACATCTTTTACATCTATCCCTCTTGCCGCAACTGCTGATGCTACAAGAATAGTGGGATTTCCTTTATGGAAATTTTCAATAGCTCTTAATCTCCTGTTCTGGGTTAGTTTCCCGTGGATCATATCGCATTTAATTCCATTGTCTCTTAAATTCCTTGTAACCATTTCCACAGTAGATCTTGCAGAGCAAAAAATTATGCATAAGTCTTTCTTTTCTTTCTTTAGTAAATGCACTAATAATGAGAATTTCTCAAACTGCTTTACATCATAATAATATTGCTCTAAGTATTCTTCATCTACATGCGATTCTGCCTGGGCAGTTTCAGGATTATGCATGTAATCTTGCTTTAGTTCATCTACCTCATTTGAGATTGTTGCTCCGAATAACAAAACTTGCCTGTTATTTGGTGTTTCGTTTAGTATTCTCCTTATATCCTCAATAAATCCCATCTCAACCATCTTGTCAGCTTCATCCAGAACAACACATTTTATTTTGTCTAGTTTTAGATCGAAGTTCTCCAAGTGGTCCAGTAATCTTCCCGGTGTGCTGACAATAATATCTGCTCTTGCTATAGCCTCTATCTGAGGATTAATTGCAACACCTCCATAAACAGTTGCCGCAGAGAATTTTATGTATTTCCCGAATTTCTTTAGCTCATTGGATATTTGGACGGCTAGTTCCCTTACAGGAGCAATTATTAGAAACTGCACTCCCCGCCCATGTTCGATTTTTTCCAGTATTGGAATGCCAAAAGCAATTGTCTTCCCAGAACCAGTCTTTGATATGCCTATAACATCTTTTCCTTCTTTTATCAACGGGATTGTTTTTTTCTGTATTTCAGTAGGCTCCTTAACCCCAATTTCCTTTAGTCCTTTGACTAGCTCTGGCTTTACATTTAAATCTTCAAATATCATTTTATCTATATCTCCTTGAATAAAAAAACATGCGTTTCAAATATCTCCACTACACGTGAAACAGAAAAAGTAAAAGTCTTTAGTCACTATACTCTCTGTTCCCTCTATTCAACCTATATACTTGAGTATATATGTGGTATATAAATGTTTGGGTTTTCAGTACAAAACGTCGCATAACGTAAGTTATACGACCTTTTCAAAAACTAAAAAAGAACTCACTTACAAAGTGCCCAACCACAACCCTTACAGCTAACACAACCTTCCTGCATCTGAGTTGCTCCACCGCATTCAGGACAGATCTTATGTTGCGCTTTACCTGTGGTTTGCGTCATCAAGTCACCAGATTCAACATCCTCTGCTCTTCCGGTAACATCACTGATTGGTTGTGGAGCTTCTGCTTTTTGTTGTACTTGCGTTGCAGTTTCTTTCGCTTCTAATTTACTATTCTTACCGGCAACCAAAACCTGTTCCTTAATAGAAGTATCTCTAAAAACCGTAAGGCCTTTACATCCTATCTTATGGCCCATGATATAGCTTTCCCTCATATCATCTACCGTAGCATCTGCCGGAAAGTTATTTGTTTTTGAAATAGAGCTGTCAACCCATTTCTGGAAAGAAGCTAAAGCAAGAATATGGTCCTTCGGTGTTATATTCAGGGCAGTAACAAAAACTTTCTGCAGCTCCTCTGGAAATCCCTCTAGGCCTTGCACTGAACCCGTATTCTCGCATATTGCTTCCATAAGCTCATCAGTATACAAACCCTCTTTTTTCAAAGCTCTTTCAAAAGCAGGATCAATATAGTAAAAGCTTCCAACTTTAACATTCTTCTCAAAAGCAAGAGAATAAACCGGTTCCATCCCGGAAGAACAGCCGGCTATCATCGATATGCTGCCAGTAGGAGCAATAATCGTATCATAACCATTCCTTATCCCATATTTCTTAATATCTAAACTTACCTTTTCCCAATCAAAATCCCATTCTTCTTTCAGGTCAAAGCCGCTGAATGGCAGCCTCCCGTCTTTATAGAAGCTCTTGTCATAATATGGTAAATTTCCGCGATTCTTAGCTAGCTCAATACTCTCCAATTTGGAATAATAAGCAATAAACTGCATAATCTTTTCCATAAACTTCCTGCCTTCATCAGTGTTATATGGGAGCCTCAACTCATATAGCAGATCACCCAAACCCATAACCCCTAGACCAATTTTACGGGTATTCAGGCTCATTTCCTCAATCTGTTTCAAAGGAAACTTATTCACATCAATTACATTATCCAATAACCTTGTGCATTTATGCACAGCTTCTTTCAACCCATTCCAGTCATAATATACATTCCCATCGGCATCTTCTTTGGCAAATGCCCATACATTGATCGAACCCAAATTACATGGCTCATTTGGATATAAAAGCACCTCTCCACAAGGATTAGTTGTAACTATAGGCCCCAAATGCTCATAAAACGGGTTATATTTGTTTATAGTATCAAAAAATATTATGCCGGGCTCAGCCGATTCCCAGGCTTGATAAACTATCTTATCAAAAAGCATCCTTGGATTAACTGTTTTTACAACTTTTCCATTCCGGGGATTAACCAAAGGATACGGCTTGTTTTTGTTGTAATGCTCCCAAAAATCCCCCATTAGCAAAACAGATATGTTAAAGTTCCTAAGGCCTTTATTACCGTTTTTCGCTGTTATAAACTTCTCAATATCAGGATGATTGCTGTTCATTATGCCCATGTTAGCACCGCGACGAATACCTCCCTGCTTAACTACCTCTGTCATCGTATCAAACATCTTCATGAAGGACAGCGGTCCAGAGGCAGCACCGGAAGTAGATGAAACAAAATCTCCTTCAGGTCTTATCTTGGAAAAATTAAATCCCGTCCCTCCTCCGCTTTTATGTATTATTGCAGTATGCTTCAAAGTATCCATGATGCTTTCCATGCTGTCATCTATACCCAAAACAAAACATGCTGAGCCCATGCCTAACGAATTCCCAAAATTAGCTATCGCAGGAGTATTTGGCATAAACTTCTTTTCCGTCATCAGGTTATAGAAATCATCTATGCTTCCCTCATACTTGTCAAAATATTTTTCCTCAAACAGCTCAAGCAGCTGACTCCAGGAAACCCGGATCTTCTTCTCGTGATTGTACCTTTCATAAATTCTCCTTACACCTTCCATGTGATACTGGTTTAATTTATACTTACCAATGGAAAATTTACCATCATACTCTTTTTGATCAAATTCTTCTATTTCAAAAGTGTTTTGCCCTGCATTTATATCATAAACTCGGTCATCATAAAAAATATCTGGGATAGCAGAATGTACAGCGACCCTTGTAAACAATTGCTTTGGAGTTTCTATTAACTTCCCTTTCTCATCTTTTTTTAGGTATCTTGACTTTAGGACCCTTAGGGCATTCAGGTCAAACCTCTTGTCTACCTCATCTAAATAATCCTTTTCCAGAACCTTCATCTTCTGCTCACGAAGTTCTGCCCTTTTTTGCCTATAAACAATAAATGACTTAGATGTTTGAGCATGCCCGGCTTCAATCAATATTTTTTCCACCAAGTCCTGCAATTGCTCGACTGTAGGTATGCCTTCTACTTGCTTCTCCAGTTCTTTAGTCACCTTATATGCGAGCTTTTTGGCTTCATCCATATCTTTGCCGCCAACAGACTTAGCCGCCTGGAATATAGCGTTCGCTACTTTCGCTTCCTCAAATTTTACCACACTTCCGTCTCTCTTCTTTATCTCAGAAATCTTTTGCACCATGATCACCTACCTCTTTATAATCTTTTTACCACTGGACACAGACACAACATGTAGTATATACCTTATCTAACAAACACAACATATTGTGTTTTTGGCACTTTTTCCAAACGTGTCGCATATATTTAAATCTTTTGATTGCAAAAAGTTTGTCCAGTAAAAATGTGGAACAAAAATCAACCGATCAATCACAACCTTTATAAATAAAACTCAGTTCCTTTTTCTTAGCCCGAGTTCAATTAGAGCGATTTTAGGGTTGCTTTAAGTGCTATATTCTCGGATATATGCCAAACAAATGGTTATAATTAAACAATATTTATTTGTTTGATGCTACGAACGTAAGTGAGTATGTTATTAGGATGGTAGAACAATCTCAAGCTAAGGAAGATGCTCGGAAGCAAGTTACAAGGAAATCAGAGATTTCCAGTACCTCTGACCTAGGTTCCGGCGCAAATTCTGTAGGTAAAGATTTCAAGTATTTTGTAAGGATCGCGAATACAGACCTTGACGGAAACAAAAGTATAAGCAATGCACTGAAAAAGATCAAGGGCGTGAGTTTCATGTTTTCTAACATGTTATGTAATTTCGCAGGTGTTGATAAAACAGCCAAAGCTGGTTACCTAAAAGATGATGAAGTTAAGAAGCTTGATGATGTTTTGAGCAATCCCTCGAATTATAACGCACCCTCTTGGATGTTTAATAGGAGAAAAAATTATGTAGATGGAAAAGATTATCATGTCCTAACAGGAAATTTATCTTTTGCAGAAGAAAATGATATCAAGATGATGAAAAAAATCAGGTCTTACAAGGGAGTAAGGCATGGTGTGGGGTTGCCGGTCAGAGGCCAGAGAACAAAATCTAATTTTAGAAGGAATAAGGGGAAATCATCATTGGGAGTTGTTAAAAAAACTGCTGCTAAAGGGAGTAAGGCATAAAGATGGGAAGTCCTAAAAAACAAAGAAAAAAATTTTCAAAGCCATCACACCCGTGGCAAAAAGAAAGGATTTTGGCAGAAAAAGAAATCCTGCAGGGGTACGGACTTAGAAGAAAATATGAGATATGGAAGATGGGTACAATTCTGAAGAATTTTACCAGGCAGGCAAAAAACCTTATTACCTTAAATAATCCTCAGGTTGAGAAGGAAAGGAATCAGCTTTTGACAAAACTTTCATCTTTAGGATTACTAGGAAAAGATGCAAAGATAGAAGATGTTTTGTCTTTGACATTAAAAGATGTTCTGGAAAGAAGATTGCAGACTTTAGTTTACAGGAAAAATATGGCAGGCAGCCTTAAGCAGGCTAGGCAGTTTATTGTTCATGATCATATTTCGTTGGGAGAAAGAACGATTACAGCACCCTCCTATCTTGTTCCATTAGACGAGGAAGGCCACATACAATTTTCTCAGGGCTCTGTTGTTGCTGATCCTAGCCACCCTATAAGGGTTGTGGCAAAAGTGGAGAAAAAGGATAAGAAAGAGAAGAAAGAAGTTAAAGAAGAAGAAAAGAAAACAAAAGTTGAAGGAAAAAAAGCTGAGAAAGGAAACAAAACAGCTTCTGAAAAAAAATCAGAAGTTAGAAAAGAAATTAAAGGAAAAAAAGCTGAGGTCAAGGAGGATTAAAAATGGCATATCATGAAAGATGGGGAATAGCGCATATTTACGCATCATATAATAATACTATCATCCACATAACGGACATCACTGGAACAGAAACGATAAGCAAAGCATCTGGCGGCATGGTTGTTAAGAGCGATAGGATGGAATCCAGTCCCACTGCTGCAATGATTGCTGCAAAAAGGGCTGCTGAGGGAGCTATGGAAAAGGGAATAAATGCGATTCACGTTAAGATAAGGGCTCCCGGAGGTCATAACGATTCTGTCGGTCCTGGACCCGGTGCACAGGCTGCTGTAAGGGCATTGTCAAGAATGGGTTTAAGGATTGGTTTAATAGAGGATGTTACTCCTTTACCTCACGATGGTTGTAGAAAAAAAGGAGGAAGGAGAGGTAGAAGAGTATAATTGAGGCAGCGGGAAATCTACGATTTCCTAGCGTCAAACAAGTTTGAGGTGCTAAAATGGAAATAAGAGTTTTATCAAATGGTAAAGAAGAAGGGAAGCTTTCATTTATCATAAAGGATTCTACACCTGCTTTTGCAAATACATTGAGGAGGATTATGATAGAGGAAGTCCCTACAATGGCTATTGAGGAGATAGAGTTTAGAAAAAATGACTCCATATTATATGATGAGATAATTGCGCACAGGCTTGGATTGGTACCCTTAAAAACAGACTTAAAATCATATAATTTGCCTGATGAATGTAAATGCAACGGAGAGGGATGTGCAAGATGTCAGCTTAAACTCACTTTGAAAGCATCAAAGGGTTCTGGAATGGTTTACGCTTCCGAGCTTAAAAGCAAAGATCCTGCAGTAAAGCCTGTTTATCCAAAACTGCCTATTGTAAAATTGTTAAAAGGCCAGTCTTTGGAATTAGAGGCTACTGCTGTTCTGGGAACAGGTAAAGTACATTCTAAATGGACTCCATGCCTTGCTTATTACAAACATAAGCCTATAATAGAGATAGGAAATGTAAAGAATCCGGAAGAGATCGTGGAAAAAACTCATGGAAATATTTTTGAAATAAAAAATGGAAAGCTTGAGGTTATTAAAGACAATTTGTTCAAGTACGATCTTGCAGGCGTTGTAGAAGAAGTTTCAAATGGCGAGGTAAAGGTCAAATATGATAATGACATTATTTTTTACATGGAATCATGGGGGCAGTTAAGCTGCAAGGAAATCTTGAATCAGGCTTTGAAGATTTTTGATAAAACTTTTGACGATTTTAATGAAGCAGTAAAGAAGCTCAAGTAAACCTTCGCATACGCGGGGGTGGCAGAGTGGCCAAATGCGCAAGATCGAGGGTCTTGTCCCTTAGTGGGTACGCGTGTTCGAATCACGTCTCCCGCATTAAAATTAAAAGTTCAATAATAAAACGATAAAATATGCCTGTCTAGGGGTATAGAATATACCCCTTACGCTAGTGTGCAGGCATGCACAAAAATGAAACGAACAGGACCTACAAACCCATTATTGCAGGATTTAATCGGGGAATTGAAGAAGAGAAGCAATGAGCAGTCTGTAAACTTATGGAAAAGGGTTGCTTTAGATTTAGAGAGGCCTACAAGGAACAGGAGGGCTGTTAACCTGTCCAGGATTAATAGATATACAAAAGAAAATGAAGTTATTGTTGTTCCTGGAAAGGTTTTAGGGTCCGGAAATCTGAATCATAAGCTTACAATATCTGCTTACCAGTTTTCAGAACAGGCGAAGGATAAATTAGAGAAGAATGGTTCACAAATAGTCAACTTATTGGATTTAAGTAAAGAAAAACCTAATGGAAAGAAAATTAGGATAATAGGATGATAATAGACGCAAACAACTTAATATTGGGGAGATTAGGAACTTTTGTAGCTAAGAAAGCATTGTTAGGGGAGAAAATAGATATTGTTAACTGCGAGACTTGTGTTGTTACTGGTGACAGAAGTAAAATATTTGAAAGGGCCGACAGATTTTTGAAAATGGGTATACCTGCTAAAGGGCCATTTACTCGCAGAATGCCGGATAGATTTGTTAAAAGGTCTATCCGGGGAATGTTACCCTATAAAAAGGAAAGGGGAAGGGTAGCTTTTAAAAACATTAAGTGCCATATAGGCATTCCGGATAATTTGAAAAATCAAAAATTTGATACAATAAAGAACGCCGATATTGGAAAGGTTCCGAATCTTAAGTATATTAACATACTGGAGATATGCAGGCATATAGGTGCTAAAATATGAAAGTCGTGATTGCAGCAGGAAAGAGGAAAAGGGCAATAGCAAGAGCCATAATAAGGCCCGGAAATGGAGTTGTAAAGATAAACAACTTGCTTTTGGATTTTTATGAGCCCAAGATTTCCAGATTGAAGTTAATGGAACCATTAATTATTGCAGAAGATTTTATAAATAAGGTAAATATCAGTGTAAATGTTTTTGGCGGTGGAATTGCTAGCCAAGCAGACGCATCTAGGTTAGCGATTGCAAAAGGTCTGGTAAAGTTTTCAAAAAGTGATAAGTTGAAGAAGCAGTTTTTAGATTATGACAGAAACCTTTTAGTTGCAGACGTCAGGAGAAAAGAGCCTTCAAAACCAAACGGGCATGGTCAGGCTCGCGCTAAAAGACAAAAAAGTTATCGTTAAGGAGGATAAAAATGATTATTCCAATAAGATGCTGGAGTTGTGGAAAGCCAATAGGGCAATTATGGGGGAGCTATTTAGAAAAACTTGAGAAAGGAGAAGACAAGAAGAAGGCTATGGACGAATTAGGCCTGGAAAGATACTGCTGTAGAGCAGTATTCCTTGGACATGTTGATCTAATTGATACTGTAGCTCAGTTTAAGAAGTTCTGAATAACGAAAAACTTTAAAACACTCTTTCTTTCTTTTGATTAAATGGTAGACTTTAATAAGATTGCCAAGAAATGGCAGAAGAAGTGGGAAGAGAAGGGCATATTCAAAGTTAAAGAAGACAGTAAAAAGAAGAAATTCTATTGCCTTGAGATGTATCCTTATCCTTCTTCAACACTCCATATGGGCCATTTGAGGAATTATTCTTTAGGAGATGCCCTTGCAAGATTTAAGAGAATGCAGGGCTTTAATGTAATGTACCCTATGGGTTATGATGCGTTCGGACTACCGGCAGAAAATGCTGCCATAAAACATAAGGTTGACCCCGAGAAATGGACTTTGGATAACATAGACAAAATAAAAGAGCAGCAAAAAAGCCTAGGTTTTAGTTATGATTGGTCAAGGCAGATACAGAGCTGTACAGAAGATTACTATAAATGGAACCAGTGGATTTTTCTTAAATTTTATGAGAAAAAACTAGCATACAGGAAGAATGCTGTCGTAAACTGGTGCAATTCCTGTGGTACGGTGCTTGCGAATGAGCAGGTCATAGATGGTAAATGCTGGAGATGCCATGATGATGTTGCAGAAAAGGAGCTGGAGCAGTGGTTCTTCAAGATAACAGAGTATGCCGATGAGTTGTTGAGAGATTTGGAAAAACTAAAGCATTGGCCCAAACGAGTTAAAGTAATGCAGGAAAACTGGATTGGAAAGAGTCATGGTGTTGAGGTTAATTTTAAAATTAAAGATACAAAAAAAATCATTTCTACCTTCACCACGAGGCCAGATACTATTTTTGGTGTAATCGCTTTGGTATTTGCAGTTGAGCATCCAATGGTCTTTGAGTTAATTAAAGGAACAAAATATGAAAAACCAGTTCTGGATTTTATCACAAAAACAAAGAAAAGAAGCATGAAAGAAAGGGCATCTGAAGAAGTTGAAAAAAATGGAATTTTTATTGGGAAATATGTTGTAAACCCGGTCAATAACGAAGAAATCCCAATATTTGTGGCTGATTATGCATTAATGGAATATGGAACCGGGGCCGTTATGGTAGTTCCTGCTCATGACCAGCGTGATTTTGAGTTTGCAAAAAAATACAAATTACCGATTAGAGTTGTTATAACGCCTAAGCAATATGAGTTAAAATCAGAGAAAATGAATAGGGCTTATGTTGAGGAAGGAATTTTAGTTAATTCTGATAAGTTCAATGGGATGAATAATTTGGATGCTATCGAAAAGATTTCTAAATGGATGGAAAAAGAAAAAATAGGAAAAAGAACTGTGCAATATAAGCTAAGAGACTGGCTGATTTCCAGGCAACGTTACTGGGGGACTCCGATTCCGATGATACATTGCAGTACATGCGGTATAGTTCCGGTTCCGTATGAGAATCTACCGGTAAAGCTTCCAAAAAATGTTAAATTTACTGGTGCCGGAAATCCTTTAGAGACCTCAGAAAAATTTGTCAATGTAAAATGCCCAAAATGTGCCGGAAAAGCTCGCAGAGAAACTGATACAATGGATACTTTTGTTGACAGTTCATGGTATTTTTTCAGGTACTGCAGCCCTAATGAAGCTAAGTTGCCTTTTGACAAGAAAGCTTCTGCTTATTGGATGCCTGTTGACCAGTATATTGGGGGCATTGAGCATGCTATTTTGCATTTGTTGTATGCAAGATTCTTCACAAAAGCCTTGAGAGATTTAGGATTAACTAATGTGGACGAGCCTTTCTCTAGGTTAATGACACAAGGCATGGTCATCAAAGATGGGGCGAAGATGAGCAAAAGTATAGGAAATGTGGTTGATCCCGCAGAAATAACCGGGAAGTATGGTGCTGATACAGGAAGATTATTTATTTTATTTGCGGCAATGCCAGAAAAAGAATTAGAGTGGAATGATAAAGGTGTTAATGGAGCATATAGGTTTTTGAACAGGATCTATAACCTGGTTAATGATAATATCAAAGATATTTCATTAGATAGTTATGTAAAAGATAAGCTAAATGAAAAAGACAAGTTTATTTTGAGCAAGATGCATTCTACAATAAAGAATGTTACAGAGAATATTGAAAATTTTAAGTATAACCTGGCGATTGGGAAAATAATGGAATTTGTAAATGCGCTTCAAAAGTATAATGACAAAAATAAAGCAGTATTCGGAGAATGTGCTAAAAATCTCGTATTATTGCTAAATCCTTTTACACCACATATTTCTGAGGAGTTGTGGAGCGATTTGAAATTAAAAGGTTTTGCCTCATTGCAAAAATGGCCGTCATATGACAAAAGCAAAATAGACGAGGAAGCTGAGGCTCTTGAAGATAATTTAGAGAGGACCAAAAAGGATATTTATTCTGTTATTGAGCTGGCAAAGATAAAGAAGCCTAACAAGATAATAATATTTGTTGCTGAAGCATGGAAATTTGATTTCATAAGAAGATTAAAGGGAGAACTGGGAAAAACAAGAAACCTTGGAGAGATCATCAAGAAATTTGCAAAAAGCGATCTTAGCATTTACATCAGGGAGATTTCAAAAATTGCCCCTAAACTGGTTAAGGACGAGACTAAGTTGCCCAAAGTAATTGTTGGTAGGAAAAAAGAAATAGAAGCATTGAAAGGCTCATTAGATAATTTTAAGCAGGAATTTGGTTGTGATATGGAGATTGTTGATGGAAAAAGTGATGAACAAAAGGCAAAACAGGCAATGCCTGGAAAGGTAGCTATTTTGATTGAATGATTATGAAAATCATAATTCTTGGTGCTGGAGCTATTGGAAGTTTGTATGGTGCCAAATTGTCTAAATTTAATGAGGTTACACTGGTTGCTAGACAAAAGCATGTTGATAAGATAAATAAGGATGGGCTTAAGATTACTGGCGAGGAGAATAATACGTATAAATTAAAGGCTGTGCCTTCTATAAATGCAATTGACGATAGTACTCTGATTATATTGACAACTAAAGTGCACGACAGTAAAAATGCAATTGAACCGATAAAAGATTTGGTTAAAAAAGATACAATAATTTTATGCTTGCAGAATGGCCTTAATAGTGAGGATATTGTAAAAGAAATTGTTGGAGATAAATGCTTAGTAATACGGGGAATAACTGCTGTTGGAGCAACCTTCTTAGAACCAGGTATAGTGCAGTTCAATAATTTAAGCTATACAAAAATCGAAAAAAGCCCTATAAGTAAAGACTTAGCAGATAATTTCAATAAATGTGGATTAAAAGCTAATGTTTCTGAAAACATTAAAGAAGATATATGGAAAAAATTAATAGTTAACTGTGTGCTTAACCCTGTTTCTGCTATATTAAGGATAGATAATGGCGCAACAGCAGATGAGAAATTGAATCCTCTAAAAAAATTAATATTTGATGAGTGCATAAAAGTTGCCGGTAAAGACAGTATAGATGTAGATATCTATTCCATCGAGACTATAAACAAGGCGATCAAGGGTTCCAGGAATCTATCTTCCATGCACCAGGACATAATTAAAGGCAAAAAGACAGAGATTGATTACCTAAATGGCGCTGTTGTTGAGTTAGGAAAGAAGTATGGTATTAAGTGCCCTGTTAATGAGGCTTTGGTTATGATAATTAAGGAGATGGAGAAATAGCATATAAATAATCTTATAAACAAATATTGACTTCTTTGTTGGAAAATGGTAACTGCTCAAAAATCACTGCATGAAACTCTGGATTTAGAAATAGAAGATATAATTCAATCTACTCTTGAGAGTTTAACGGTAAGGTTAGGAGTAGATGTTGATGCAGAGCAAATGGAATATTTTGGGAGGATAGGATTAGAATCTCTAAGGCCTAATCTAAAGAGTAAACTAGCGCGTGTTGGGTTCGATTTGGATCCTGAGTCAGCAAAGATTGTTGTTGATGGCACACATATAGATTGTCAAGTGGATTTAGCCCATAATATGGAACTTTATAGGCAAGGATTTGATCCGCTTGAATTGGTTGTTGAATGCTATGAAGAGGGTAAACTTTCTGGAGTGCCTGTTAAGGTTGCAAAGATTGTAGGCTACCCCCCAGATGATGTTTTAAAATCTGATGAAATCCAAGAAGGTATTGGGCAAGGTACTATCAGGCCTTTAGTGGAATATTCAGTTGATGGGTATGGTATTTTATACTTGGTACTGGATAATACCACTTTTGAACCTAATGGAAGTTATGGAAGAGATGTAATGAAGGATATATTAAGGGGGGTGACAAGTCGCATAGGTGTTAATAATCATAATACAAACGGTTTTGTAAGGGAAAAGTATGTTAGAGAAAGACAAGGTCTTCTAACAGGAACCAGTATAAGGCTGCAAGGGTACGAAGTTCTGATATTGGACCCAGAAGTTGATTATGTAAAGCATTCTGAAGCACGGTTTTTAGGCTTAACCCATCAAGATTATGCGCATCTTGAATTTCATGGAGATAATCCTTATAAGCCTGTTGCAGAGATAAGAATTATGTTGATTAGACCTCAATTCAGAGCTGTTTAACTTTCTGCTAAAAGATAAAATTTATAAGCCATAAAAAATTCTTGTTTTTCATATGAAACTAAACAATATATTGGTAGTTTATGCAAAACCAACAAACAAAGTAGAGGAATCAGCGCTTAAAATAGTTAAAAATACTTTGAAAAAACATAATATTCACTATAAAATTTACAATAGAGAAAAATTGAATAAAAAAATGTTTAAAAATGAAGATTTGATAATAGCAGTTGGTGGGGATGGAACTTTTTTAAAAACTTCTCATTTTATTTTTGATAAAACTCTAGTACTGGGGGTTAATTCCAACCCGAAATTCAAAGAAGGCTTTTTTATGACATCTACAAAAAAAGATTTTGAAAGAAAATTCAAAAAAGTTTTATCAGGAAAGTATAAAACAAAAAAGCTTCATAGGCTGGAGGCTTACATAAACAATAAAAGGGTTTCTGAGTTTGCTTTGAATGAGTTTTATGTAGCATCAAAGAAGCAGCACCATACGGCACGATATTTTCTTAGTGTAAGAGGAAAAAAAGAAAGGCAGAAAAGCAGCGGTGTCCTGATTTCAACTCCTGCAGGCAGCAATGCATGGATAAAAAGTGCCGGAGGAAAAATATTGCCTTCGGATTCCGACAAATTTGAGTATCTTGTCCGCGAACCATACTGCGGAAAAATCTCAGCGAAATGCAGTTTAGTAAATAATATCTTAAGTAAAAACGAAAAAATTGAGATTGAGTTTGAGGTGGATAATGGTATTTTGATTGCGGATTCTTTAAGCAAAGAACATAGCATTAAAGCAGGGCAGAAAGTCATAATAAAAATGTCAAAAAAACTCTTGTATGTGCTTTCATTTAATTAATCCAATTCTAAAATTTAAATTAACTCTTTCCTATAGGTATACACTATATAAGAGAAATGTATTAAAGCAAGCGATAGATTAAGATAGACCATAAAGTACAGAATCTCTGTTAAATAAGGAGTTATCAGTCCGATTAATAGTATCCCTCCGGTCCAGCACGGCAGCCATTCAAGGTACTTCATCTTGGTAAGATGAGGTATATAGCATATGGTTAGGAGAATAAAATAGGATAATATCGACAAACTTGCTAGAAAATAAGATATGTTGTTGCTATAAGCAAGGGCAAATACCCATAGGTTTCTTGTAACATGGTCAGTTATAAAATCCCAAAAAAAGCCAAAATCTTTATTCATACCTTCTTGCCTTCTTGATAAAGGCCCATCTAGTAAATCAAGCAGATAATCCAGTAAAGCAAAGACAAATCCAATGAGTATCATGCCCCTAAAAAAATTAATCAGGGCAAGTAAGGAGAATATAAAAGATATCAGGGTTAGAGTATTGCTCTTTACTTTTTTTGAATATAAATATTCAATTAGTGGGGTAAATATCTTATCAGTATAGCTCTTTAATTTGTAGCTCAGCATTTGTTTAACTTCCTCAATTTCCTAGATTTAATTATATCCTTAATCCCCTTAGATAAAAAATATGTTGGAGAACTTGCCCAGGTTTTTATAATATTCTTAGAATCCCATAATTTTTCATGAAGCCGCATAATCCTGCCCCCTATAGTGCAATTACCTTTCTTGATAGAGTCAAGAATATTGTCTGCATTCCTATTTGGATCTACAGTAGTATATGCCAGCCCAATATACCTGGTATGATGGGCATCGGACCCGGCTGTCAGGGGCTTTTTGATTTTCTTAGCCCATAAAATTGCTTTTTCGTTCGCATAGTCCGTCATAGATGAGTTGATACCTTCTATTGCTATAACATTTTTAATAAATTCATCATTCTTACTGAATGAGATGTATGACCCGCAAAGTCCTGGCGAGAAAGGATGTGCAGCAATTGTCAATCCGTTAAGTTTGTTTGATGCCTGCATCAAATCAGACATGCCGATATTTAGATTAGAAGTAAAAGCTTTATTATAATTTGGCTTGATATGCTTTTCAAAAAAGTTTGTTAGGTCTCTAAAAGAATAAAAATAGAAAAGAATGTGTGGGCCTTCTTTGCAGGTCACTTCAATCCCCGGGATGACTGTAACTCCCATTTTATTTTTCGACGCTGCAAGAGACTGAGATATCGCATTATGGTCTGTTATCGCAATAGAGATGCCTAACTTTTTTGCTTTTTTAACAATTGTTTTAGCATCACTTAATCCATCAGAAGCGATGGAATGCATATGCATATCGATTTTAGAACTAAAATTATTCATACTAAACCTCCCATCACTCCTCTTTTAATCCCTGTAATATAACCTTAGCAATTTTTTGTGTAACT
Organism: Nanobdellota archaeon; assembly: GCA_022565235.1. Lineage (GTDB taxonomy): Archaea > Nanobdellota > Nanobdellia > Woesearchaeales > GW2011-AR4 > JACPJP01. The sequence goes on along the minus strand of JADFJW010000001.1, from coordinate 24,204 downwards.
AAATTAACATTTTTTTGCGTTTTTTTGAATGTCATGAGTTTTTTATATTCTATTGATGCATGTCTGATGCGCTTTGGTATTAGGGAGGGCATAGGCATGATATCTTCTGTTCCTTTTATAATGACTGGCAAAACGGGGCATTGCGCTGTTAACGCAATTCTTGCGACCCCTGTCTTAAATTTTGATAGGTCGCTATGCGCCGCTGTAGGGAAAATCCCTATAATGCCTCCTTCTTTCAATATAGAGACTGCTTCTTTCATAGCAGCAGATATTTCCTTTTTATTATACCTAACAAGTATGCATCCTGCCCATTTTTTAATTAGAAAATCCCCGAAAAAATTGAATCTTCCCCTGTACGCTATAAAATGAATTTTCTGGTCGGTTTTTTTAAGTATATAATAACCCAATAAGAAGCCATCTAAAACACTGTTGTGGTTTGCGGCAACGATAAAAGGACCCTTTTTCGGTATATTCTCTAATCCTTTCACTCTCTTTGAAAATAACTTTACCAGTACTAAAATAACTCTTTTGAATATGGGATAAACCAATTTAAACACCTAAATGGAAAGTATAATTTAAAAACAAAGAAAACTATATGAGGATTATAAACTTTATGATTTTAGAAATTTTGTTTCATTCCAACTCGAGTTTAATACTCAGATGCTCGCATCGGCAATAGTTTGCGTCAGCAAACCCTCCTGGTTAGTCTGTTGATTTCCGTTGGTTTCCGAAGTAAACCCAGCAAAGCAATACAATTTAGTCTGTTGCTTTGCGCTGAAATTCAAGTTGGAATGATAGGAAATCCATTTTAGGATTTCCAGCTTTATCCTGGAGCCATATACTCTAAGGTGAGTTTTAAGGAAAATTATCATCAGGTCAAACGACATTCTAAAGAAACGGTAAATTTATAAATAATCTATTATATTAAACAATAACCGGTAATTGGAGGAAATTCATGGATTTCGATGTGTTTGTTCCCGATGGGTCTACAAGAATTTCATTAGCAGTTGTAAGATCCTTAGGTAGGAAAGGATATAGGGTAGCGTGTGGTGACGATAGGCTATTTTCAATGTCAACACATTCAAAATACTGCACTAAACCGTTTAGATACCCTTCCCCTTCAAATTCAATTAAAAAGTATCATGACTGGCTTATAGATTTCTTGAAAAAGCATAATGTTAAGGTGTATTTACCTATTTTAGATATTACTACAAAACATGCTGTTAAGAATCAGGAAGAGATAATGAAATACACTAACATGTATGTGCCAGACTATGACAGTTACATATCTCTGTTCCAGAAAAATAGAGTATCTAAAATAGCAAAGAAGATCGGTTTAAATATTCCGAATTCAATTGAAATAACGGATCAGAAGGATCTTAATAAGGTAAAAGAGCTGAACTTTCCAGTAATAATCAAAGCAATAGAATCTGCAGGAGGAAAAGGGAATAGAATTTGTAATGATTATGGAGAAGTCTTAGGCAATTATAACTACCTAAAAGAGATGTACGGGGAATGTATTGTATCAGAATATTTCCCTCCAGGTGGAGACTCGATAGGAGTTTCTTGTTTAATTGACGAAAATAAAGACCCGGTAAATGTATTTTGCCATAAGAGATTAAGGCAGTATCCTCCTGAAGGAGGGCAAAGTGTCTTGTGCAAATCTTATGAACATAAAGAAGCTAAAGAAGCTGCGATAAAACTATTAAAACATGTTAATTACAAGGGAATTGCATTAGTGGAGTTCAAGATTAATCCGGAAGATGGAAAACTATACCTTATTGAGGTTAATACTCGATTTTGGGGTTCTATTAATCTACCGATATCACTTGGAATGGATTTCCCGCATAATGTATACAAATTGGCTTTAGGAAAAAAAGTAAAAAAGAATGTTAATTATGATTTAGGGGTAATGTGCAGATGGTATGCAGGAGAGTTTTTATACCTGCTTAGGGCACCAAATCTGTTTTCACATATTAAAGAATTATTTAGGATAAACAGGCCAAATCTTCATTATATGGATATTGATAAAAGAGACATAATGCCTTCCGTGTTTAGGTTCCTATCCCTGGTATATGCCTTAAACCCTAAGATTTTTAATCAATTTGTTCTGCCAAAACCTCAATTAAAGGTTAATTTAAATAACTCCTATAAATTTAGTTTGTCAAATTTCTATAAAAAATTTTATTTAAAATATAGCAAATGACGCAAATTTTTGTACAACTAATATGTCATTTGCTTACACGCGAAAATCGTAGATTTTCGGTGCAAGAAAATTCCAAAGATTTTTCTGCACACAAAAACGTTGTTTTTGTTGTATCCTGAAAATCCTTTGGATTTTCATGATTACGAACGGACAACTATTGGTTTCCGTAAGGAAACCCAGGAAAGCTAGACAGTCCGTCTGTTGCTTTCCGCTGTAAAATTATTTTTGTCCGTGAGTATAAATGCCTTAATCCGTAATATTCTTAAAAATTCTTTTTCTTAAAAAGCTGAATGTTCCACTAAGAGGCCCAAACAATATTGTTCCATTATATCTTGTTTTGTTGTGCTTTAATGCTTTTCTTAGATCCCCTTCAAATAAGGTGTAAGCTCTCCCTATATCGAATCTAAAATGGGCATCAGAACCGCCAGTTCCTGCTATATTCAGTTTTTTTGCCAATTCCTGTGCCTTTTTGTTGTCACTTTGAAAAATCATCCGGGCATTAAAGCATTCTATAGCATCAATTTTGTCTTTAATTTTTTCTATAGGATACCTAAACTTGAGTGTTGGATTTATTGATGTCCTAAAAGGATGAGGTATTACAATTAAACCTCCCTGCTTTTTTACTTCATCAACAACAGAAAAAAATTCCCTGCTTTTTATTTCTTCCTGCAAATAATAAGTAAGCACATCTCCATAGTTAGTACTCACTTCGTCACCTATGATAACTTCAAAATCCTTATTTTTATTTAATTTTTTTACTTTGAGGGCTCCTTTTATAGTATGGTGGTCTGTGACTGCGATTCCATCCATACCCTTCTTTTTTACAAGTTTAAGCAGTAGCTCTGGCTTGATGTTACCACAGGGAGAATAATGGGTATGATTGTGCAAGTCGTATTTCATTTTTCATGAAATAATAATAAAGTATTTAAATGTTTTCAGATTTTGGCTCTGCTGAAACCCCACTATATGTTGAAGCATAGAAGACTTCAAAACACAATATGTTGTATGTTTGGTATAGGATTTCACCAGAGCCCAGATTTTATTATTTGTATCATAATCACAATATACTAAACATGTTAGGTGAAAAACTTAGGCAAAAATTAAAGAAACCTCTTGAAAAAATAGGTTCATTAATAGCAAAAACAGGGATTAATCCCAATATTTTCTCTTCCTTTGCTATACTATGGGCTGTAATTGCTGCTTATTTCATAGCTAATGAAAATATAACTATAGGTTTTATTTTTGTAATACTTGCAGCAATTTGGGATGCTTTAGATGGTAGTCTTGCGAGAGCAGAAGGTAAAGTATCTAAATTTGGCAATTACCTAGATGCATTAATTGACAGGTATGTAGAAATAATAATTTATTTAGGTTTTGCTTTTGCTGGTTTTCAGATTGAGGCATTTCTTGTAATTAGCGGCAGTCTTGTTGTGAGCTATGCCAAGGCAAGGACAGCAATTATAACTCAAGTAGACAATCACGGTTGGCCAACAATAGGCGAGAGATTAGACAGGTTAGTATTATTAATTATTGCAATGTTAATTAGCATATTTTTACCATCCGCAAAAATATTTGGATTCGCCGTTTCTTCAATGTCACTTTTTCTTTACTTGATAGCAATTATTGTCTATATAGGAAGCGTACAAAGAATATTTTATGCTAAAGAAATTATTGAAGGAAATAAAAAAATCTAAAATAAAAAATTATCTCTCACGTTTACCCTCTATACATTCTTCAACCATCTTTCTTGCCTCAGTATCTGAAAATTGTTGTAGTGGATGCTTCATAGTGTATGCAGAAATTGAACTAAGTAGTACTAAAAATACTCCTAACTAAAAATAAGTTAAATTAATAAATAAGCCCTCCAATATTAAATTTATTATGAATGGAAAAAAAGAGTCAAAATTAAAGAGTAAAAATAGAACATGAAACATATCTTTTCATTGCCAAATCAGATAACCTTCTTTAGGATTATTCTAATTCCAGTATTTGTCATATTTCTCTTGATAGAAATGCCTTATGGAGATTACATTGCAGCATTTATTTTCATAATTTTATCATTATCCGACGCTCTTGATGGTTATATTGCAAGAAAAAAGCAACAGACAACGGGTCTGGGAAAGATATTAGATCCTATTGCAGATAAACTTCTTATATCTGCAGCTCTTATTTTTTTAATAGGCAGAATACCCTTATGGATGGTCGTTATAATCATAGCGAGAGAATGGATTATTACGATGCTGAGGCTCATAGTCTTGCCCAAGCATGTCATTCCGGCTGAAAAATTGGGAAAAATCAAGACAGTTATTCAGACAGTCGCGATAATATCCGTCATAATAAATTTTCCATTCAATTGGTATTTTATGCTGATAGCAGTTATAATTACACTTATTTCTGGATTAGGATATTTAGTTAAAATAATGGGAATGTTAGATGAAAAAATATTGAACATCCCTAACATTATCACTTTTATGAGGCTTGTATTGTTGCCTTTATTTGTAATTACAATGCTAAATTCAAAATTAAACTATTCCTTGATTATCATCGGTATAATTGTATTGAGTGATAAGCTTGATGGAATTTCAGCTAGAATGATGAACCAAGTGACAGAATTTGGCAGGGCACTTGATTCTTTTACTGATTGGTCGGTGTTATTAATAAGTTTCTTTTTATTTGTAATTTTAGGATATTTGCATTTTATCTGGATCTTATTATTAATTTTCCCCTCTATCATGATGTTTTTATCAAAAATATTTTTTCTAAGAAAACAAAAAAAAATTCCCATAACCCCGATAGCGAAAATTTCTGTAGGTATGACTTATGTTACCATCGTTGCAATATTAATAAATTTCATTTATAAGGATCAAATTCTAATCATAACATTTATTTTAATATATCTATCGATGTTCAGATATATTCTTTTATCAAGTGGTTGGTTTAAATCTTTTAAATACCTCTCTTAATTAAAGAATTTTTCCTTTTTATATTCTTCCTCAAATATCTTTATCTCTTTTACTATTAACCCTTTAATTTTGTGCCTAAAAGTATATAAAATCAATGAAAGAGTTATAATTACGCTTATCAGAACTATTTTAAAATCAAAAATATTTTGTGATAATTGTGACCCGAGATAAGTTAGTATTAACAAATGCGGGGTAAATGCAATTATAGAAATAACAATAAATTCTAATTTTCTTATTTTTGTTAATCCAGCACATAAACTTATGATATCTCTGGGAAAGATAGACAGATAACTTGCAAAAATAAAGACCAATTTTCCTTTCTTTTTAAAGAATAAATCAAAATGGTATAATTCTCTTTTATCTACTAATTTTTCAACAAATTTTCTGCCAAATTTCTTTGCAACCAGGAATACTACTAAAGATCCCAGTAACATGCCTGTTAGGCTGTATAGGGTGCCATAAAATGGTCCGAATATGTAACCCCCTGCTATGCTAAATAACAGGCTTGGCAGGATAGATATAATTGCCAAAATAAATTGAATTGCAATTAATATTAATGGTGCATATGCTCCAAATTCTAATAACCTGTCTTTAATTTTATCTGGACTCAAGTCTAATTTGTCTATATATCCTAATTTCAAGAATAAGAGAACTATTATGATAATTATAAAAATAAATAAATAAGAGATATTATGGTGTTTTTGCTTCATTATTGATAACTTTAGAAATATTTATAAACTATTATTTAAGTTTTTTCAATATGCCTGGCCTAATAACAACTTTACTCACGAATGACATTTTTTTATCTATTTTATCGGCTGTGATTATATCGCAATTAGCGAAAATATTGATTATTATATTAAAGCATAAACAGAAATTCAATCTTAATGATTTGATTGTAACTGGAGGAATGCCAAGCACGCATTCTGCCATTGTCGGTTCGCTTACGGTTATAATATGGCTGAATCAGGCCTTTAGCCCATTGTTCTTTGCTGTTCTTGCCTTTTCCTTGATTACTCTAAGGGACGCACTGGGTGTAAGAAGAAGTGTAGGGGTAGAAGGTAAAATAATTGAAAAAATTATTAAATACGAAAAGATGAAAATAAGCAAATTTCATTATTCTTTAGGTCACAGCTTTGTAGAGGTGTTTGTCGGTCTGATTATAGGATTTGGTTCTGCAGTTTTTAGTTTTAATCTTGTTTGAACTGAAGTTTTTTGAATCTTAAAGAGGATATCATCAGAATTCCTAATAGGATATAGATATAGGGGTAGTAATCAAATGGTACTTTAGCAAGATAAACCAGAGGTATAATGATCCCATTTAATGTTATGGGCATTCCTGCATAGCCGCTTTGCACGTTCATTATATTATATCTGGCCAATCTCAAAATACCGCAGAATAAAAAAATTATAAAAGCAGTTATTGCCAAAGGGGTTTGGATTAAGGAAAAAGCAAAAATTATAGGCGCCACCCCGAAAGATATTGTATCTGCTAATGAGTCAAGTTCCTTGCCAAATATATTTTCCTGCTTTAATTTTCTTGCTAGCCTTCCATCCAAGTAATCTGCTATCACCGCAAAAAAAAGCGAAATGATGGCATAGGTATAATTCCCCTTTATTGCAAAGAAAATAGCAGCTAAGCCGAAAATAATATTTGTTAAGGTGAAAATATCCGAAAATTTCACCAATTTTAATATTCCAAATTCGCTTATATCTGATTTCCTTGTCAGTCTAAACAATGTCAATGTTCTTGGAAATTTTTTTAGAAGTTCATCTTTCTTAATTCTTATTCTCATATTTTTTCACATACATATAGCATAGTGGGAGGTATATTCCTAAGCTCTACTTCTGTAGAAATTTTTTTGAAATAAATATCAAGATATTTTTTTAAATGCCCATTATATTGTTGGTATATGATAAACTTACCGTGCTCCCTTAAAACGTATTCTGTTTTTTTTATAATATCTTTTTTGATTTCTTTTTTAATCAAGGAAAAAGGTATACCTGATAATACATAATCAATATTATTTATATTAAGTTTTTCAATATAGGACTCAAGCTTTTCAGCCGAATCATTAATAACTGTCAATCTTCTATCTTGAATGTTATCATCAAGAAATTTGCAGAATTTCTTATTTGACTCAATACATACTAATCTGGCATCAGGACCCATATTCTTTAATAATTCCTCAGTAATATTTCCTATTCCTGGTCCATACTCCACTATATATTTAGCATTGTTAAAATCAATATTCTTCGTAATATGCCTTATGACATATCTCGAACTAGGGGTAATAGCAGCTACTTCTTTTGGTCTCTTAAGAAAATTTGAAAAAAACACTAATTTAGAGTTCATCTTAAATCTGCTATAATTGTTTCTCCCCCAACTACTTTTTGCTTTTTTTTAATTTTAAGCTTAACTTTTTTTGATGGCAATATTAAAGTAACTTGGCTTCCTAGCACAATTTTACCCATGCGTTGCCCTTTATTAACTTTTTCATTTTTGTTTATACTGCAAATTATCCTTCTTGCTAAGAATCCGGCAATCTGTATCATCTTTACTTTTCCAACTTTTTCATTTTTTATTATTATCTCATTTTTCTCATTTATTAAAGATTTTTCAAGGTTAAATGCAGCAAAATATTTTCCTTTTTCATGTTTTATTGATTTTACTTGACCGGATATTGGGGCTCTGTTAACATGGACATTGAAAGGAGACATAAATATTGAGATGACATAGCATTCTTTTGCTATATCTTTTGTCAGTGTTTCTATTTTTCCAAGAAACCCTTTATTGATTTTTACCTTGTTTGCATTAATTTTCAGAATACGTATTACTCTGCCATCTGCTGGGCTGACTATATTATTGCCTTTTGGTATTGTCCTTTTAGGATCCCTATAGAAATTCAATAGGAATATTATTAATAGCAAAATTACAATGATTATTGATAACGAAAATACTCCCATTCTAATCTGAGTTTATTTAACCCATATAAATGTTTTCTCTTTCATATAAGCCAAATAAAAACCTTTTTAATACCAAAAACATTACTGATAACTATGACCTACACAATTTTAGACTGTTATACGGATGAGCCAGCAGGTTTAGGTGTTCCACCTTACTTAGGAACATACCCTAGGTATATAGCAGGCTACCTTAATGAGGATGTTAATTATATGACAATAGATGATTTGAGGTTATGGAAAAAGAATAATTCAATTATAAAGGAAACGAAACTTTCTCAGAAAACAGATATAACTACCTATAATTTAACGATTAACTATAAAAATATCAGTAAAATTATGAATAAAACTGATACTTTAATTATTGTTTTGGGTGTTCATGTTCCTGGGAAGTATCTTTCTGCTGTGCCAGGTACCTTAAATGAAATAATTCCCCTAATTAAAGACCTTAGATGCAAAAAAATACTTACAGGTCCTGCCGTTTTTGGGACTCAGCTTCATGGCGGTAAGTTTTTTGAAAAGGCTGATTTAAGTATATTTGATAAAATTGATTATTCTATGTTTAATTTTGGATATAACCATGTTAAAGAATATTCTATCAGTGGGGCTAAAATAATAAGACAAATTCCTGATTATAGGATGATAGAGATTGAGACCGGGCATGGTTGTGATATTGGACATTGTAGTTTTTGCACAGAACCAATAAAAAATAGAGTGGAATTTAGGGAAAAAGATGATGTTTTAAAAGAAATTATTGAGTTCTATAAATTAGGCTGCAGGTATTTCAGATTGGGAAAACAGACATGTTTCTACACATTGCCTTATGCTATTGAATTGTTGAAAGATATAAGGGATAAATGTCCGGACATTGAAGTTCTGCATTTGGATAATGTAAATCCGGTTAAGGTTGTTATGGACAAAAATCATGAAATTACTAAAGCTGTTGTTAAATATTGCAGCTCTGGCAATATAGCTGCTTTTGGAGTTGAGAGTTTTGATAAAGTTGTTTGCAAGGAAAATACTCTTAATAGTTCTCCTAAAATTGCTTATGAAGCCATAAAAATTCTTAATAAATATGGCGCTGAGCGTGGAGAAGACGGAATGCCAAGGTTTTTGCCGGGTATCAATATAATTTTCGGATTGAGGGGAGAAAGCAGGAAAACTCATGAGGAGAACATGGCATGGCTTAAGAAAATTTATGAAGATGGCTTAATGTTAAGAAGGATTAACATAAGGCAAGTTGCTATATTTGAGGGTACACCCCTTTTTGAAAAAGGAGGTGATAAATTTCTGAAGAAGAATAAAAAATATTATTGGAAGTGGCGCAATGAAATTAGGCAGAAAATTGATTGGCCAATGCTGCAAAGAATTGTCCCTAAAGATACTGTATTGAGAAATTGCTATGCAGAGATTTATGACGGCAATACAACTTTCTGCAGGCAGTTTGGAACCTATCCCCTGATTGTGGGGGTAAAAGGTAGATTAGAGTTAAAGAAATTCTATGATTTGGAAATAACTGGGCATATGCTTAGAAGTTTGACCGGTAAAGTTGTCGTTAAGAAAGAAGTTTTAGAGCAGATAAAGACTTATAACACTTAATTTATTCAATACTCTTCAATATTATTGAAAATTGTATAAATTCTCCTGCGAGAGGGCGATTAAAATCTACAGTAATGTTTTCTTCTCCTATTTCTTTGATATAAGCAGGTACACTTTGACCATCGGCAATTATAATATCTATTACCTGACCGACTTTTATTTCTCCTTTACCTTTAATTGAATCTTTAGGCAAAACCATTATTGAGCCTTCTATAAATGCGCCATAGGCTTTATCAGGTGGAATCCTTATATTTTTTATATCTCCTGTTTTCATCCCAAGCAATGCTTCCTCTAGTCCTGGGAAGAACGTGCCTTTGCCATATACCATTTTAACAGGTTGGTAAATCCTGTTAGGATTGTAAATCCCTGCTTCTTTTGCAACAGTCTCAAAAGAAGTATCAAACAAAGTTCCATTGTCAAATCCTGCTGCATAATCAAATGTAATTGTTTTTCCTGGCTCTACAACTGGTTCTTTTTCAACAATTTTACATGCCGAAATCAGAAGTAATAAAATAAATAAACTTGGCAATAAAATTGTAAGTCTCATTATATTTTTATAAGGTTAAAGCCACATTATTTAAATACTACTTATTTCATTCAATTATTATAATAAAAATAATAATGGTTAATGCAATAAAAATGGTGATAGTTTTAAAATGAAACTTGGTTTTATAGGTCTTGGAAGAATGGGCTTCCATATGGTTGAAAGGCTTCTTAAGCATAAGGTTAAGGTTGTTGCATATAATAGGAGCCCTGAAAAAGTAAAAAAGATTGCAAGGGAAGGTGCTATTCCTGCATATAGTGTTGAGGAACTAATTGATAAATTGCCTGGAAAGAAAATTGTTTGGCTGATGCTGCCGGCAGGTAAAGCCACTGATTCTATGATGAAGAAAGTTTTGCAATTATTAAACAAAGGAGATATTATTGTTGACGGAGCAAATGATTTCTACAAAAATGCAGAAAGGCATGATAGATTGTGCAAAAAGCAGGGTATATTTTTTTTTGATTGCGGTGTTTCCGGGGGTATCTGGGGACTTAAAAATGGGTATACTATAATGGTTGGCGGCCCTAAAAATCAGTTTAAGTATGTTGAGCCGTTTGTCAAGGCTTTGTCAGCTAAAGGTGGCTATGGTTATTTTGGAACTGCCGGAGCAGGGCATTTTGTAAAAAGTGTACATAACATAATTGAGTATGTGTATCTGCAGGGTATAGCTGAAGGAGTAGAGTTGTTAAACGGATTTAAGCAACCCATTGACATTGTCAAAGCTACTTCTGTATGGCAGCCTGCAAGTGTTGTAAACAGCTGGTTGATGGATCTGACCAATGTAGCGCTTAAAAGGCCGGATTTCAAGAATATTAGCCCGAAAATCGGCAGCGTTACAATCGATGAGCTTAGGAAAACTGCTAAATCAGTAAAGGCTTATGCGCCTGCTTTTGAAATTGCCGCAAAAATTAGGCAAGACCGGAGCAAGAAATTTATTTTAGGAAAAAGAGTAATTGCTGCTACCAGGAGAGAGTTCGGGGGACATGCTGTCAAGAAGAAATAAAATGGGAAATAAGATTGAGCCATGTTTAATAATTATTTTTGGAGCAACTGGAGATTTAACAAACAGGAAATTATTGCCGGCCTTTTACAAATTAGAGTTTGAAAACCTTCTGCATAAAGACTCTAAGATTATAGCATTTGCTAGAAAGGAAAAAAGCAATGAGCAGTTTAGAAAAGAGGCTTTAAAAGCAATAAACACTTTTTCTAAGTTTAAAGTAGACAACAAAGTTTGGAAAAAACTGGAAAATAAGATTTTTTATCATCAATCTGAATTTCAGGATATTAAAGGTTTCAATAGGCTTAAAGAATTAATTAAAAAAATATGCACAAAAACTACAAGCTGTAATAAGGTATTTTATCTTTCAGCGCCTCCTGGTTTTTTTGGGCCAATAATAAGCAATTTAAAGAAAAGCGGCCTTACTGCAAGCTCTGGCTGGTCAAGAGTTGTTTTTGAAAAACCATTCGGTCATGATTTAAAGTCAGCAAAAAAACTTAATGAATCAATAAAAAAGGTTTTCAAGGAAAAACAGATTTATAGGATTGATCATTATGTGGGAAAGGAGTTAGTGCAAAATCTGCTTGTTCTAAGGTTTGCAAATAGTATTTTTGAACCTATATGGAACAAAAAATACATCGACCATGTTCAGATTACTGTTGCAGAAGACATTGGAGTTGAGACCAGGGGAAATTATTACGAAAAATCCGGCGCTTTAAGGGATATTATACAAAATCATATGCTGCAGCTCGTTGCATTGACAGCTATGGAGCCACCTGTTACCTTAGATGCTGAAGATATAAGGGAAGAAAAGGTAAAGGTCTTAAGGTCGATAAGACCGCTTACAACTAAGGATATTGGAAAGATGACTGTTCGCGGGCAATATGGTTCTGGAGTTGTAAATGATAAAAAAGTAAAAGCTTACCATGATGAGGATAAAGTCAGCAAAAAATCCAATACAGAAACTTTTGCCGCATTAAAGCTGAATATTGATAATTCGAGATGGTCAGATGTCCCATTTTATCTTAGGACCGGAAAAAGGCTAAAGGAGAGGGTAGCTGAGATAACTATTGTTTTTAAGCAAAATTCCGGAATTTTATTCAATGAACATGTTAAAAACATTGAACCCAATATGCTTATAGTGAGGATACAGCCTGAAGAAGGCATTTCTTTGCAATTTTCTGCAAAAGTTCCGGGAAAAAAGATGATAATAGATAATGTAAGGATGGACTTCTGTCATGAATGTAAATTTGGCCCTAATACCCCTGATGCTTATGAAAGATTATTATATGATATTATGATTGGTGATCAAACCTTGTTTACAAGCTGGGAGATGGTTGAGCATTCATGGAAGATAGTTGATAAGATTGCAAAGGCATGGAAGAAAGGAAAAGTTGCTAGTTATGCAGCAGGAAGCTGGGGTCCTAAAAATGCAGATGCTCTTATAGAGAAAGATAAAAGAAAATGGTATGCGCCGCAAAAAACTATATATTCAACATTTCTCCAAAACAATGGAAATAAAATACAATGAAAAATTGAAAATTTTTTCAAGCATAAAAATTCAAAACAATAATACAATGAAAATTTATGATATATCTTTGGAAATAAGTGAAGGTATGGTTGTATGGAAAAATAAGGATAGCAAACGACCTAAGATAGAGGTTACTTCTACCACTAGAACTGGCAACGCGAATGAGTCGAGGTTGCATCTTGATTCACACACCGGCACTCATGTCGATGCACCATTTCATTTTCTTCAAAAAGGTAAAAAGATTAACGTTGTTTCAACTGGAAAATTTTTGGGGGAATGTGTTGTTGTTGATTTAACTAAAATTAAGAAGCGAGGTATAGAAAAAGAAGACCTCGTCAATGTAAAAATCCGAAAGAATGATATTGTTATTTTAAAAACCTCGAACGAATACAAAAAAACATTTGATTTTAACTTCGTTTATTTAGCTGAATCTGGTGCAAAATTTCTAGCATCAAAAAAAATTAAAGGAGTCGGAATTAATGCTTTGGGCATAGAAAGGAGTCAACCGAGCTATGGTACTCATAAGTCTTTGCTTGGTAAGGGCATTATTATATTTGAGGGTCTAGAACTTTCAGAAATAAAGCCTGGAAGATATTTCTTTGTTGGGCTGCCATTAAAGGTTAAAGATGCAGATGGCGCTCCTATGAGAGCGGTTTTGGTTAAGTTTTAGGCCTATTATCAATAATCCTCTTTTCTTTTAGCTCAGTTTCCATTCCTAGTCTATCTAGAATTTCTTTCAAATCCATCTTTACAATTTGCGGTGTTATTTCAAGCTCATCATATAATATCTTTTTCAATTTTGATTTTAATTTGATAAAATCAATATTCTTTTTTGGAGATATATAAACTATTAATTCATCTAGTTCATAAGGGTCATTATTTTTCTTTTTTATCTCAACTTGCCATTCTTCAATTTCTTTTGTATTTAATATTTCAAAAAAAGCATTTAAATTAACTAAAGTTCCCTTTACTTTTGTTAGATTAAATTCCTTGATCTCTGAACTTCTTTCAATTTCCGAGCTTAATCTTGGTAGGGTTCTTCCACAACTGCATTTTTCATATGTAATGCTTCCTACATCTCCTGTTTTGTATCTTAAAACAATGGTACCTCTGAAATCAAGAGCAGTATAAACAATTTCACCTTTTTCATTTTCTCCGACATCTTCTCCATTCTTGTCTATTATTTCAATAAATTCCATATCTGGGTAAAGATGATAACCGGAATTTTCTTTACATTCTGCCCATGCTACCTTTCCTTCTGTAAATGCATATGTTGCAAATATCTCTGGATTTTTGCTCCCTAGGCTTGTAAGCATAGATCTTATTTTTTCTCTTAAGCCTTTTGAAACTCTTTCACCGCCAAAGAATATTTTTTTGACACTGCTAAAGTCAGCTTTTTTGTTTTTTGCCTCTCTTAACAGGTGGTATGCAAAGCCTGGGATAGCTGCCAGCAGAGTTGCTTTTGTGCTTTGAATGGATTTTATTATTTTGTCTGTTCCTAAAATTTTTCCACCGCCTGTATGCAACGCAAACAAGCCAGAAGCTTCTGCCGCAAAAAATGTTGCCCAGAATGCTAAATGGGGCGCATAAGGAAATGCATTTATAAGTTTATTATCTTTATTAATATCAAGAATATTCATCATTCTTTTTCCAGATTCTCTTAATTTTTCCAGATCATATGCTGTATAAAGAAAAGGAACTGCATTTGCTGTTCTTCCAGTTGTAAAGTGCAAATGAACTGGATTAAATTCTTTAAAAGCAGAATTTTTATTGAGAGCATATTTTAATAAGTCAAGTTTTGAAGAATATTTTTTTATTGACTCTTTATTAGGTTGCAGAACAAAATTTGCATGTTTTTTTGGATTATTTTTTGTTGGTGCTATATCATTTTTTGTTGTAAATGGAATTTTTCTTAAATCGTCTGTTGTTTTTATATCAGAGAATCTTATTTTATTTTCTTTGAATAAATCATTGTAATAAGGACTGAATGGGACCTTATGTTGAATAAAATACCTTAATTTTTTGTTTTGTATGTTCTTTATTTTTCTAGTACTTAAATGGGATAATGTTTTCCAGTTCATAATCTATATCTGATTTTTGTTTAATTTAAATCTTTGGTATTATCAAACATAAAGTTTAAATATATGTATATACATATTGTTTTACACAGGTATTTAAATAGGTATTTACTTATGAAATTACATAATATTAAGAGTAAAATTCCGTATTTTGCCAAGAAAGACAGAGTCATAACTACAGCAGAGATTGCAAATGAATTTAGAATTTCTTGGAATACTGCTGAAAAATATCTTTTAGAGCTAACTTTAGACAATAAGTTCAGGAGAATAAAAAAAGCAGGAGTAAATTTATGGGTCTTGAAATGAAAGCAGACTCACTAACGTTCGTAGCTTTCATTTTGAAGGCTTATGAACAAGAAAGATGTTCAAAATGAAAGATACTATAATAAAATTGGATAACGTATGGAAAACATATCAAATGGGCAAGGTAAAGGTTAATGCTCTCCGCGGCTTAAACTTAGAAATAAGAAAAGGAGAATTTGTAGCAATAATGGGTCCGTCTGGTTCTGGAAAATCTACTGCAGTTAATATGGTTGGAGCACTCGACATCCCATCCAAAGGTAAAATATATCTTGAAAAGCATGACATTTCAAAGCTGCCGGAATCAGATTTAGCCCAGATAAGAGGAAAGAAAATTGGCTTCATATTCCAGCAGTTCAATTTGATCAATACCCTAACTGCATTGGAGAATGTTACGTTGCCTATGATATTCCAGGGTATAGAAAGGGATGAAAGATTGGAAACCGGAAAAAATCTATTGCGAATGGTAGGGCTACAGGAGAGAATTGACCATAAGCCGACGGAATTAAGCGGCGGCGAGCAGCAGCGTGTTGCAATTGCAAGAAGTCTGGCTAACGACCCTGAGGTGGTTTTAGCTGACGAGCCTACCGGTAATTTAGATTCAAAAACCGGTCAGATGGTGATAAAATTTTTGGAAGATCTCAATAAAAAAGGAAAAACAATCATCATGGTCACACACGATACAAATGTCGCAAAACATGCTAATAGGATTGAATTCCTTAAGGATGGAAAAATAATTAAAAGAATGAAGGGTGGTTAACTATGGGAAATTTAATGCAAAAAAAAATATTGATGGTTTTTAGTGTAATGGTGATTTTGTCCGCTATTTATGTCAGTGCAGCAGCACAAACCACTCAAAGACCTTCAAATATATATGATATTGATGTAAATTTGATTAATCAGGAACCAGATCCTGCAGAACCTGGAAAATATATTGATATGAGGTTTAAGTTTGATAATAATGGTACTGGAGAAGCAAGAGACGTAGAAGTTGAAATATTGCTGGAATATCCCTTTTCACTGGACCCTGGAAGAGATGCTGTAAGAAAAGTTGGAACGATCCAAAGCAGACAAAAAGGTGATGTTGGAGTTATAGTAAAGTACAAGTTAAGGATTGATAAAAATGCTGTTGAAGGAGAGAATGAAATAAAAATAAGGTATAGGATTGATAAGGGTGTTTGGATCCAGCCGGAAGAATTTTTTGTTGATATACGGACTCATGATGCAATACTTGCTGTAGATGCTATATCTTTGGATAAAGATTATATAGAACCAGGTACAAGCGGCATTGTTAAAATAAAACTTTCGAACAAGGCTGATTCTATCCTTAAGGATATAAAGGTGAATATAGGGTTAGGGGGTACATCTTTTGTTCCTTTGGGATCTACCAATGAAAAGAGCATCTACAAAATTGATGCGAAAAGCAGTTATGAATTTATCTTTGAGCTTTTAGCAAATCCAGATGCAGCTTCAGGAGTTTACCAGGTTCCATTAAGAGTTACCTATTCTGATGAACTGGGAAAGACCTATATAACCAATGGCACAATAGGCCTTATAATTGGGGCTGAACCAGATTTAAGTGTAACTTTAGATGATTCAGATATTTATGAATCTGGAAATTATGGAGAAATAGTGATTAAGGTAGTAAATAAAGGGCTGATTGATATTAAATTTGTCAATATGGAATTGAAACCCAGCAATAGCTATCAGATATTGACAAACGATGAGGTTTACTTAGGTAATATAGATTCTGATGATTTTGAAACTGCTGATTTCAAATTGTTTGTTGACAAAACAAAAAGCGATCAAATATCATTGCCTTTAACACTTGAATACAAGGATGCCCATAATAAGGAGTTTAGAGACAATATTGAGCTCAAACTTAATCTATATACTGCTTTTGAAGCAAAAAAGCTGGGATTAAAGCAGAGTAATGGATTTGTAGGAGCATTAATTGTCATTATTATTATTGTAGCAGGGCTTTTGTACTATAAGAGAAGAAGGAAGAAGAGAACAAACTCTTAGAATGCTAGTTGATAATTTTATCATAGCTTTGAAAGGTCTCAGGCACCGAAAGCTCCGATCTTGGCTGACCATGATTGGAATTTTCATCGGTATTGCGGCTGTAGTTGCATTGATGGGCCTGGGAGAAGGTTTAAGAGGAGCTATAATTGGTCAGTTCGGGTTCTTAGGGCCGGATGTTCTGGCAATACGAGCAAGCGGTATAAATTTTGCAGGGCCACCAGGACAAGCCGTTGTAAAAGGTCTGACAGAAGACCTGGCAGAAAAGATCCAGCGTATTACCGGCGTAGAAGTAGCCATAAACCGGTATATAGAAACAGGAACTATTGAATTCAATGATCAACAGGACATAGGTATAGCCTGGAATGTTCCAGAAGGCAAGAACCGGAAAATATTCGAAGATATGCTCAACTTAAGGACACAAAAAGGCAGGCTGTTGAAAGACAGTGACAATTTTAAAGTTGTGGTCGGAAACGATTTTACCAAAGACGACAAATTTGGAAAAGCAGTCCAGATAGGAAATAGGATCCTGTTTGATGATAAGGAATTTGAGGTGATCGGGATATTGGAAAAAAGAGGCAGTTTCATTTTTGATTCTGTTATAGTTATGAATGAAGATGTGCTTGTAGATAATTTTAGGGATGGCGATTCTGTCAATGCAATAGCAGTAAGAGTCAAAGAACTGAAAATTATCGATAACGTAATCCGGGATATTGAGAAATTATTGAGAAAAGAAAGGGATGTAAAGGAAGGTGAAGAAGATTTTACCGTTCAGAGTCCGGAGAACGCACTGCAGACTCTTGACAGTACCTTATTTGGAGTTCAGATATTCATATCGATAATAGCTTTCATTTCCATTATTGTTGGTGGAATAGGCATAACCAATACTATGTACACTGCTGTCCTTGAGAGGACAAAGGAAATAGGAATAATGAAATCAATAGGTGCAACTAATAGCACTATCTTTTCCTTATTCTTCATTGAATCTGGTATGCTTGGGATGGTTGGGGGGATTGTTGGAATTACAGCGGGCTTTATACTCTCCCATGGATTTGCCTTTATGGGGAGACTGGCTCTTGGCACAGAACTAATTAGGGCAGATGTAGGTATTGGACTGGTGCTGGGTGCTTTACTATTTTCCTTTTTAGTTGGTCTGATTGCAGGTACTGTCCCTGCCTATCAAGCTTCAAGAAAAAATCCTGTTGATGCTTTGAGATACGGATAGTATCGAAAAGCTACGAACGATAGTGAGCATGCATTACGATACGAATGAGATGAGTATCGCTAATGTCAAAGAACGTAGTGCCAGACTCTGCACTTTTCAAAATGAATTCGGACTTAATCAAATATGCATTCCTACACGTAAAAAAAAGGAAGCTAAGAAGCGGACTGACAGTCCTGTCCATTCTTATTGGAATAACAGCTATTTACGCGCTTGTAAGCTTTGGTGTCGGCCTACAGAATTATGTTAATGTTCTTGCTGAGCAAGCTGGCATAGACAAGCTGTTTATACAGGGCAAAGGTATAGGCGCTCCGGGAACAGATGAAAACTTCAGAATTTCAAGAGACGATGTTGATTTTGTGGAAAAAATCAATGGAGTCCAGGAGATCTCCGGAATATACATGAAAACAGTCGAGGTCAAAAAGAACCGACAAATTAAATTTGTATTTGGGTCTGGCATTGATCCTGATAAAATTCAATTTGTTGAGGAAGCGTTTACTGTTGGTATCGGGAAAGGCAGACAGATCAAAAAAGGTGATCTTGATAAGGTGGTATTGGGGCATAATTATCAGCTTGAGAATAAAATTTTCAAAAAGCCTGTAGCCTTAAGAGAAAAAATAGAGATTAATGATAAGGTATTTGAAGTCATTGGTTTTTATGAAAAGATTGGGAATCCCCAAGACGATTCTAATGCTTATTTTACATATGATTCATTCGAATCATTATTTCCTGACGATAAGGATCAATTTGGGTTTGTTATGGTCAAAGCCAATAGGAATGTTGACCCTTCTCTGCTTGCTGATAGAATAACAGACAAGTTAAGAAAGCACAAGGGTCAAAAAGAAGGAAAAGAGGACTTTTTTGTGCAGACGTTTGAGGATGCGTTAGAAGCTTTCAATAATATCATATTAGTTTTGAATGGAATCTTAGTTTTGATTGCGCTTATTTCTTTAATTGTAGCAAGCGTCAACACAATGAACACAATGTACACTGCCGTCCTTGAGAGGACAAAGGAAATAGGAATAATGAAGGCTATCGGCGCCAGAAATAGTGACATCTTAGTCATATTTGTGATAGAATCAGGAATATTAGGTGCAATCGGTGGGATTATGGGGGTAGCTCTTGGCTGGGTTATATCCACTACCGGTGGCAAAATCGCTGCGCTGGCTGGTTTTTCGTTTTTGGAACCATTATTCCCTATTTGGCTTACTGCAGGAAGTATCATATTTGCTTTTAGTATAGGGGCTGCATCCGGATATTTACCTGCTGTCCGGGCTTCTAAATTAAAGCCCGTGGACGCTTTGCGTTATGAGTAACGCAAAGCTACGAACGATAGTGAGTATGCATTACGATACGAATGAAATGAGTATCGCTAATGTCAAGGAACGAAGTGACGGACGTTTAGGTACGAATAGAATTCTAATTTTTATTTAATTGATTAATATATTGTTTCAATTTTATTTTTATTTTTTCTTTCAATATTGGGTCAAAGTCAAAATTATCTATGTTTTCAATGTTTATATCCGGAATTTGTGTAAAACTTCCTTCCATCTCGAAACCTGCTTTTTTTATTTCCTCTTCTATGTTTTTTGCATGTATTGTGTTGAACAGCTTTATTGCGGGAAATTTTGTTATCGCGTTTGCTCCTGCTTCCAGCATAAGGTGCAGGTTATCCACTCTGTCTACCCATGGTCCTGCAACGATATCAATATTTGGGAATTCATTTCTTGTTTTTCTTATCCATTCCACATAATAATCAATTTCCGGACCATTATTATTTTCAAACATTGTACCTTTTATGGGATTCAATGCATAGAAGATAACTTTATCAACGTTATTTTTTATTATGAAATTTTTTAATGAATCAAAATCATCAATTGTTTCCCCCATACCTACTATAAAAGTCATTGCTTTTTTTAGATTGTATTTATCACAAATTTTAAACATTCTTTCTATCGGAGCTATTGGCTTGTTCGGAGCGACTTTCTTATGAACAATTTCGTTTGTCGTTTCTACAGCGCCATAAATTCCTTCTAAGTAGGGTACAAGGGATTCGATAGTTTTTTCTGATAATACTCCGATGTTAAGCCATATTTTTTCATTAGTGATGGAAAAAATGTTTTTCACAAGTTCCAAAATGCTTTGCGGAGTATAGCTTCCATAACCAGCTGCCAAATTTCCGACTTTCCAGCCTAGTTTTTTGCAAAGATAAGCTTCTGCAAGTATTGATGCCGTTGATCTTTTTGCTTTATTTGGGTCAGAAATAAGGCTTTTTTGGGTTGACATGTAGCAGTAAGTGCAGTCCCCCAACGAGCAGTACCATGATATGAAGATAGCCCTCTCAAAGTGGATTTTTTTGTTTGCGATGTTTTGTTCCAATATCAGATTATCCATAACAAATCAGGAATATGCAGCCTATTTAAAAATATTGATTTAAACACAATGCTGATTTAAACAATAATCTTTTTAAATTAATTAATACTCCCATTCTATTTAGGGGTGGAGATGAAGCTGATAATCAATGGTCAGGAAAAGGAATTAGATTGCGCAAGGATTTCAGAATTATTAGACGCACTAGATCTTAAAATGGATGTAGTAGCTGTCGAATTAAATAAAAACATAGTTCATAGAGAAAACTTTGAAAATACTAAATTAAAAGATAACGATAAATTGGAAATTGTGACAGCAGTGGGCGGTGGTTAGTTGATGAATGATGATAAATTGAAAATTGGAAAGTTCGAACTTAATTCTAGGTTGATTATAGGTACTGGTAAATATGAGAATTTTGATATAATGAAGAAAGCTCATGAAGCTTCGGGTGCAGAGGTGGTTACAGTAGCGATAAGAAGGGTAAATTTTGATGATGAAAATGAAAATTTATTGAATTTTATAGATAAAGAAAAATTTACGATTTTGCCAAACACTGCTGGTTGCTATACTGCAGAGGATGCTATAAGGACTGCAAGACTAGCCCGCGAGTTAGGAATGCCTGACTGGGTTAAGCTGGAAGTCATTGGCGACCAAAAAACTTTGATGCCAGATAATGAGGAAACTCTTAAAGCAACAAGAGTCTTGGTTAAAGAAGGATTTACGGTTCTGGCTTATACTAATGACGATATTATCTATGCTAAAAAACTTGAAGATGCAGGAGCTACTTCAGTTATGCCGCTTGGAAGCCCAATAGGCTCCGGGCGTGGTATTTTGAATCCAAGCAATATAAAAATTATAATAGAGAATGCTAAAGTTCCAATAATTGTGGATGCAGGTGTAGGCACGGCTTCCGATGCCAGCATTGCAATGGAGTTAGGTGCGGATGGTGTTTTGTTTAATACTGGAGTTGCTTTGGCTCGCGATCCGATAAGGATGGCAAGAGCAATGAAATTGGCTGTAGAGTGCGGAAGGGATGCTTTCTTGGCCGGAAGGATTCCTAAAAAGTTGTATGCTTCGGCATCAAGTCCGATAGAAGGGATAATTAAATAGATTCTTTAAAATTTAATTGTTTCTTTTTCTTTTGATTGATGATTTGGACTTTTTTTGGATAATTTCTTTTGCTTTTCTTACATACAGTTTTCCAAATTCCCTTTGGCTGTACCCGGTGATTTTCCCGAATGTTTTGCTTATATAAGTTTCCTTGTATACATATTCATGTCCATGATGGAATTGTATAAGCAGTAATATAAATGAAAACAACAAGAATGTTATAAGTAATACCAAAAATATTTCTCTTGGGATTTGTATTTTCTTTTCAATTGTTGGAACCTTGATCTCTATGATTTTTCCAGCGCCTATTTCTTCTTCAATAATTTCTTCCTCAATTAAAGGTTTCTCTCCGGTTATTGCAAATAGGCTATAACCATCGATATCGCTTTCATAGTAATAATAATTGCTATCTTCTTTAACGAATCTTATAGGTAGTTGAATCCATCCACTTTTATACTTATTTAGTGCTATAGTTTCCTTAATATAACCTGAATCTTTTCTGACCTTGAAGTTTATACTAGAGGATATTATGTTTATATTGAATATTTTATCAAACTCAATCTCAAAATACTGGTAGGCATTATCTATGCTATTTGATGGATTTTGTACAACTATTATAGAGAATGAAACATCATTTAATTCCTGATTCACTTCAAATGCTACTTTTGTTACTGCCAATCCTTTCCTGTTTATGTTTATATTTATTTCTTCATCAGCTTCTATTAAGGTAAAGAAATGACTGTAAATAATTTTCTTAATGATTTCTATACCACTACCTGCTACGTCTTCAGCCTTTGATTCAGATATAGTTACAGATTCTGCTGGTGCACTAGGTGTTTCTTCTGCAGAATAAACAGTAAATTGGGTTACATTAAATTTCAGAGTACCTTTCGTATAGCTTAGCTTTTTGCAAATTGTAGTTAGACATACTGAACCGTCTCTTAAGATTCTTGGATTTGTGAATGTTAAATTATATAAATATAAGATTGCTGATTTATTTAAAGCTGGAATTGCAGTTGAATTTAGCTCTATTCTGTTAAATGATATGTTAACATACCTGTTTATGTCTCCACCTGCGCCTAGATCAATTGCTTGGGTAAAGTTTATTTTTCCAGCAACTGAGTTTTCTATAGTAAGGTTGGTTATATTGTTAATGTTAATTGTTGTAAAGTCTGTTGTTGTTCTATTAAATCTGAAAGCTCGGACAACAACAACTTTTCTGAAAGCACTAATTCCGATGTTGCCTGCCTGATCCGAGCAGTTAATGCTCCAGTTGTGAGGTCCAACTGCCATATTTTTTAGAGTAAAGTTTTGTGCAATATTCTTAGTTATTGAGTTATTTGATAAATTGAAATTATTATTTACTACTATAGAACATCCAGTTACATTATTTACATCAGTGACATTATAGAAAAATGTAATGTTTCCATCTCTGTCTCCTGTTAAAAGTTCTCCATTAAGTCTCTTTAGTGCTACAGGTAGGCTGCCACGGAAACCCAGAATTAAACTAAGGAATCCTACCCACCTGTAGCTGGTTATTTATTTCAACTCCTCAGCTAATTCTTTAAAGGTTTTTTCTACATGCTCCCAAAGATCGTCCTCATCTACTGGCCCTATATGTTTGAAATGATGGGTTAAATCCACATCAAATAATGTCACCTTGACTATCTCCGCACCGTACTCAGTTTCATCAGGTTCCAGGGGTGGGCCCATTCCAGCTACTCCGCCAAGTGAGTCCCTGGCCCCCCTTGTGGTCTTACCTGATACTAACTCGTATTCCACGTTTAACTCTCCGTTCTCCCATTCCATTGTCTCTGTCATAAAGAGCTGTACTGAGATTGTCGTCGCGAAGACTAACCTTCATAACGCGCCCCTTATGGTAATCAAAATACGTTTGCCCCGCATCGAGAAGCTCTTGCGCTTCTTGAGGAGTCATCTCCTCGGAGACATGATGAAAGATTCCTAAGCCCTGTGTCCGAGCGCTATTATAAAGAAGACGCAACACGTCTGCTTTATCGACGCCAGAGATGTCAATCTGTTCCATCACGCTGATGACTTCGCATTACCATCCTTCTTGCGCTTAGGCTCACGCTTGAGGCTGTCGGGAATGGGGCCAGCGTCGGAACCATCCTGAAAGTCGCCCTCGATCGTCACGCCGATGATCGTGCCACACCACTTGACGAACTCCAGCTTCTCGCTGGCCTTCAGAGTGTGGAACCCCGTCTTAATCTCATCAACGGTGGCGAACTCGCTAGGCGAATCCTTCTCAACCTGCTTGATCTTCTGAGCGTCCGCCTT
>JADFJW010000005.1 GCA_022565235.1 Nanobdellota archaeon | reverse complement strand
AAAATTTCAAACTTGTTTTCCTGGGCTATGGTTGCTACATGAGGTATTATAGAATGAAAGTTTTCGTAACCATATGCTATTGCTATGTCCTCTGCAAGGTCAGATTGGTGTATTATATCTGCCCTATATGCCGGGATAAATACTTTTTTGTTTTTGTATCCATATCCCATTCTTTCAAATAATTTTTTAATTTCGTTTTCTTTCAGATTTAGGCCTAATAATCTGTTTATATAAGCTATATCCACTTTGACTTCTTCCGGCCTTAAATCTGGTGTAATATGTTTTTTGTTTCCATAAATAATATCCATAGAATATACTTTACCCCCCATCTCGTATAATGCTGTTACAATCATGTTGAGGCATTTCTTCATAATATTAAAATCAAACCCGGAGCATTCTATGAAAATATCCTTGGTTTTTTCATTTATCTTTCCGGTCTTGTGGGAATTTATTATTGGAGGCACCGAAAGAACTTCGTTATTTGAGTCTCTGAAAACAGGAAATTTTTTCTTTCCTTTCAGCAGATGGCCGTAAGCCCTTCCGGCAGGATGCTTTTCAAGAATTTCTAATATATTCATCTCTTTTTTGGATTCCAAGGGCTGGAATACTATGTCTTTCGGATTTTGCGCCAGAAATTTTATTGGGGTTTTTATTTTTTCAAAGGGGTATATGCCTATAGCTACTTTCTTTCTGTTTCTCCCATAGGTTATGTGCAGTTTTTCCTGTATGTCGATAACTTCCTTAATTTTTTCATCGTCAAAATGTATATTTTTAACTATGGCGCAAGCCGTGTAGGGTCTCACATCTGCAACAGATTTATCCACTATCATTTTTTCATGTGAGGGTTCAACTTTATATTGCCTTAATCCGGTTTTAACATTGATAAAAGAGGAGAAAGCTCTAGCAAAACCTTGGACAGAGAGCATATCAGGTCTATTTGGAAATACTTCTACAATAATCTCTTTCTCATTTACATCCTCCAAATCAGTTCCAAGCAGGGATATTCTGTCTTTTAGCTTTTCTGTCGGGATATCTTTTCCTACAAGCTTTTCAAAAACGTTCCTGTTGAGGTTTATTGTCGGCATTTTTCTTTTTATTTCATCCAGATTTTCATCTCTTTTAACTGTTTTAAATCATTCTTATACACATCCCTAACGTCTTTTATACTGTAATAATCCATAATTGTCCTCTCCATGCCAAGGCCCCAAGCTAAAACTGGGCATTCAAAGCCAAGTAGAGGTTTTACCACTTCCGGGCGGAAGATCCCAGAACCCCCTAATTCTACCCATTGTTTTTTTACAGGGTGCCATACATCTACTTCTGCAGAGGGTTCTGTATAAGGAAAATGAGCAGGCCTTATCCTGACATCAGGAAATCCCATTTTTGCGAAGAACTCTTTCAGATAACCTTTAAGATGCTTGAAGTTTGCATTCGGGTCAACAACAATTCCTTCTACCTGTATGAACTCGAATAATGATTTCCAGGATAATGTTTCGTTTCGGAATACTTTTCCTACTGAAAAAAATTTTGCAGGTAAATCTTCTTTCTTTAAGTTTGCTATTGTTTGCGCTGACAGAACCGTTGTATGTGTCCTTAACAGATTTTCCTTTGCTATTTCCTCAGACCAATTGTATTGCCAGCCCTTGCTTCCGGTTGTATAGCCGTTTTCATGAGCGGCTTTTACTTTTTTTACCAGTTCTTTAGGTAATTTTCCGTATTTTGGATCTTTAATATAGAAAGTGTCCTGCATATCCCTAGCTGGATGGTCCTGTGGCACAAATAAAGCATCTAAGTCCCAGAAAGATGTCTGGACATTGTTGCCGGTCATCTCCCTAAATCCCATATCAAGCCATATCCTTTTTATATATTGTATTGCCTGATTGACGAAATGCTGTTTTCCGCCAGAAATATTTGGTACGTTAATTTTTACATCGTAGCTTCTTAATCTTTTGTTTTTCCATGATCCAGATTTAATTATTGAAGGTGTAAGAGAGTCTATGATATTTTCTCCTTCTATCCCGTGTTGAATTATTTTTTTGCCTATTTCTGTAGGTTCTGCAGTTATTATCTTTAGGATATTTATTTTCAGGAGCTTGTGCCTTTTTTTTAGATTCTCAAATGATAGTCTATCCAAGTCTTTGATTTCTGAAGTGCTGATCGGAAAGGTTTTTTTGAGAAATGCTTCTTCTGGAAATCCTTTTTTCAGGATGTCTTTTCCGATATCAGTTATAGATATGATAGTTCCTTTTTCCTTGCTTATCTCTATCGCTCCCTTTGATTTTAGGATGCCAAGGCTTACCCCCAACTCTTCTCTGCTTAGGTTTGTTTTGTTTTTTATATCATCCAGAGAGGCTTTATCCTTTATTGACTGCAGAAATGTTTTTTCTGGCAGCTCTTTTTCCTTGTATTTTAATCCGTTTTCATCAAGACTGATGGCCTCTTTTAATGTTTTATTTACCCTTATGATCTTCTTATTTTGAAGCCATTGCAGCGCCCTCATTACCTCGACTTTCTGCAATCCTGTTTTTTCAGCGATTTTTTCAAATGCGCTCGTTTCCTTTAAAACAGGAAGCACTCTCCTCTCAAACGTATGTAAAGTCAGGATTATTTTGTCTATTTCCATATTACCCAGAAAGTATTGGAATTAATTTAAATATATTGTTGTTTTATGTAAGAATCAGGATTATTTCTATTTTTTCTTCAAATCTTTCTGCAGTTTAGCCCAATCGTCCAGAAATTGCTTTATTCCTTCATCTGTTAATTTGTGTTTGAATAATTGCTCATAGACCTTAAAGGGCATAGTGGCTATATCTGCGCCCATCATTGCTACTTCCTTAACATGATCTGTGGATCTAATGCTGGCTGCAAGAATCTGTGATTTAAATCCGTAATTGTCATAAATTTGCCTCATTTCTTTGATCAATTCTGTGCCTTTTTCTCCTATGTCATCTAATCTTCCTAGGAATGGGCTTGCTAAGTAGGTTCCAGCTTTTGCTGCCAATAATGCTTGGTTAGCAGAAAAAATCAATGTTGTGTTGATTCTGATACCTGATTTAGTCATTATCCTACAGGCTTTCATGCCTTCCGGTGTCATTGGAACTTTTATTACTATATTTTTATGTATTTTTGCAAATTCCTTCCCTTCCTTTACCATTCCTTCTGCGTCTAAAGATATGGTTTCTGCGCTTATAGGTCCGTTAACAATCTTGGTTATTTCTTTAAGCGTTTTAACATAATCTTTACCTTCTTTCAGGATTAAGGTAGGATTGGTTGTTACTCCATCTAATGGAATAATGTCGTTTGCTATCTTTATGTCTTCTACTGAAGCTGTATCGAGGAAAATTTTCATTTTAGCATCACCGTGAATATAGTTCTAATATGGAGTATATTATTTCTTCTTTTTAATAACTTTTCTTACTTTTTCAACAATATGTTTTGCACTTAAACCATACTTATCATATAATTCATCTGGCTTTCCGGATTCTCCGTATCTGTCTTCCATGCCAATCCTTTTCATTATGCACGGGTAATTCTCAGACAAAACTTCTGCTACTGCGCTTCCTAAGCCTCCAATGATATTATGGTCTTCTGCCGTGATTACGCAATTGGTTTTTTTTGCCAACCCTATAATTAATTTTTCGTCTATGGGTTTTATTGTATGAATATTAACCACATAAACATCAATTTTATTTTTCTTTAATAATTCTGCAGCTTTTAATGATTCGTGGACCATCGTTCCGGTTGCAAAAATTACGGCGTCTTTTCCTTTTCTTAAAATTTCTCCCTTTCCAATCTTGAATTTATAATTATGGTCGTGGATAATCGGAAGGGGGTTTCTTAATAGCCTCATATAACTTGGGCCATGATAATCTAAAAGTGCATGGACTGCCTTCTTTGTCTCTATATAATCGCAAGGCTGTATAACTACCATGTTAGGCAGTGTCCTGTAGATAGAAATGTCCTCTATTGCTTGCGCGCTTTTGCCGTCTTCTCCAGTATGTATCCCTGCATGACTTCCTGCCAGCTTTACATTTAATTTGTTTCTAGAAACTATGTTTCTCATAAATTCAAAAGCTCTTTCGCTGAAAATTGCAAAGGTGCTTGCATAGGGTATTTTTCCACAGACTGCAAGACCGGCTGCTGTTCCTATCATATCCTGTTCGGCAATGCCCATACCTATAAATCTGCTTGGATCGACTTTTTTTATGTAATCGCTTCTAGTGCTGTCATTTAAGTCTGCATCTAAAGCTACAACGTTCTTATTTTTTTTAGCAATTTCTGCTAAAGCGTCTCCGTAGCCTTCTCTTGTTGCTTTTGGTTCCATT
Organism: Nanobdellota archaeon; assembly: GCA_022565235.1. GTDB lineage: Archaea > Nanobdellota > Nanobdellia > Woesearchaeales > GW2011-AR4 > JACPJP01. Next base: position 25,609 of record JADFJW010000005.1, on the reverse strand, counting down.
TTAGTTATGAATAATTATTTTAATTTCTCGTCAATCTTCTTTAATTCTTCCATTGCCTGCTTAAACTGCTCATCATTTGGTGCTTTTCCATGAAATTTATAATTTAATTCCATAAATGAAACTCCTTTGCCTTTTATCGTGTTTAATACAATCATTACTGGTTTTCCTTTTACATTATCTGCTTTATCCAGGGTTTCCACAATTTCTTCCATGTTATGACCATCGATGTCAAAAACATGGAAGTTAAATGCTTTCCATTTATCTGGTGCAGGATCTATATTCATGATATCTTTTGTTTTGCCGGTTTCCTGTACCTGGTTTTTGTCAAGAATTACAACTAAATTGTCTAGCTTATGATGAGCGGCGGCCATTGCAGCTTCCCAGACAGCCCCTTCCTGGCTTTCTCCATCGCCAATCAAAACATAAACCTTGTATTTTTTCTTGTCAAGCTTCCCTGCTATTGCAAGGCCATTTGCAAAACAAACTCCTTGTCCTAAACTACCCCCGGCAAAATCCACACCAGGTGTTTTAAGTTCTGGATGGCCCTGTAAGAGACCATTCATTTTTCTGAATGTTTTAAGTTCGCTTTTTGAAAAAAATCCTTTCATTGCCAAAGCCGCATAATAACCAGGAGATGCGTGGCCCTTGCTTAATACGAACCTGTCACGATCTTCCCAATGCGGCTTTTTTGGGTTAATTCTTAATTTGTAGAAATATAGCGCTGCTAGGATATCTGCTTCTGACAAAGAACCGCCAGGGTGGCCTGATTGTGCGCGGTGGGTCATTATTATTGATTCTTTCCTTATTTCGTTTGCAATTTTTTTAAGTTGTTTGATTTTTTCTTTGTTCATTTTGAATAATGCAGAAGTAGAGATTATTTATTTTATAAGTCTTTTGTTTATTGGAAAATCAAGTTTTGAATTTGTAAAATTTTCCTATCTTGCAGATTAAAAATTCTATAGATAAAATTTTGTTTAATCTATAATAATAAAAATAAGAAAGAAAAATTAGTGTTTCCTAAGAATTTCGTTTGCTGGCTTCATGTTTTTCCAAGCTATATCAAATAAGTTCTCTAATGCGCTGGAGAAGAAGGGTGTATTAACCCATATCCCTATATCATAGGTTGGATGCACAGCGTTATCATCCATTATCATAAATATTATCTCTTTGCCATCAACAATTACAAATCTGGCTCTTGTTTCGACGTTTCTAACTTCTGCAACTCCGGATATGTCTTTTACTGCGGCTGCGGTCTCCTTTGTTAGCGGTGCCGCTATCCTGATTTTAACTCCTCTTTTTTTCAATCTTTCAAATGTGGATTTAAAGCCTTCTATCTTTCTCATCAGGCCTTGAGGTGTAGTCATTATTGAAACTGATTCTTCTGCATTTCTTATTGTAAGTTCGAGATGGTTATACAGATTGTGTCTTCCTTTTAATGATCCAGAAAGGTCTGCGGGCTCTACAAGTTCAATACCTTGCGTATGTAGGGTGTTTAACTCGCCTATAACGTCTGTTTTCTTAAGATCTTCAAGCCTTGTTATTCGTTCTTTTGCTTCATCACTCACATTCTTCTTTACCCTTTCAAGAACTTCTTTAGGAGGGACTGCCAGATATTTTATCGGCTTTCCAAGTTTCATTATAACAAACCCCTTCTTTTCCAGGCTTTCCAGAACATCATAGCTTCTGCTTCTGGGAACGTTTGCTATATCAGAAAGCTCACCGGCTGTGGAAACGCCGCGGCTTAATAGCGCAGTCCAGATTTTTACCTCATATAAATTTAAAGAGAAATGCCTCCTCAATTTACTTAGAAATTCTTCTTTTACTATCATTGAAACCTACCCCCTTTTTTTTATTAATAGGGGACGAATGAATTGATACTACTATTAATATGTTACGTTTTTTTACCCCATACCAGTACTTTTACTTATATCGAGGTATATTTAGTTTTAACTTGGTAGTTAATAAATTCTAAACAGAGCTCATATATAAAGTTTTTGTAGCTTTTTATTTTATTACTCTTTTTTCTAGTATTTTAACAACGCTTGGGTCAGCTAATGTTGCTATATTGCCATATTCTTTTGTGCCTTTAGCAATTTCTTTAAGAACTCTTCTCATTATCTTTCCACTTCTTGTTTTTGGCAGATCATCTGCAAACTGTAATTTTGATGGTTTTGCTATATGGCCCATATTGTCGGCTACATGCATTATAATATCTTTTTTTAGGTTATCTGTAGCTTTTATACCTTTTTTCAGTGTAACAAAGGCATAAATTGCTTGGCCTTTGATTTTATCCGGTATTGGAACAACAGCAGCTTCTGCAACTGCTTTGTGGCTGACAATGTGACTTTCTACTTCTGCTGTTCCAAGCCTGTGACCAGCAACCTTAATTACATCATCAATTCTTCCCATTATCCAGAAATAGCCATCTTTATCTTTTCTTGCACTGTCGCCTGCAAGATAGGTATTTTTAAATTTTCCAAAATATGTCTTTTCGTATCTTTTTGGATTATGCCAAACAGCTCTTAACATCCCTGGCCAGGGCTTTTTAATTACTAAATAACCGCCTTCATCGACATTTGTTTTAGAACCATTTTCTCTCAAAACTTCAGGAACTATCCCTGGGAAGGGTAATGTTGCTGAGCCGGGTTTTATCGGGGTAGCTCCTGGCAAAGGTGTAATTAAAATCCCTCCTGTCTCTGTCTGCCACCATGTATCTACAATTGGGCATCTTTTATTTCCGATTATATTGTAATACCACATCCATGCTTTTGGGTTTATTGATTCTCCAACTGTTCCCAGTAATCTCAGGCTTTTAAGGCTGCGGGCTTTAGGCCACTTATCTCCGTATCTCATTAATGCTCTTATGGCTGTAGGCGCAGTATAGAAAATTGTAACTTTATATTTCTCAACTATTCTCCAAAACCTATCTGGATGGGGGTATGTTAGGCCACCTTCATACATCAAAGATGTCGCTCCGTTAGATAAGGGTCCGTAGATTATGTAGCTGTGGCCCGTAATCCAGCCAATGTCTGCAGTGCACCAGTAAATATCATCATCTCTTATATCAAAAATCCATTTGAAAGTCTGGTATACATAAAGCAAATAACCAGCTTGTGTATGCAGCACTCCTTTTGGCTTTCCGGTTGTTCCGGAAGTGTATAGAATGAATAATGGATCCTCTGAATCCATTTCTATGGCCTTACATGTATCATCAATTTTTGGTTTTGACATTTCATCATGGAACCAGCAATCCCTATTTTTTTTCATAGAGATTTTGTTTTTGCATCTTTTTACGACGATAACCTTTTTTACTGAAGGGCAGCCTTTAAGTGCCCTGTCAATATTTTCTTTTAATGGAATTATTTTTCCATTTCTAAAACCACCATCAGAAGTAACTATAAGTTTTGCATTGCAATCATTTATCCTGTCTTTCAATGACTCAGAGGAAAAACCTCCAAAAACTATGGAGTGTATTAAACCTATTCTTGCACAGGCTAGCATCGCTATTGCCAGTTCCGGGATCATTGGCAGGTATATGCAAACTCTGTCTCCTTTTTTTAGATTATGAGCCTTAAGGACATTAGAAAATTTTGAAACTTCCTGCAGCAATTCAGAATAGGTATAAGTTTTAGTTTGACCATCTTCTGCTTCCCAGATTATGGCAACCTTATTTTCTTTTCCTTCCGCTATATTTTTGTCAAGGCAATTATAACAAACATTTATTTTTCCGCCTTCAAACCATTTGAAGAAATCTTTATTACTCCCCAACACCTTTTTCCATTTCTTGAACCAATGCAGCTGATCAGCTTTCTCTGCCCAGAATTTTTCTGGGTTTTCAATAGACTTTTTGTAGATTTTCTTGTACTCTTGCAGACTCTTAATGTGGGCATTCCCACTAAATTCTTTAGAAGGCTTGAAAATCCGTTTTTCTTTCAAAACTGAGGTGAAATCTTCTGGCATTGTTTTTCCTCTTTTTTAATATTGTTTCAGGGTATATTTTTAATTTTTTCTAATAATTTATTTTATATCTTAAAATTGCTGCTATTCCTCCTAGTCCATCTAATTTTTTCCCTGCTTCATTGTCTGAGCTTACTATCAATATGTCCCCTTTTGCGCTATCGACAGTTTTCATTATATTTTCTATACCTTCATATTTATTTTCCATTCTTTTTTGCTGTATAAATTTATCAGTTATCAATAAAGTTTTTACTGCTCCTGCTTCAGCTGCGTTTTTTGTTTCCTTTAAGCCATAAGATGCTAAATTGCTTTTTGATATCTCTGCAAAAAGCTCTTCTATATATCTAAACTCACGAGCTATGCGGTCTTGCTTTAATGCATTTTCTGTTTCCGGCCTTTTCAGGACTTCATTTATTGCATTCTCCCCAACAGAAGAGCATGTCGCCAATATTATTTTGTTCTTTAGTTTTTCGTCGTCAATTTCTTTCATAAGCTCCTCTTTCCAAAAAGAAGAGCTTGCAATAATTATTTTGCTTAAATCGTATCTTTCATCATATTCTATGAGTTGTTTAAGAATTTCCTTGTAAAAATTACTTTCTACTTGCTTTATATCTGCTTTTTTTGCCACTGTCCCTTTAATATTTGTAAGCAGTTGATAGCCGTATGTCTTCATTAATGCAAAATAGGCTTCTTCGCGGTCATGAACACAGATTAGTATCTTAGCGGAAACATCGCGACTTGCTTCTTTTAGTTTGTCAATCTGGAATTTGAGCCATTTTTGCTTTATTAGGGTAATAATGGAATTTTCTTCTATGTTAAATGTATGGTGAGTGCCCAGAGGAACATCTTCTGGAGCTTCTTTTACTGTTCCAGAGACTCTTAAAACATTTGAGGTTTTGCTAAACTCGACTTTTTCAACCTCTATAAGAAGAAAAACTGCCTTTTTTGCTATTTTTTGCTTTCTTTGGGTTTCTTCTCCTACCTTTATTTTTCTAAGGGTTTTTCCTTTTACAAGGTCGTTTTTTTCTATTAGGGGGTTTAAGTACCACAAATCATCCAGGTTCTCGATTTTTACTTTAACTATACCTTTTTTAAAGTCAGAATGTATTATTTTCATTTTATCAATTGTTAAATAAATGAATTAAAAGGTCTCGATGGTCTATTACTCTTATAATTAAATATTACAAATCAAAACATTTATATATTAAACTATTCATTTTTTACACAAAAGTAGATATAAATAAAAGGTGACAATTTTTGAGAAAAGCCCAAGGCGGTGTTAATGCAGCAGTTTTGGTAGCTGTTATTGGAGGTTTAATCATTTTGTATATACTATTTCTTCCAGAATCTGAAAGGGAAGCGTTGCTTGAGGGTGAAGATATTGAAAAAACTAGTAAAAGCAGCAGTAAGGATAATGAAGATATATTATTAAGGGAATTTCCTGGAAGACTAGATAATGTTGAGGGAATATTAGATAAAACAATCCCAAATATATTTTTATTTGAGAAGACGGATGCCAAAGAACTGGAGAAATTAAATCCGTTTATTGTAAGAAATGGCTGGTTTGATGAAAAAAAGAGGGTTGTTAGTTTTGGCATAGAGGATATGGAAAATACAGATAATGTCATTTTGTCGTTCAATGCTAAGAAGCATGAAGGAATCCTGACAATTAAGCTGAATAATGAAATTATTTATGAAAACGAGATAATTTCAGAGACTGTCGCTCCAATAAGGCTGAAAAAAAATTTACTTAGAGATGAAAATACTTTTGAGTTTGGTGTTTCCTCTGTTGGTTTTAGATTCTGGAAAACAAATGAATATAGCCTTGATGATATAAAAATAGTTGGGGATATAACTGACAGGAGCAAGCAGGAAAGTAGGAATGTCTTTACGTTGACGGGTACAGAGTTATTTAATGTCGAGAGGGTTGACTTAAGGTTTGTTCCATATTGCAGAAACGTAGCTAGTGTGGGTGTTCTGGAGATTTTCATAAATAATAGGGAAGTATTTTCGGCTGTTCCTGTATGTGAGGATCCTTACAGACAACCCTTACCTTTAGGGGTTCTAAATGCAGGAGAGAATAGACTTATCTTTAAGACCAATAAAGGCAGCTATAGTGTAGAACAGATTAAGATTGAATTTGTGGAGAAGGAAATCAGAGAAACTGTTTACTTTTTTGAGGTTAATCAAAGCATTATAGATGATATAGAAGCTGGTGATGTAGATGTTATTTTGTCAATAGAATTTGTTGAAGGTGAAAGGAATAAAAGGGCTGACCTGAACATTAATGATAGGTTATCCACCATAGATACAGAAGATAGAATATTTACCAAAACACTTAATGATGATGATGATCCTGATTTCGTAGAAGAAGGAAATAATTTCATTGAGATAAGGCCTAGAACAAGGTTAGATATTGTCGAGATAAGAGTAGAAGTAGAAGATAGGTAATAAAGAGGTGGTTTGGGAAGAATTCTGTAGGTTTTTTTAGTTAGGTAAATAAAGATGGTTATTCCAATAATAATTGCGGGTGCTAGGGCTGTAGGTGCAGTTGGTAGAGGTATTGGCAGTGCTGGCAGATCTATAAAAAACCATCCTGTAACTCAAAGTGTAATCCAGCATCCAATAACTCAAAATATAGTCCAGCACCCTATAAGCCAAGGGGTAGGTCGTGGGGTAAGGGGAGTTGGAAAAATGGGATTGGCAGGAGTCGGCCTTGGTGTAGCAGGAGCAGGTATGATGGGTCGTTTGGCTATTGGTTCTACTCGGTTGGGTGCTAGGGCTATCGGAAAGACTGCTAGTGCAGGTATATTACTTTTTCCTATATTGCTCTGGCTTTTTGATTTTTTTATAGCAGGAGTTAATGGTGTTGATTTAAATATAATTCTAGGTGGTGGGGTGGATATAGTTTTGAAGACCATACAGGGAGGAATATTTCTTACATTCATAGTCATTTATTTCATATTTAAAGGGAGACCCCAAACAGCCCAGGCATTTATTTTCCCAATAGCTTTTATTTTCTTGTTTGCATTAATGTGGTCTCTAGGCAAGGCAAATCTTTGGGTGTTTATTCATCTTGTTTTTGCCTTTTTTGTTTTTACTTTTCTTTTGAAGGGGTTTGACAAGGGCACAGAAGTAGGAACATCTCATATGGTTTTTTTATTTGTGATGGCATGGGACATCTTTGCTTTCCCAAGTTTAGCATTCTTTATTCCCGATAATTCAGGGGTTATTGGTATCCAGTTTTTAGATGTCTTATCAAACAAATTATTATTCCCAATCTGGATTTTTTATTTTTTTACTTTTATTGAAGATTCAGGAATTAAAAAAACTTTAGTGAGTGTATTATGGATATTTTATTTAGGACTTTTTGGATTTCAGGCTTATGATATTTATGGAGAGGTTTTAGTGGAAACTTCCGGTGAGGAAAGAGAAGCGGTTTTGGCCGCACCTAAAACGTTTCTTGCTACTTATTCGGGTTTGATCAAAGGGTGGTTTACTAGTCAATTACAATACGCAATTACGGGCAAGGTAGAGGAAAATCAGTTTGAGCCTTTAGGAGTTTATCTCGAGAATGTGCAGTCTGCAGATCCGAGGTATTATGAGGATGAAGATGTGATTATATGGGGGTCAGTAACTGCAAGAACTCTAGACGATCCCATTAACATAAAGGTTGGATGTTTTGTGGAGAGGGATAATTATAAATTGCATGCAGATAAGGTTGATCCTGAAAAGAAATTTTCAGTATTTACGCTAGAAGAGAGTGATTTTGCCTGTACTTTTGATGAAACATCAGTTGAGAGGGGAGTTCTAAAAACAGGCAGCAATAGAATAAAAACATTTGCGGAGTTTAATTTTGAGACGCTTGCATTCTTAAAGGTTTATTTCATAAATAGGGAACGGCAGAGGGCTATGGCAAGGGAGGGTTTAGATGTCTTTGATGAGTTTGCTATTGCAGACAGAAATCCTGTTGCTGTGTATACCAATGGCCCTGCTAAAATAGAGATGGGAACTACGAGTCCTTTAATCGGGGTCAGCAAGGATTATATAGTGAGACCATCCTTAGATATTAAAATAGACAATAGGGAAGGCTGGCAAGGAAGGATAAACAAACTAAATGAATTAGTTTTATTTTTACCGGAAGGTATTGGTTTTGATCCTGCAACTAGCTGTAATAAGAGATTTGTAAATTATGGTCTAGATACATGCGATGCTGATGAAGACCCGATTCTGGATAATTGTTGTAAGAAAGATGACAAAAATTGTATAACTTGTACGGATTCATGCGAGAACTTTGTTAAAAATGAATGTTTGGATGTTTGTGATGGATTCATAAATTACAATGAGGGATATGGTGATTGTGTGAGTGAATGCAGTGGAGAACAAAAATGTATTGCTAGTTGCGGAGTACCAGTAACAACCTGCAATTCCAAATGTGCGGAAGATTTATTTGGAGATGATTGTATCAATTGTAAAAGAGGATTAGCAATTGGTAGTTATAACTCATGTGCAGATACCTGCATTGAAAGAAATGAAACTTGTGTAGAAACATGTGATTCATTTTTTGTGGAAGGCGGGCAAAGATATAATGGGTATGCTCTTGATGTAAATGATATAAAATACAGAGATGAATCAAAAGATTTTGAAAAAGGAAAATTATTTAGGTGTAGATTCGAGCCAGATCCTAGCGTAGTTTTAGGGAATGCACCAATAACAACAAAATCCTTTAGGGTTAAGGTAAGGTATAATTATACCGTTGAGAAGAGTGTTAGTGTTACTATTGATAAACTCCCGGAAAAGGTAGAAGGAGACGAAGGGTTTGTCGGGCCACCCTTAAATTTAAGAGGTCATGCTGAAAGTGGAAATATGATCATAGAATGGGATTTATCCATAAATGACGGCAGTGGTTCAAAGGATATTGTCGGATATAGGATTTATAGGAAAGAAAGCCTAGAAGCAGAATGGTCTAAAATTGGAGAGGCATTAGCAGGCAGCACACAATTCACCGATAATGGCATAGGTCTTCCAGCCGGCACTTTCCTTGTTGGTGATTTTGAATATTATTACCATGTTGAGACCGTAAATAAAGATGGAAATTGGGAAAAAACTGATAAAATGTTGGGGGTCATACCACCCGATACAGTAGATAATACATTAGATCTGCCTGAGGAAAATGGAGTGCTAGCATAAAAATTAAAACAGGAAATTTTAGAATGACCAACAAACCAAATAAATTTTGCATGAATAAAAGAATAATTTTAATAATTGGAATCTTGTCTTTACTAGTTATTGCTGGTTGTGATGGTGGAATTTTTGGTGGAGGAAGTGATAAAAGGTCTATAACAGATATTGATATAAGGAAAGGTCTTTCTGGGCTTAGAATGGAATTTCTTACAAATGCCCCCCCGGAAAATGTTTTTGAGGATGGTAGATTCCCAATTTCTCTAAAGATAAAAAATGCAGGGGCTTCTGACATAGTTGATGGCGTTTTAGTTTTTGGATCAGAGATTGCTTATGTTAATGCAAGTATTGAAAGTGAAGAAAGGCAAGAATTTAGTATTAATGGAAAGTCTATTTTTAGCCCCGTAGGAGATGAAGATTTTATAACAGTGAGTGCACTGGCAAAACAAGTAGGTCCGCAAAGCGAAACACATCCTTCTACTATTTTTGCTACTGCATGCTACCCATACAAAACAATCTTAGGGACTTCTGTTTGCATCGATACGGACATAATTGGGGAAAAGAGGGGGCAAAAAGCGTGCAGCATTAGGGATTTGGTTTTTGGTGAAGGCCAAGGTGCTCCAGTTGCAATAACTAAAGTAGAAACCAGGATGCTACCTCAAGATAATGGAAAAGTAAAGCCACATTTTATAATTCGTATTGAGAATGCCGGTAATGGCCAGGTAGTTAATTTATCTAACTTTGATAAGGCGTGCACAAGCGAGGGATTGAACTACAAAGATTTTTTCAATAGAATAGTGGTCAGTGCCTCATTATCCGGAAAGCCATTAGAATGTAATGGGGAAAAAATTGATGATACTCATGTAATTGTAAAGCTTAGAGGTGGAAAGGGTTCAACTTTAGAAAAGAAAGAAGATTTAATCAGATGCAGTACAAAAGATGCAGATGATATTGATACAAGCTTTGATGCTTACGTAGCTCCATTGAGTATAGAATTAGATTATGGCTATACGTTTTCAATATCGAAAGACATAATAATAGAAAAGATACTGACATATTAAAATGGTTAAAAAGGCTAAAAATAGGATTTGGATTTTATTCCTTCTTTTGTCAATTATAGCTATTTCTGGATGTGACCTATTACAAAGAGATGGTAAGGATGATGGCACAGACTTTAAAAGAGGAGCTGAGGGATTGGTAATGGAATTTGTTAAAAATTATCCTGGGGATAGATACTTAGTGGAAGCGGATGAGGATATTCTGATTATAGTTGATGTTAAAAATAAAGGAACTTACCCCACAGATAAGGGGGAGGATAAAAAAGATTTTGGCAGAGGGACAATTTACCTCAGTGGATTTGACGATGCAATTATTGATTTTGATCAAAAATCAAAAAGAATAGGAAATGATGATGGAGATTTTATCTTGTTTTTGCCGGGTGCAAGTTCCTTTAACCCCTTAGGCGGTTTTGATTCGGCTGAATTTGAAGGTAAAATAGTTGCTGAAAAGTTAACGATTGATGAGTACAATCCCATTATATTAGCTACTGTGTGTTATCCCTACTTTACAAAATCAAGTCCGACTGTTTGTATTGACCCTTTTCCATTTGATGACAGGCAAGAAAAAGTCTGCAATATTGGAAGCCAATCTGTACCAAGCCAGGGAGCTCCTGTTGCTGTAACAAGAATTGACCAAGAAGCATCTACAGGAAAGATACAGTTTAAAATCAATATAAAAAATGTTGGTGATGGTGATGTGTTAAAAACAGGGGCGTCTGCGGTTAAAGAGAAAAATGGAGATTATCTAAAGGTTTTAGACAAATGCAGTCCACTTGGGCGCGGGATATTAAAGAGAAAAGATTTTGATAGGGTGCAGTTGAAAAAGGTACAGATTGGGAATGTAGATTTATTAGGTAGTGGGAGATGCAGTCCTTTTGCGGATGGTACTAAGGGTACTACTAATTTAATCAGGCTTTTCAACGGAGAAGGATTTGTTATATGTACTCTAACCGTGTCCGATTTAGGGAGTATTCAATCTGCTTATACAACTCCAATAAATATAGAACTGAAATATTCTTACAGATCAACAATTTCAAAACAAATAGAAATAAAGAAACTTGTTGGTATAGGCCCAACATCAGGACCATCAGATACCCCAGTCGGTGATGACCCAACGGGACCCAACGGTCCTAGTGATGGTAATGGTGAGGTTGATCTATCTGGATTTTGTGAGGGTTTAGGGGTAGAAAATGTAGATTGGATGTGCGTAATTAATGGAGATCCAACTAAAACTTGTGTAGGTGAAGGGGAAGAAAGAGAGTGGAGTTTAAGCACTCTTGAATGTGAGGGGGAAGGGAAATGCTATGAGTCAGAGATTGTGCCATGTGCTGTTGGGGAAGTATGTTCGGCTTCAACTAATGGATGTGAGTCACAACCTCCCGTTTTAACCTCAACAATAGTGCCATCTTCCTTTATATCCCATAAAGATGATAGTGTGGATTTAATTCTTGACACAGAAAACGATGTATTTTGTAAGATTAGGTCCATAGGGGCATATCATTTTCTTGTAGAGGATAAGTTCGAGGATAATGGAAATATTGCATGTAAAATTCTTGATGAAGATGATTACCCAACCTCTACTTTAACAAAAAAACATCGATGCGGCATCACAAAAAGTAAAATTGAAATTGCCGAATCTGGTGAAACAACTGTCTTTTTCGATAACAGAATTAAAGTTGGCTGTATGCAAGGATTTTTTGTTGATGGTGCATTTGAAAAGACAGACGGTACGTTTGAAGGGTTATTACTTGAGATAGAAGACGTGACAAGGACTGAGGGGATTATAACTTCTATGAGTATTAAAGACACTGGTGTTGATACCACATTCAGAATAGAAGAGGGTGCAGAGCTGCCTCCATTAAAGATAACTGTTCTGAAAGGCCCTAGGGTTGTAGGACTAGAGGAGGGGGTAGATAATGATCTCGAATGGAAAACAGATAGAAATACCGCTTGCAGAGTTAAAAATACACCGGTTTCATCATCTGATATAAGTGAAACATCTTATGTCACACAACATTCTGACTCTATAACTGGGCAGGATGGATCTGCATTATATATTGGATGCAAGGACATTGATGATTTCTTTAATCAAGAGATATTTGTAGTAGATAAAATATCGCCTGCAAAGATAAATAACCTAGAGGTTACACCGGATAAGGAAGGTAGTAAGTACAAAATGACACTTACGTGGACTGCTCCGGGTGATGCACGTAACTCTATAAAACAATATCATGTACGAGCTATGAACGATACCTCAATATCTTCTAGTAATTGGTATGGTTCTGATGCTATTAAACTTGATGGTGATATTTACAATGACCCACCAGATCCTCTTACAACCGGTACTGTAACTTATGTTACCAAGAATGCCTTTGAACCCAATACACTTTATATTTTTGCAGTTCGCACCGAAGATAGTGTAGGCAATATAGCTGTGTTGTCTAATGTTGTGGAAGTGCAGACTGAGGGTTAATTTAAATTAGGAAAGATTTTAGAAACCTTTAAATAAAAGAAATCAAATGAATTGTAATTATTAAAAAATGAAGCAAAAAAGGGATATAACGTTAATTGCTTTTGGTGTAGTTCTCTTATTTTTAATATCAGCATGTGAGGGTGGAGGAGATGTTATCGGTGGGGCACCTACTACGCCATTTCTTGAAGGTTCCCAAGGCTTAGTCATAGCCTTCTTGGAAGGAAGCCCGCCAGAGGAGGTTACTGATGGGGATACTTTCCCATTCCAGGTTATCGTGACATTAAAGAATGAGGGAGAACATAAATTTGGAGCGCTTTCAGATATTAAAATAGATTTAATAGGATTTGCACCTAGTGATTTTAGGTCTGATCCTACTGATTTTACAGATGCAGATTTACAGGATATAAGCCCAACTGAAATTCCAACACCACGAGAAAGGGATTCTGAAGGAAATATTATAGAAGGTATAGAGACTTTTATTGAATTTCCAAAAACCGGTGTAAACTTTAATTTTAAGGATAGTTTAGCAGGGAATACTGTTTTCATCTTTAGGGCAGATGTATGCTACAAATATAATACAACTGCTGTGTCGGAAATTTGTGTTTTAGAGAATTTAGTGGATGTCTCTGATGATTCTATTTGTGATCCTAGTGAAACAAAAAGAGTTTTCAGTTCAGGCAGTCCTGTAGGAGTTACTGCATTCAGACAAAATGTAGCTGGAACGGATAAGATACAGTTCAGCTTTGATATAATGCATTCTGGGAGTGGTGATGTTTTTGATCCTGCTACCGCTGCTAATTGCCCAAAAGATCCATCTACGAGAAGGGCAAACGAGGATGATGTCAGGGTTGAAGTTGACACTGGACTAACAACTACATTGAATTGTGGGGGGTTGATTGCAGTCGGAACTAAACAGATCGGTACTGTAAAATTAGTTAATGGAAAAAGGACAATAACCTGCACCCAGGATCTAGCTGATCCCAGAACTGATTTTATAAAAAGTGTAGATATAACTGTGGATTTTAACTACCTCGATAATGTAGATAAAGAAATATTGGTTAAGCACTTGATTAGCTAGTTTTTGATTATTATTTCTTAGCCCCATAAAGAACAAATTGGCTTAGCAAAGCTTCCAGCTGTATGAATTCATCAGAGCCTTCGGTCATCCTAAACTCTATCTCTCCGCATTTTTCCATCAATAACATTTTCTTTTCATTGTCTGTATCTAAATTTAAAATTTCTTTTTGTATCTGTTTTATTATGTCCAATCCAGAAAGACCATAATTTAGCATTATATCCATTAATTTGTTTCTTGCATCAATGAACTTGTTTTGTAATGCTAGTTTTAGGACTTCATCAACCTCTTTTGGCTTTGCAACAGATGCCATTGAATAAATAGTCTCTTCTGTTATATCTTTGCTTATTGCAGCAGAACTTTGTAATATATTGTTTACTTTTCTTGCGTCTCCTTCGCTTACATCATACAATGCTTCTTTTGCTTTTTCATTAATTTTTATTTTTTCTTCTTTTTCAATGTGTTCTATTATTGTAAAAATCTCTTCCTTGCCTAATGGCTTAAAACGGAACATTGCGCATCTGCTTTGTATTGGATCTATTATTTTTGAGGAATAATTCGCAGATAGAATAAACCTGCAATTTTGAGTGTAGTTTTCCATTGTTCTTCTCAATGCTTGCTGGGCTTCTCTTGTCAGGGCATCACATTCATCCAGGTAAATTATCTTGAATGGAACGTCACCAATGGCCCGTGTTCTGGCAAAATCCTTTACTTTGTTTCTTATTATATCAATACCACGTTCATCGGAAGCGTTTAATTCCAAGAAATTCTGGTGCCACCTGTCTTTGAATAGTTTTTTTGCTATAACCAAAGCCAAAGTGGTTTTTCCAACGCCTGCCGGGCCAGCAAACAAAAGATGAGGTATATTTTGCAGCTCGACAAACGCTTTTATTCTCTTTACTATCTCTCTTTGACCCTTTACTTCTGAGAATTCTTGCGGCCTGTATTTTTCCGTCCAAATAGCGCTATCCATGAGAAATTGATAATGTAGGAGAATTTAAATAATTATTGAAATTCAGAGAATGTCCTCTTCTGCAATTACCATAAAATCACCCATGGCAATTACAGCGCTAAAAGGTATGAGAATGTGGCCATCCTGGTCTTTTTCCAACTCCAGTTTTTCTGTGTATGACGTTGGGCTGTGCAGAACAAGATGAATAAGCTCGCCAGAACGCGTTTCGAAGACTAAATCACCTACTTCTCCAAACCTCTTCCCGGTTTTGCTTACAACAGTTTTGCCTATAAGCTGTTTTGAAAACTTTCTCTCTTCTTCTGCCATGTAATACCCCTCACGAGTAAATATTATTAATTAAAATAACTCAAGTTATATATAAACTTTTTGATTGGATTTTATTGAATTTCTGACAATAATGTGGTGACTTCTTGCTCATTATAGCAAGTTCCCCTTACACCGCATTTAGTGCATTTATTCTTATTTTCGCAGTAATTTGGCAGATTTTGGGATTTTAACAGGTTTTGCACATCCTTTACTAAATTTATTATTTCCTCTTTCATAAAAGGGTTAATTGCTATCTGCCTTGTTTCATCTGCATCCAGGTAGCGCACAAAGCCCTCTTTAACCTTTGTTTTAAAGGTTTCTTCCAACAGCATTGCATAGGCTGCTATCTGTATCTTATGGCCGGGCCATACGCCCTGTTTTGGCATTCTTCCGGTTTTTAGTTCAATAGGGACATACCTAGTTTCATAGACCTCTATTCTGTCAACGATTCCTTTTAATTGCAGCCGATCGGATTCTACACGCTGCTCGGAAATAATTTTTGGGGTCAATCTCTCCCATAATTCTTTGCCATAGATATTGTATTTTTGTATAAAATCCAGAATATTTTTTGATCTTATTTCCGCTTCATTAAGAATTAAAGGCCATGTTCTCTTAAAGACATCAACTATGTCTAAATTTACTTCTTTTATCCTTGATTTGTTGTTTATTATCTTTTCCCTTAATATTCTTGAATAAAATGTTTTGTATGTTGTTAACAGTTCATCATAGGATATTTTTTCTTTTATTGATGCAACAATTATTTCCTCGCTCCGGTTAATAAAATCATAAATTTCATGGCGTAAAGAGCCTAGAACAAGGCTTTCTTTAGGTGGTTCTTCTACAGCGAGGACTCTTTGCAGAAACAGTTTTCTTGGGCAGTATAAGTAAGAACTGAGCATAGTTACAGAAATTTTCATAATCAAGATAAGATTTTCTCATTTAAATATCTTATGGGTGAATGTCCAGTGGTCTATCGCATTATTATTCACCAAATATTTAAATATCAATCAAATAATTATGGAAATTATGAATATTAAGCAAAGATTAGACCTGATAAAACAGGTAGGGGAAGAAATAGTGACCGAGGATGGGTTAAAGCAGGTTCTAGAGACAAAAAAGCACCCAATTGCTTATGATGGTTTTGAGCCGAGTGGAACAGTTATACATATCGCACAAGGTCTTCTAAGAGCAATAAACGTCAATAAGATGACTAAGGCTGGGTGTAAGTTTAAGTTTTTAGTTGCGGATTGGCATGCCTGGGCTAACAATAAGATGGGAGGTAATCTAGACCACATACAGAAAGTAGGCAAGTACCTTATAGAAGTCTGGAAGGTATGCGATATGGATTTGAAGAATGTTGAGTTTGTATGGGCTTCTGACTTGCTGAATAACAGAGATTATTGGAAAACCGTGCTGCAAGTTTCAAGAAACAGCACAGTGAAGAGGATAATAAGAACAGGAGAAATAATGGGAAGATCTGAGTCAGATGTTTTGCAAGCCTCACAGATAGTTTATCCTTGCATGCAGGCTGCCGATATTTTTCATCTTAAAGCTGAGATCACTCAGCTGGGGATGGACCAGAGGAAGGTAAATATCCTGGCTAGAGAAATTGGGCCGAAGATAGGATTTTGGAAGCCGGTTATCGTAAGCCACCACATGCTAATGGGCCTTGGGGAACCTCCAAAAGGAGAAAAAACTGTGGAAAGGGCAATAGAAATGAAAATGTCTAAGAGCAACCCGGACAGCGCAATATTCATGACAGATGCTGCAGAAGAGGTCAATAGAAAAATTAAGAAAGCTTATTGCCCTGCAGGTATTGTGGAAGAAAACCCTATTTTGGAGTATTGTAAATACATCATTTTTGAGAAATTTAAGTCACTAAAAGTAGAAAGGCCTGAAAAGTTTGGAGGAAATTGGGAGTTTATGTCATATGAAGAATTAGAGAAAGTATTTGCCGAAAAGAAATTGCATCCTATTGACCTAAAACAGGCAACTGCAGAATATCTCAACAAATTAATTGATCCTATAAGGAAGAAGCTAGAAAAGAATAAGGTTGCGCAAAAACTTGCCCAGGAGATTAAGAATTTTGAAGTGACTAGATAGTTATTTCTGCTCTATAATTATAAGGGTATATTTATTATTTAGATATTTTTTTGCAACTCTTTTAACATCGCCAATTTTGACTTTTTTTATATTTTTAACATAATTATCTGCTAATGAGGTGTTTTTTATTGTTTCCCAAAAAGCCAGATTATCTGCTGCATTGAAGTTATCTTCTATATTTAACGCATAGTTGCCTTCGATATATGTTTTTGCTTCATCAAGCTCGGTTTTATTTAAATTTTCAAGTTTTCTGAACTGTTTTAATATTATTTTCTTTGCTTTTTCTATGTTTTTCTTGTCCAAACCTGCAAAAATTGCAAGAGTACCATAATCATCCTCCAACTCGTTCTGCACACCGACTTGGTAGGCCAATCCTAGTTTGTTTCTGATTTCCTCAAACATCCAACCACTTTGGCCGCGGCCCAGAACGGAAGTTATAACGTCTAAGACATAACTATCCTCATGGATTCTTGGTATTGTCTTATATCCCAAGACCATATATGAATTGTGTATTTTTCTTTTTTCGACAAATTTCTTTATTTTTGTCTGCAAAGGTTCTTTCACCAACTTTCTTTCTGATAATTTTTTAGGTTTTAGATTTCCGAAATATCTGATTATTTTTCCCTTTACATCACTGACATTACCAACAACAGAAATAACCAGATTATTAGGGGAATAATATTTAATATAATAATCATTTATAACCTCTCTATTGATATTCTTAACTGCTTGCACCGTTCCGTAAGTCGGGTTTTTTGCCGGATGCTTCTCAAACAGATTTTTTTGAAATAATATCCATTGGTGCTGTCTTGGGTCATCAGTAACCATGTTTATTTCTTTCAATACTACTTTCTTTTCCTTTTCTATCTTTTTTTTATCAAAAAGAGGATTCGCAACCATATCTGAAAGAATATCCAGGGCAGTGTCAAATCTCTTATTTATTATTTTGATGAAGAAAGCTGTCCTTGTTCCAGAAGTGTATGCATTGAATTCTGCCCCGTATTTTTCAATTTCGTTGGCAATTTCTCTGCTGTCTTTCCTTTTTTTTGTTCCCTCAAAAAGCATGTGCTCAAGAAAATGAGATATTCCTGCAATTTTCTGGTTTTCGTCATTAGAACCGACTTTAAACATCAATTCTACTGCAACTGATTTTGAAGAATTCTTCTCAAAAAGGATGGTGATGCCATTTTTTAGCCTGTATTTATTCATTTTCATGGAAAGATTTAAATCATTTTAATATTTTTCTTTTTTGAATGAGAATAAAAGAAATTAAGAGTATTTTGGAAAAGAAAGGGTCGGATTTTGTGTTATTCTATAATCTTGGTATGGAAGCAAACCCAAATATGCTGTATTTCTCCGGTTATTCCGGATTGGGAGCTTTGGTAATACCTAAAAAACAAGAGCCTTTCATTATTGCTCCAAAAATGGAGGTTGAAAAAGCCAGGAAATCGATGATAAAAAAGGTTTATTCCATGGACAAAAAGAGGTTTTTTGATGAGATACATTCAATAATTAAGAGGAATGGAATTAAAACTAGAAAAATTGCGTTGGACTATAATAATTTTACAATAAACCATTACAAATATTTCAAAAAACAGTTTAAGAGTATTAAGACTAAGGATATATCTTTAGAATGTTTAAAGCTAAGGCAGATTAAGACTAATAAAGAATTACAGATTCTGAAAAAAGGATTTGATTATGGCAATAAAATATTAAATAAAACAATAAACAATTTTAAGGATTTTAAGACTGAATCTGATGTTGTTGCTTTTCTAGAGTATGAAACTAAAAAACTAGGTTTGAGTTTGTCTTTCCCGGCAATTGTCGCTTCCGGGATCAATGGAAGCATGCCGCATCATGAACCAAAAAATACAAATTTTAACAGAGGATTTTGTGTTATAGATTTTGGGATCAAGCACAAAGGTTATTGCACAGATTGCACAAGAACAGTATATTTGGGCAACATCACTAAAAAAGAAAAAGATATTTACAATTTTTTATTAAATACCCAAAAAAATATTATTAAGAATATAGAAATAAATGATAATTGCGGTGAAATATATGGAAATTGCGTTAAAAGTCTGGGGAAAGATTCAAAATACTTTATTCATGGTCTTGGGCACGGTGTGGGTGTCGAGATTCATGAATTACCAAATTTAACTTTAAGTTCTAAAGATAGAATTAAGGAAAATATGGTGTTTACTGTCGAACCTGGAATTTATTTCCCCAGGAAATTCGGGATTAGGATTGAGGATACGATATTAATGAAGAAACACCCAATTATATTAACTAAAGTGCCGAAAGATTTATTAACAATTTAGGGATTCTTGATTACATGAAATACGACGAGGAAAATTTTAATTCTGCTGTTGAAGAATACAAAGAGATATTAGGTAATGTGAAGGATAAATCGTTCTTGGTTATCTTCGATATATCGAACAGTGATGCTTTCTTTTCTTTAGCTCCGTTGTCGAGAGCGATACATGAGTTGGAAGCAGATATGCATGTTACGGGGATAGATAGAGAATCTAAAGCCCTGGATGCTGTCAAAGATGTCTGGAACACCTATAAGCTGGAGAAGGGAGGTGTAAGTGATGATAAGACACAGGCCTTAAGAAGTTTTATTAATGAAATAGGGAAGAAAGGTGAATTTGAGGATTTGTTTGTTGGCCCAGACTTTATTATCGAAGCAAAAGAAAACGGCTTTGAGGGAGATTTTGATCTGCCTTTTAAACCTGGATGGTTTAAGAAGTACAGAGAAGGTGAGATGACTGAAACATGCGCAAAAATATGGAAAGATGTCTATGACCTAAAGGATGGTGAAAATGTTTCGATAGGTTTTGTTTTGATACAAAAAGACGAGATGCTTGGCCACCCTATAGAAGACTACCTTGATTCCTATGCGATATCCTGGAACATGGTGGTTGCGTGCAAAGACAGAGCAAAAGTAACTATGGGGGCTGCTACACAAAGAAAATCCCTGTTGGCTAAGGCTGAGAATATTTCCGAACTAAAGGCTGTGCTTGCCGGCTGTGAGCTATGTAAAGAATCAGATGAAGATATTTTCATCAAATACAAAAAACTTTCAGGATTGTTGAAACTAGATAGAATCAAACCAATAGATGCTTCTTTCTTTATATCAGGCAAGGGTTATCATGGCAAGCACGCGTTTGGGGAATCTATCGGATACCCTTCGTTAAACAAAAAAACAAGGTGGCAGAGCCCGGGCCAGATGATTTACAAGCTTGATTTTTATCCTCAGACTGGTGCTGATGACAGGGATCCATTAGCAAGGGTAGGTTTTACAGAAACTCTGCCTATAGATGTGTTTATTGAAACATGCAACATTGACTGGAAAATCATGAGGGAAAGAAACTATAAGATAAAGGAGATTGCTGATAGATGTAAATTGATAAGGGTTATTGGTGAAGAGATTAATGGGTTAAAAACGGATTTTGAAGTTGGGCTGGTCAAGGAAGATGGAGTGCATAGATGGGTAAGGACGTCAGATACGGATGTAAGAGAGAAAATAAATTCTGAATATCTAAGGAGAACTGGGATCAAAGCCGGTACAATGGCCAATCTGCCAGGAGGAGAAGCATTTGTGACTCCGGAATATGTCAAAGGGACCATTATAGGGGATGTTGTTATAAGTCTCGACCAAAGCTATAGGTTATCTGAAAAAGAGCCATTGGTTATACAGGCCAGCGGTGGCGGGTATAAGGTAGTTTCAGGGCCTGAGGATATCGTAAAGAAAATTCAGGAAAAGAAAAAGGAAGCCTGGGAGGGTATTATGAACCAGGAAAAGTTCAAAAGCCTACCGCAGGATATTATCAATCTGAAGAAAAAGAACTTCAACATGATAAATGAGTTTGCCATCAATACAAACCCTAATGCTAACTTATGTGATTACCTCATTGTAAATGAGAAAATTGCGCGGATGATACATATCGCTTTGGGCAGCGGTTTTGAACCAGACAGGGCAACAGATTACCATATAGACATCGTCATTAACAGCCCCAGACAAAAAATGGACATATACGGCATTGATGATGGTGGAAACGAGCACTGGATCATCAAGAAAGGAAAATTTGTTGTTTAGAAAATGCCAAAATATGCTGAAATTGTTCTGAATAAGTGCTTTAGGTTAAAAAATAATGAAAAATTTCTCATCGTAACAGATTCTAAATTGAACCATATTGCAAAAATATTTTATGAGCAAGCTAAAAAAATAAATAATAATGTAACATATGTAGAGATTCCAATTCCTAAAGTTCATGGAACTGAACCAAGTGAGGATATTGCAAAAGAGATGTTAAAATATGATGTCGAGTTATTAATAACAACTAAATCTTTAAGCCATACAAATGCAAGAATGAATGCTTCCAAGAATGGAGCCAGGATAGTTACAATGCCTGGAATAACAGAAGAAATTCTTGAGAGAACAATCGATATAGATTATGATAAACTAATGGAAGTGCATGAAAAGCTTGCTGATTTTATTGATAATGGAAAAGAAGTAAAAATAAAGACGGAGCTTGGGGCGGATTTTAGTTTTAGTATCTTCGGCAGGAAAGGTTTTGGCAGGGATTCAGGATTATTTACAGGAAAAGGCACTTTCGGTAATTTACCTACCGGGGAAATATTTGTAGCTCCGGTTGAGGGGACAGCTAAGGGGGTTTTTGTTGTGGATGCTTCTTTTGGGAGTATTGGTAAGCTGAAAACCCCCCTAAAAATTCTTGTTGAAAATGGTTATGCAGTAAAAATTGAGGGTGGAAAAGCAAAAGAGCTTGAGAGGTTGTTAGATTCTGTTGGCAAAGAAGCAAGGAACATAGCGGAGTTTGGCATCGGAACTAATGAACAGGCTAAGATTACCGGAAATATTCTGGAAGATGAGAAGGTTATAGGAACCTGCCATATCGCTTTGGGCAATAATGCCGGTTTTGGCGGCAAAGTTAATGTACAGCTGCATCTGGACGGCATTATTAGAAATCCTACAATATTTATTGATAATAAAAAAATCATGGATAAAGGAAAGTTATTTAAATAAAAATATAGTCTAAATATAAAATGAGCACAAAAGAAAAGAACATATTGGATAGCGTCATATATAGTTATAGTGCAAGCAGCAATCAAGCAAATGATGAAAATAGGATTCTTAAGGAAACTGTGAACAATCTAAAAGAAGAGCTTGACAGGTTTAAGGCTCCCCCTCTAATGGTCTCTGAAGTCAGAAATATCATTGGGAAGGATGCCATAATAAGGTTACCAAATGGAAATCAGTTTTATGTAGATATTTCTGAGGGGTGTGGTAAAATTAAGCCCGGTGACGTTGTTCTAGCTGACCAGAAGAATCTAACTATAATCAAGAAAATACCGACCACAAAACAGTTTGATATAGAGAGTTTTGTTATAATGGAAAAACCAGAAGTTTCATGGGAAGATATAGGCGGCTTAGATTTACAGGTAAGGGAGATAAAAGAAGTTGTCGAGCTTCCATTAAAAAAACCGGAGTTGTTTAAGAAAGTAGGGATAACACCTCCAAAAGGTATTTTGCTTTACGGCGACCCGGGAACAGGAAAGACTTTATTAGCTAAAGCTGTTGCTCACTCTACAAATTCTACCTTTATACAGATTGTTGCTTCTGAGCTAGTACAGAAATTTATCGGCGAGGGAGCAAAAATGGTTAAGGAAATTTTTGAGTTAGCAAGAAAAAAGGCCCCTTCTATTATTTTTATTGATGAATTGGATGCTTTAGCTTCAAAAAGGATTGAGATTGGAACCAGTGGGGAAAGAGAAGTAAACAGGACTTTTATGCAGTTACTGGCAGAGATAGACGGATTTAAGCCTTTAGATAATGTCAAGATTATCGGGGCAACAAACAGAAAGGATATACTGGACCCGGCAATAATAAGGCCCGGGAGATTAGACCGGCTTATACATATACCTTTACCACAAAATGATGGCAGAATGAAAATTTTAAAGATTCATACTAAAAATATGAGTTTAGGGGCAGATATTGATCTGAGCAATATATCTTCTCTGATGGAAGATTTATCCGGAGCAGAGATTAAAGCGGTTTGCACAGAAGCAGGATATTTTGCAATCAGGGAAAATAGAACTAAAATAACCAGGAAATATTTCTTGAAAGGTATTGACAAGGTTAATCGAGAAGAACAGGCTGAAGGGCAGGATTATATGAGGATGTTTGGTTGAAAAACCAAACGACCAGAAATCGTTGATTTCTGTGTATGTTCGGCTAAAGCCGAACAACAGAAAATCTTTGATTCATTAAAAATCATAGATTTTTAATTGTGCTTAGAAATATGAGATATTTCTGACATTTTAGTATGCTTGGGTAGTTCTTGAAAAGAAATATGTGCTCGTCAGTTACTTCCGTCAGTCATCCTTTCGTCCTAGGGTGTTCACTAACTCATCGCACTTCTGAGAATAATGTATTTTGTTTTATAAATCTTTTCTATATTACTTTAAAGTCTATACATACTCTAAAAACCCCTGGAGAAAAATGGCCGCATTTTACAATATTCAGAATTTTACACCGCTTTTTCTGTTTTTTGCCTTCTTTTTCAATGCCTTTAATTATATCACCATATTTATTCTCTTCAGCAAAACTATAGAAATGTATAATTCCGTTTTTTTTGACTTTATTCAATGCTAAATTAAGAAAAATTTCTGCTCCTTTAGGTAAAGGCATTATTATCCTATCAAATCTTTTATTCAATTTAGGAATAATATTTTCAACATTTCCTTTTATTAACTCAATATTGCTAATTTTGTTTAATTTTAGGTTTTCTAATGCATATTTATGAGCTGTTGGATTTATTTCGATGGCGTAAATTTTTTTTGCTTTTGTATTCTTTGCGATAACTAAAGGATACACAGAACAACCAGAAAACATCACTAAAACTGATTCATTATTCTTTATTTGTTTAAATATCCGTTTTCTTTCCTCACTCAATCTTGGAGAGAAATACACTTTTTCTACATTTAATTTTAATCTTACATTGTTTTCTTTACATATTGTTTCTTTATTGTTTTTTCCTGCCAGTAACTTTAATTTTGGTGTTCTGTATTTTCCAGAATATTTTTTTGTCTTCTTAAATACAGACCTTATATTTTTGTACTTCTTTAATATTTCATTTCCTATTATTTTTTCTTTTTTTATTAGTTCTTTTGGAAAATCTGAGAATATGATAATACCTCCGACAATATCAAAAGAAGATGGAACCAGTTTTAATTCCTTTTTTGATATTTTTTTTTTAAGGATATCTTTTAATTTATTTGACACTCTAGAAGTCCCCCAGTGATTTTTGTTGCTTTCCTGCTGCCGCTTTATCCAGTTTTTCCAGTGTGCTCGTAACACGTTGTTCAGAGAAATCATGTTCATCTATAAGCAGTTTCCTCAGCTTTTCGTCATTTACATTTTCCCATTTTAACCCATATTCTCCCGTTGTAGGCATTTTTTTGATTGAATAATAAACTTCGGTCCATTCGAAGTCAAAATAGTCCTTCCATTTTATTTCTTTAAATAAGGAATCAAAATCTGATTTGTGTTGTTTGACTAATTTTAAGGCATTTTTAGGCCCTATGCCTTTAATGCCGCCAGGATTGTAATCTGTGCCTACTATCATTGCTAATGCTATTAGCCGATCTTGGTCTATTCCTAAATTGTTGAGGTTTTCTGCCAGATCGATAATTTCCGGTTTTATTGTATCGTATGTTGCGGTTCCACCTCTTTTTCTTTTTCAGACATAATGGTCGTCGATTAAATTAAGCACTTTGGTCATAGTTGTCGCTCAACTATGAGTGCGTCAGGTAACTCCTGCTAGTATTCAAAAAACCGCTAATTAAAGCGGTTTGTAGGGGATATGAAATAGGTTAGTACCTCACAACCCCAACGGACCGCTCTAGCTTCTAACCAAGCAGTGATTTATTGAATGTTTTTAATGTTCTTTAGGATGGTTTTGACTACATCCCATGTGTACTCAAGCAACTTAGCATTTTCAAGTTGTTCAGTTGTCGTTGCTTTTCTCAACTGAAGGTTAACGTGGTGTTTAAATTCCCTATCCAAGATTTTATTTAGTTGGCTTTTTAAGAAAGCATCAGCTTGTTCCTTTAAACCCTCTACTTGTCCTTTTATTAAGGGTTTACCTTCAAGTGTTATGTTTCCGTTCTCATCTCTTTTAAGTATGTCATCTGCTCTGACTAGAGTGTAAATATCTTCCATTGCTTCACGCAAGATTTCTCCCTCGTGATAGCCTCCTAATTGTTTGATGACAAATCTCCTCAGTTTGGTAAAGAACTTTCTCATTTCTTCATTGAAACTTTCTTTCTTTTAGCTAGTCTTTTCTCTCTAGCTTCGGTCTTTTTCTTGTCTATCACTTTGAGAGATTTGACTACTTCTTCCATTCCTTCTTCTCCTTTTGCGAATTCCAATCTCTCTCTGTCAAGAGGATAAATAA
>JADFJW010000024.1 GCA_022565235.1 Nanobdellota archaeon | reverse complement strand
TGATCGTGAGATTGAGATTGGAGTTCCAAGAAAAGAAGGACGTTTAAATATTCTAAAGATCCACACAAGAAACATGCCTCTTGGCAAAAAAGTCAACTTAAAAGAATTGGCTTCTATCACCCACGGATTTGTAGGGGCTGATGTATCCGCTTTGGCAAAAGAGGCAGCAATGATTGTTTTGAGAAGAATTTTTCCGGATTTGAGGTTGCAGGAAGAAGAGCCAATCCCTAAGAATATTCTTGAAAAATTAAGAATAACACAAAAAGATTTCAAAGAAGCTTTAAAGGTTGTAAGGCCATCAGCATTGAGAGAAGTTTTGGTAGAGATCCCTAATATAAAATGGAATGATATTGGTGGTTTAGACGATGTTAAACAAGAATTGATAGAAGCTGTTGAGTGGCCTATAAAGTTTCCGGATTCTTTTAAAAGATTAGGAGTTAACCCTCCTAAGGGAATTTTGCTTTACGGTGCCCCTGGAACTGGAAAGACTTTGTTAGCCAAGGCTGTCGCTAATGAATCTCAAGCGAACTTTATTTTGGTTAAAGGTCCTGAATTATTGTCTAAATGGGTTGGAGAATCAGAGAAGGCTGTTAGAGAAGTTTTCAAGAAAGCCCGTCAGGTTTCACCTTGCATTATATTTTTTGATGAGATAGACAGTTTAGCTCCTAAGCGCGGTATGAGTTCAGACAGCCATGTTTCCGAGCGTGTTGTAAACCAGATGCTTACAGAGATTGATGGTTTGGAAGAAATGCATGACGTCGTTATTCTTGCAGCCACTAATAGGCCGGATATGGTAGATACTGCTTTACTAAGGCCTGGAAGATTTGATCGTATGATTCTAACTCATATTCCAGATGAAAAAACTAGATTGGAAATATTTAAAGTACATACACAAAGAATGCCTTTGAAAGGTGTTGGGAAAAACATAAATAATTCTGAAAAAACAAAAAAAGTAAACGATGCTGCGAGTAAAATGGAATCTGATGAAGCAATTCAAGAAGAAGAATCAGAAAAAAAGTCAAAAGAAAATGTAAAAATAGATAGCAAAAGAGAAGAATTTTTATCCGGGCTTGTTGAAAAAACGGAAGGCTATGTCGGTTCTGACATAGAATCTGTTTGCAGGGAAGCTGCAATATTCGCTTTAAGGGAAAGTATGGACGCTAAAGAAATCACTTTGAAACACTTTGAGAAAGCAATGGAGAAAGTTCCACCCTCTGTTGATAAAGATGTAGAAAAAGCCTACGAAGAGATTCGTGAGAGCTTAAGCGCTGCTAGAGCAAAAGAAATGAATAAAGAAAAACCGGTTTATATGGGATAATGACGCAAGTAACATTTATCGGAATGAGTACATCGGATATTGATAGAGTCATGCCATTAGGAACCAAGGTAGACTTTTTAGATGTCAAAGCATCAGCTGTAAATAATTTGGAAGGCTTAGCCAAAAAATTAGACCCAAAAGCTGCCAACATAGTCGTTCGTCATGCAAATGTACCTGCAGAAGGTGTAACACAAGCTGTTGATAGAATAACTGGGGTAAGGAGTTCCCATATCAATACAATTATCCCTTACGATCCCAGTTCTGGTATTGATTATTCCAGAATGCTTTATGACAAATTAAAATCCCAGTCTTAGTTAAAGCAATTAATTACTTTTTTCCACAACACAACGAAAAAATATTATATTTTTTCTGGGGTTTTGAGAATATTTTCAAAACCTTTAAATAACAATTTATTTCTGAATTACTTATGACTGCTAAAGCTGGTGATAGGGTTAAGGTAATTGCAGATAATGATATAAAAGAAGGGATTCTTATGCCTAATGAAGAGACTGATTCTGTTGTCATTAAGCTGGATAATGGCTATAATGTGGGTATTGATAAAAAGAAAGTAAAAGAAATAAAAGTTGTTGAGAAATACAAAGAAAAAGAAGAATCTACCGGTAAAAAACCAAAAAAAGATTCTAAAAAGCCTACTATTGCCATACTTCATACTGGTGGAACAATTGCCAGTAAAGTTGATTATGAAACAGGTGGTGTAATCGCTAAATTCAGCCCGTCAGAGTTGATGGAATTGTTTCCAGAGCTCAAAAAAATAGCAAATTTTGACAGCAGACTTATTGATCAGATGCTTTCTGAGGATATGCGTTTTGAGCATTATAAGAAAATAGCAAACGCAATCAAAAAAGAAATTCAAAAAAAGGTTGATGGAATAATAATAACTCATGGGACAGACACGCTTGGATATACTGCAGCAGCACTTTCATTCATATTAGAAAATATAGACATACCGGTCCTTTTAGTTGGTGCTCAGAGATCGTCAGATAGGGGTTCAAGCGACGCGGCAATGAATCTTGTATGCGCTTCTGAATTTATTACAAAAACGGATTTTGTTGGTGTAGCAATTTGCATGCATGAAAGTACGGGTGATAATAGTTGTGCAATACTGCCGGCGACAAAGACAAGAAAATTACACACTTCCAGAAGAGACGCATTCAAGCCAGTTAATGATACAATAATAGCTAGGATTGATTATGATACAAGAAAAATAGAATTTTTGAAAAAAGATTATCCAAAGCCCAATGGAAAATTAGTTGTAAAAGATAAATTTGAAGATAAAGTTGGAATAATCAAATGCCATCCAAATATGTTTTGTGATCAGTTTGATTTTTTTAAAGGTTATAAAGGGCTTGTAATTGAAGGAACTGGATTAGGACATGCTCCTGTAGATCCGCCTAATAAATTACATGTTAATATTATGGATTCAATAAAATCATTGATAAAATCAGGGACAATTGTAGCAATGGCTTCTCAATGCCTGTTTGGAGAGACACATCCTCATGTATATACAGCAGCTATTAATTTATCTAAAGCCGGAGTTGTGTATTGCAAAGACATGCTTCCAGAAACAGCCTTCGTAAAACTTGCATGGTTGCTAGGAAATTATAAGAAAGATGATGTTAAGAAATTAATGGCAGAAAACCTAAGAGGAGAGATTAATGAAAGGTTGATGAAGGATGAGTTTTTAGACTGATGTAACCAACCAAAAACTGTTAAATAACCTCAATAAAATAAACAATAAAATGGAAGAACGGGTACAACAGCTTGCAGAAACATTAAAGAAAAGTGGCCTTGCTGCTTCTATGTCCGAGGCAATCCAAAAAGCAAAGAGTATTTTAAATATAGATCTTACAAAAAGCTCTGGTCAAAAAGAAGAGAATCCTGGAAGTCCGGATTATAATATAAAGAATGAGGATGCAACTCTAAATGAACTGATGAAAGAAGTCAATGTTACACCGGAACAGGTAGAGGCACATAAGCAGGAGAGATTAGATGATGCTGAGGCGGAAATCTTCAATATAAAGAAAGACATTAAGCAGGCTGAAAAGAATCCTGAAAAAGTTGAGCAGATTAAAGAAGAGGTTGAAAAGGTCAAAGACGAGATAAATAAAATAACAGAAGATACTCCTAAAGAAAAAGAAGAGGATATGTTCAAGGAAGAGAAAAAGATTGATTTGAATAAATTATTTGGGAATAAATGATGCTTTAATTCTCAAAAGCACCGTTATGCTTGTCATCAGTACAATCGCATTGAGTTAACGGTTGGCCGTGTTTTCTGCAATCTTCTGCTCCACAATTTTTAGGCCCGTCAGAAACCCCTTTACAACCACCAGTACAAATATTATGAGTCATTTTAACCAAAACTTGAACCGCAACCACAAGTAGATTTTGCTTGAGGATTGTTTATCTTAAAACCAGCTCCTTGCAAGCTGTCCACATAATCAACGTCTACACCATTAAGTTTTTCCATACTTGCTTTATCTACAAAAATCTTTATTCCTTTTTGCTCTATAACAATATCATCATCTGTTGATTTATCGTCTAGTTCCATACCGTATGTGTGACCGGAACATCCACCTGGTTGTACAGAAATTCTTAATGCCTGCTTTTTTTCCTGTTCTATTAATGCTTTTATTTTCTCAGCTGCTTTATCTGTTACAGTTAGGGTTGCATTGCTTAAATCAACTTCCTCTTTTTGTTCTTGTTTTGTACTGTTACCAATCACTTCATTTAATTTCTTTACTGCTTCTTCTATTTTAACATCATCCAGGCCATGTCCTTTAAATCCCATTTCCAAGCTTTCAAATGGACTTACATGACAGCCAACACAATGAACTCCAAAACTTGTTAAAGTATCTACCACCTGAGGATATTTCTCTACTATATCTCCTATTGTAGTGTCTTTTGTTATTTTTTGCACTTGTTCTTGTTCCATTTTTTCCTCCGTGAAAACACGCTAAAAACTTTGTTTTTTGGTGTCTTGAAAACCTAAAAAGGTTTTCATGAAATGCCAGAAAACCGAGTCAGTTCTTCTGCTGGTTTTCGCTGCATTATCATCTTCTATTAACGGTAGTTAAGTTACCTGTATATAAATGTTTTTATGGGCTGTGCTCATTTCGCCTAAAGTCTGCTCTGGCACAGGCCAACTTACGACCTAATCTTAGCCTTCGAAATCTTTAAATACCCACTTCTATTCTGCTTTTCTATGGCAAAAAACATAGCAGTAATAGGAATGCAGTTTGGTGATGAAGGCAAGGGGAAAATAATAGATTTTCTTGCGGAAGATGCAGATGTTATTGCGCGATTCAATGGAGGAAATAATGCAGGCCATACACTAAAAGTCAATGATAAAGAAACTATATTGCATTTAATACCCTCTGGAATTCTGCATAAGGGAAAAATAAACATCATCGGTAATGGCCTTGTTGTCGATCCGAACGTTTTAATGGAAGAAATTGAAAATTTAAGGAATAATGGCGTTAAAGTAACTCCTGACAATTTAATTGTAAGCGAAAATGCCCACATAATCCTAGAAAAACACATTAGGGAAGACAAAGAAAAAAACAAGCATCTAGGCACTACCGCAAGAGGCATAGGACCTGCTTACACAGACAAAGCAGCTCGTTCGGGAGTAAGAGTTATTGATTATATTAATAAAAATAAAAGCCCACTAAACCCCTTTGTAAAAAATACTACTTTAATGATTAATAGCTTAATTGATAAAAACAAAAAAGTATTGTTTGAAGGTGCGCAAGGGACTTTATTGGACATAGATCATGGAACATACCCTTATGTTACTTCCTCTAATGCCACTGTGGGTGGAGTCTGCACAGGTTTAGGTATAGGACCCAAGAAAGTAGATTCAGTACTGGGAGTTGCAAAGGCTTATACTTCAAGAGTAGGCAGTGGACCTTTCCCGACAGAGTTAAAAGACAGAACAGGAGAAAAAATAAGGGAAATAGGGAAGGAGTTTGGTTCAACAACCGGAAGGCCAAGAAGAATAGGGTGGTTTGACGCTTTAATGTGCAAATATTCTGGTATGGTTAATGGCACGGATTCAATTGTCTTGACAAAATTGGATGTTCTATCTGGATTGGAGCAAATAAAGATATGTGTTGGCTACAAACATAACACAAAAATCATAAAAGATTTTACAACCAATGTAGGGATTTTAGAAAATTCAGAGCCGGTGTATGAAGAGCTTAATGGATGGATGGAAGACATAAGTGATGTTAAGAAGTTTGATGAATTACCGCAAAATGCCCAAAAGTATGTAAAAAGAATTGAGGAATTACTGGAAGTTCCGGTTTGTATAGTTTCTGTAGGGCCTGAAAGAAACCAGACTTTAATCTTAAAGAAAGAGTTTTTGTTTGATAGCAAACCAAGTAAATGATTTTTTTAATGAATGCCTATTTTCTATCATAGAAAAATTTGAATAAAAATAAGAATTTTAAACTTTTCCGCTTTAATACTTCTCTACGATGATCTTCCCTTTCTTTGCCTTAATGACCACATCTTCTTTTTCATCAAACTTAGTTATGTTTGATATTATCTTTGGAAGCAATATTCTTTCTGACCTAAAGTCAAGATTTGTTATGATCTGCTGCTCTGCAGTGTCTTTTCCTGTTCCACCAACACCCAAATCAGTGAACATTTTAGAAGTCTCGGTTTTTTTGCCTTTCTCACTAAATTCTTTTGCCTTTTCATAAAGATATTTACCGATCTTATCCGCAACATCTATTTTGGTAACCTCGGTTATGCCCTGTAACCCAGGACTCACATTAGCTTCTATGACCTCCGGGCCTTTAGCTGTTTCAAGCATATCCACTGCACATATCTCTGCTCCAATACACTTTGCAGTGTCAACAGCAATCTTTTTTGTATAGGCATCCATGACAAACACCTCGCCTTTGCCGCCGGCATGTATATTGGCTCTCTTTTCACCGGCAGCCGCTTTTCTTTTGTACGATGCAACAACCTTGTCTCCGACTACAAAAGCCCTTATATCTGACCCTTCTGTTTCAACATATTCTTGTATCAAAAAGGGATTCTTTAGTGTCTCTATTGCATCCAGCATAGAGGAAGCAGCAGCAAAAGATTCAGCAAACATAACTCCCTTGCCTTGCGTACCCTGCGGAAATTTCAGAATTACGGGATAATTTATGTCCCCTAATATTTTTTTTGCCGCTTCTATGGAAGAAACGACAAATGTATCGGGCATAGGCACGTTATAGTATTGTAATGCGAGCTGTGTAAGCAATTTGTCATGCCCTATTGTAAATGTATTGGGTTTTATTGGCATATAGGTATCGTTATAGAATGCAGTTGTAATAGACCTCAATAATGGGGCATATCTAAATGAGCCTTTTGCATAAATACAATCATATTTTTGCAGTGGTTTTCCATCGTATAATATGGATAATTCCTTTCCGCCTAACATGACTTCCATATTCTTGATGTTTATATCGTCAACTACGCCAAAATATTTTTTCATAGCCGCAAGTGTCATTAAACTGCTCTTGCTTCCCATAGACATCAAAGCCGCTTTCATTTTGATTTTAAACTATTATTTTTTAGATGGATCAACCAAAAATTCATGTTTTAAAACATTTACGCCAATCAAAACCTCATACATCATATGGGTCCTGTCTGCTAAAGTAAATTCTGATCTGATTTTTTTACCAGCAATAATGATCTCTGCCTCTATTATCGGCCTTAGCCTGGTTCCACTAGCGGATTTTACCATTTTTGATTTTATTACAGGACCCAAATTTAATTTTGATGCTAACTTGATATCAATAGAGCTCCTTGTTGCTCCAGTATCAACTTTTGCCATTACTTGTTTCTTATTTCCATTATTAGACCTAAGTTCAATATTTTCCGTCAAGCCCACTATTATCTTTCCATTCACTGTAGCATACTTTTTCATAGCGCAGAGCAAGATAATAATTGGTTTATAAGGTTTTCTAATAATGTGTTCCCGCACACTAGTGTATTGGGGTTGTGCATTCCTGCACACTAGTAGTGGGGTGCAAAGCACCCCACAGTGTTTTACGGCAACGTAAAATCTACGATACCCGAGACGGTTCGAGATTTTGCAGTCTCGGGATACCGAATGTATCCCCATACGCTGTTGTACGGGCGCGTACAAATTCACAAAATTTAAATACTTAAGGCATAATATTATAGAGTGAAGAATGTCTCTCAAGCAGAAGCATCTTACAAAGCATGACCGGTACGTGCTTGAACTTAAAGATAAGGTAAAGCATAAATATGATTTTATTT
>JADFJW010000004.1 GCA_022565235.1 Nanobdellota archaeon | reverse complement strand
AAAAACCGAAGAGTTTAGAGGAGGATATAGAAGAAGAGCAACCGAAAGGAAAAAAAGAAAAGAGTGAAAAGAAATCAGAATTAAAAACAGAAGAGCCAATTCTAGAATATGCGCAGGATATAGAGAAAAAAAAGCCAAAAAAGAAACCTAAGAAAAAGAAATAATCATAGATATTTTTCCAGATAAGATTCCAATTCTTCTTTTATATTATCCTTTGTTGATACAACTTTGATCAGATCATATTTATCTCTTAAGACTCCGGACCTGCCAAGCAGATCAACAGCCCACTCACCTGTCTCTTTCTTCTTTGCATCAATAAACTTCTGGAATTTTTCTGCAGAAAATCCGCCAGCACGGGTCCTCCTCAACTCGCGCTTATGACTTAATACAACGCGTTTCTTTCCATGCAGCCATTCAACAGCTGTTAATTTATTTACCTCAACCTCAACATACAATAAGGTGTCATGCTGATGGATTGTATCCCTGTCAAAATATAGTTCATGGGTTTGCCTCTTAACTGGGTATTCTTCTGTTGGAATATCCTTAGATTTCTTTTGTTGTTTAAGCCTTAGTTTTTCTGCTTTTTTCTCTGATTTCTTGAGTAGTTCTCTTTTTTCGCTCTCCAACTCTTCCAATAGTCTCTTATCAGCGATCTTACTCCGGATTCTTGCTTTTTTAAGCTGAAGTTTCTTCTCAGCTATTTGCTTCTCATGCTCAAGCTTTTTGTTCTCCTCTTCAATATCCCTTGCTTGCACAATAGCAGCACATTTTGGACAATAATAATTATCCATATACAATTTGGATCTAAAGAACAATAATTTATTGCATCTTTTGCATCTTTTGATCATAGTTAATTCGTTTCTGGGAATGTATAAAAACTTTTGGGAATTTTTTATCCATAAAAAGAAATCTTAAAGTTTTACCATTAAATCTACAATATTTTATTCTTTAGATTGGTAATCATTCATACCTCAGCGCATCCACCGGCTTTAACTTAGAAGCCCTATAAGCAGGAA
Organism: Nanobdellota archaeon; assembly: GCA_022565235.1. Lineage (GTDB taxonomy): Archaea > Nanobdellota > Nanobdellia > Woesearchaeales > GW2011-AR4 > JACPJP01. The sequence continues at coordinate 30,865 of JADFJW010000004.1, read as the reverse complement.
TAACACCGGCAACCATCCCGATAATTATTGAAATCAATAATGCATATATAAGGAGACTAATCGGAATGACTGTTTTTAATTGACCTCCTGGACCGAATCCGGATATTAAATTTGGAAGCACTGATGAGATCGCAGAACCTAAACCGATACCTAATAGGCCTCCTACCAATCCGACCATACCGGAATTAATCAAAAATATGAGCATTATATCAAAGTTTCTTGCCCCTATAGCCTTCATTACCCCAATTTCCTTAGTTTTTTCTAAAACAGAAGTAAACATAGTGTTTGCAATCCCTACAGCGCCTACCAGCAAAGAAACTGCTGCGATTGCAGCTAAAAATATGGTGAATGTTTGGGTTATATCCTGAATCCTCTCCTGTGTAGCTTTAGATGAAGTTATTGAAAAATCCTTATTTCTTTCTGATACGTGCCGGGATATCATCAATCTTGCTTCAATCTGCTCCAAAACAGTATCAACCAAACCAGGATTATCAACTTTAACAACAATAGAATCAAATTTTTCCCTACCGACATCCTCTAAAATATTCCGTGCCGTATCTATGGGCATAAATATCCTGTTATCATCTCCTCCGAAGCCCCCTGCCTCTTTCAATATGCCGACGACCTTGAATAATCTGTCCTCTATCGTGACTGCCCTGTTAAGAGTTAAAGGTTGCTTAAAGGTGGATTCAGCTATTCTGTTCCCGATAACAATGACATTTTTATCACTAGGACCTAAGTACCTGCCGGCTTCGAGTTCGGTTGTTACAATATTCCTCCATGCCAATGGATCAACTCCATTGATAGTGCCGGATGAGCTTTCAGCAAGGTAAAATATGTTTGCAGATCCTGAAATCACTCCATCAATATATTTGATTCCATCTATAGATTTAATGGCTTGAATGTCTCTTTTCGTTAAATTCTTGGATTCAATAGATGGAGTTTCAGATCTTCTACCATGGCCAAATCCTCCCCTGAAGCCGCCGGATGCCCTGTCAAACCCAGGAGAGATCGTAATCAAATCTGCTCCCAGGCCGCTTAGTCTTTCTTGGACACTAACCTGGGCACCTTCACCGATGGAAACTATAGCCACAATCGCCGCTACACCTATAACAATCCCTAAAATAGTGAGCCAGCTTCTTAGCTTGCTGTGCAATAAAATATTTAAGGCAAGCTTGAAGGATTTTTGCAGTTTCATTTCTTTCTTTTGACAATATCCTGTATTTTATCTCTCAGTTTCTTTTTTTTATAGAAATAAAATCCTAAACCTACAACAACAACTAATACAGTTATCAAAATTCCCTTGAGTTTACTGGAACCTGTTTGCTGCCTTCTTTGGAATTGTCCCGCTGTTCCTTCTCCACCACCAGCCCTAAACTGTATTGGGACGGTTTTTTCTATGCTTCTTCTTTCTCCGGTTGTATCTGTATATTCAATCACAACTTCGAGGTTATTGCTGCCTATACTGAATCTCTCTCCTCCATTTCCTGCATTATGCTCTTGACCTCCTTGGAAACGCTGCCTTTGCTCCTCGCTGCTTGTAGAGGTGCCACTCAAACTATCTCTAGATGCAATCTGAAAAGAAACTATCGTAAAATCCCCCTTATCCAGATTGCCTATTATGGATGAAGTGCTGCCTATAACTCTGAACCTATCTTGCTCCGGTATTTTTACAGAGACAGACAAAGCAGGGTTATTTCCAGTGTTAGCAACCGACAAAGATGTCTGGCCTTGAGAGCTTTCTGAAAAGGCAACATCAAAATCAGTTTCACCACCAACTAATATGCCTGCCTTGGTTTTTATTACCGTAGATGTTGTATTTGTTAATGATTCATATCTCAAATCCAAATCCAATTGATATAACCCTGGTTGTGCATTGACATCCGCTACAACCGTGTAGATTAATTCAACAGAATCTCCAATGTCCAGATATTTGATGTATTTTGTGTCATCGGAAAATACTGGCAGCACTATGCCATTTGCTTCTGTCCAGGAAAAAACCATATTTTGCAAGGGGGCGCTTCCAATATTTGTTATTGTAAACGTCATCTCTGTTTCTTTGCCGGGATCAAGCTGTGCCTTATCAATGTAAATAATCTGGGCAAATTCCTTGCTTGTAACCTCAAGATTAAAGCTTTGAGTAATCCAGATTCCCTTGTTATGTCTGTACTTTAACTTTAACTCATGCTGTCCTTTAACAGCATCTTTATCGACCCTTAGCTTGTATAGAGTATTGATATAATTATCCGCAGTTTGGTATGCATATAAAGTTCCAATATCCTGCAAAGCATCTGTATCCGTTACTGAAAAAGGAAATTGATCCTGTATTTCCAACTCAACATTTTCAGCAACACCTCCGGCAATGTTTTCAACCCTAAGCCTCAACTCAACTGTATCCCCTGCCCTCGCAGGGCTCGGGTCATAGTTAAGCAACGTAATTTTTATTACTGCGGATTCTTGCGCAATAACAATATTGACCAACAATAACACCACTAAACTTAAAATAAATATTTCCTTTTTCATTTTCATTATCCTCCTGCTACAATCTGCCCATCTTTTAATTGAATCCTTCTCTTCGCATGGCTCGCTAGTTTTAAGTCATGCGTGACCATAACTATTGTTTTTCCTTCTTCTTTCCATAATCTCTCAAGCAATTTTAATACATCAGAGCCTGTTTTGCTGTCTAGGTTTCCTGTAGGCTCGTCTGCTAAAATGACTTCGGGATCGTTGGCTAAACTTCTCGCGATAGCCACTCTTTGCTGTTGTCCTCCGGACAATTGAGAAGGCAAATGCCCTGCTCTGTCTCCAAGGTCAACTAAGTTCAATATATCCATAGCCTTTTTTCTTGCCAAATCATCAGCAATATCCTGGAATTCCAGGGGCAGCATTACATTTTCCAAAGCATTTAAAGTCGGAATCAAATTGAACTGCTGGAATATAAACCCAATTTTTTGTCCCCTGAATTGAGCTAAACTTGATTCGCTTACTTTTGATATGTCCTTGCCATCTAAGAATATTGAACCTTTTGTGGGTATATCCAGGCAGCCTACAAGATTCATCATGGTGCTCTTTCCGGAGCCACTAGCCCCGGTAATGGCTACAAAGTCCCCCTTATTAATATCTAAACTGACCCCTTTAAGCGCATTTACTTCTACTTCACCCATTTGATAGGTTTTCCAGACATTCTCAAGCTTTATTATTTGTTTTTTTGCCATGCTTTGAAAAGATTTATATAACTAAAAAGGTTACTTGAAACATAGTGAAACGAAACGATTTATAAACCTTTGTTGAAACCAGGTGAAACGAAACAATATGAAACCAACATTTAAGGAAAACAAAAAAGTGCACTATGTTATTATGGTTGCTTGTTTTATCTATGGTGGAGTTTCATTGATAATTTTAATTTTCCAGGTTTATTATTTCTTAAGAAGCGGCCAGTTTACTTTTGCTGGTGATGTGAGACCGGAAAGGCTGGTTAATATTACTCATTTTTCAAGTGTTGGGCATGCTAGATTCAGCGCTTTATTGTCCCCATTCATAATCATCTCATTCTTAGGTTCGATTATCTCTATATTTGCCGGGATTTCATTATTGGATTTGTTGAGAAAAAAAGAAAGAAAAGAAATAACTAAAGATGTTGTGGATTCAATGATAATGCCGGATGAAAAAATTGTAATTAAAGAATTGGAAGGGAACAACGGAGAATTGACACAATCTGATTTAGTAAAAAATACTAAGTTGTCAAAAGTCAAAGTCCACAGGATCATTAAAAGATTGGAATCATTAGGAATCATAAGCAAGTATCCTTATGGAGTTACCAATAAGATCAAGCTGGAAAAAAGGTTTTATGAAGAATAACAAACAAAAATATAAACCTTAAAGCCTTATCTTTCCCTTATGCCAGTCTTCTAATACCAAAATAGCAGCTCTTCGTTCATCAATTTCTCCTTTCTTGAGGAGCATATACCTTTTCTTCCCTATCTCTAAAAGGATAGAGTAAGTATCCAAAGACATATCCACACCATAATACCTGGAAAATGCCAAAGGATTGTTTTTCTTAAACATGTAGATCAATTTAGTAGCCACCAGATCCGGATTTTCAAGTTTAGAAGGGCTGATTCCGGATACCAAACCTAATCGGATTTCATCCCTAGCATCAAAAGGAACGATGCCGGGAGTGTCTATGAGCATTATGCCCCTTTTACCGGCTATCAGCTGCTTACCATGAGTAAATCCTGATTCAGAACTTGTTCTAGCTTTACCCCCGGAAGATAATCTATTGATTAAAGTGCTTTTTCCGGTATTGGGATAGCCTATAACCGCAACTTTCCCCTTGTTTTTTATCAGGTGTACAAGTTCCGAAATATTCTTGGAATTTGAACAAGAGACTAAAATATATTTGGAATTTTTGAACTCGGTTTTTATCTTATCCAGTGTCTTATTAGATACAAGGTCTGCTTTGTTGATGACCAAGATAAGCTTTTCCTTAGCCATCTTCTCCAAGCGAGAAATCCTTGTTATATTGGGAAATCTGGCATCCAGGACTTCGAGCACAACATCAGCATCTCTTACAATCTTTTTGACAACTATCCAAAATCCTTGTTTCATGATGGAGCATAACTAAGTCAGTTTAAAAATGTTGATGTTATGCTCAGAAACGAGGTTAAAATCACTTGCTTTAGCTTGTGGATACAGGCTCGTTTCTGGCATCCTAAAAATTGTCTATTATTGCAGGCGTCTAGTCAAACTCCGCACTTTAGTGTGGATTGAAACGCCTGCGGCAATTTTTATGATTTCCCTAAACTGTCCTTTCTAAATTTTAGGACTCAAGATTTATTGATTGATAACATGATTAATACTTTTTTCAATTAAACGCTTTAGTTTTGCTAAATCTCTTATTTTTGATTCCGGCAAAACAACATATTCCTTTTTTATTGGAGCCTTAGGAAAATATCTAAGAGATTTTACACCATCCTCTTTTAATAATTTAATACGGTATTCTTCAGGTAATTTTATTGCAAATCCAATAGGAGTTAAAGTCATGCAAATTTTCCCGTTTGCATAAACTGTAGCACCACTAAAGAAATGGTTGATAACTAATTCTATCTTCCTTGGTTTTATAGGATAAATCTTGTTTATTAAATAAGATAATCTATCTAAATGTTCTTTTGCAATTTTAATAAATTTATGTTATACTTCAAAAGGAAACAAAACTTACTTTAAAAAATCTAGCTACTCTTTAATTATTGATTTTGACATTATTTCCATTTGTTTTAGTAATGCCTCCACATATTGAACCTGTTTACTGGCATTTTGCTTTTCTAAAAGTAAATTTTCTTCAACAGATTTATTCTTATCAAGATAAGTAACACTTGGTTCACGATTTGGAATAAGAGGATTTTCATTTTCATTATCAAATCTAAAAGGAGGGGATTCATATCCTACTTCTTGTTCCAATGCATAAAATTTTACCTGAGGTTCAAATTTACCTAATAAAAGCAGATTAAAAAGCATCCTCATTTGAGGAAGATCGCCTTCACCTTCAGGTACTCCGATTTTCCCATACCCTTTTTTCATTTTTATCTTCTTAACACTCTTAATATGTACTTGGGAGATATAAGGTGACATAACTGTTAAGGCATTGAGGGGATTTTCATTAGCATTAATCATATTTCCAAAATCAAACAATAATCTTACTTGCGGACTATTAACTTTTTTAATTATTCGAACTAATTCATTTGATTTAAGAACTTCGTGAGGTTCAACAACAAAAGATAATTCATCACCTTTTGCAATTTCAGAAATATATTTTAAATCCTTAATGCCTTTTTTTATAATCTCTGAAATGTGACCGCCATAGCGGATGTAGACGCGAATATTTTTCACATCTAAGATTCTGGCAATCCTAACAATCGAATCTACTTCTTCTTTAGATGTGCTACTAATCTCAAGATTGATTCCTAGTTTTAGCTTTTCAGCTTGTAATCTAATATATTCAAGGCCATTTTTTGATTTTTTCCTTAAATTCTTCTTACCTCCAAAATCAATATGGATATTAATTCCATTAAGTCTATTTTCATGGGCAAAATTCAATAAATCAATAGCATCATAATCACCTTTTTGAGAATTTAAATTAAAAGAGTAAGAATGGGCATATAATTTTATCACCTTAATTCGCTCAATGAGTTTTTGTGCAATTTTCTTCGTTAATTTAGGTGATTCGTTTTTACTAGCACTATTTTTATTTAATAAATCAATAAAGTATTTTTGCATTGGCATATGATTTATTGTTGTGCTAAGTATTTAAAGTTTTTTCGTCTTTGAGGCTACTTCCAAAACTCATTTAAACAGCAACTCCATTCAAAATCCCATGTACATACCCAAAAAATACGGTCAAAGTAAAGTTGATTTATGTCCTTTCTGCAGAAAGGAGGCAACGACAAAGAATTCCCAGCAGGTCCCGGTCTGCTACAAACATAAAGAAAGCATACTGCAGGAGCTTACCTGTTTCTGTGGGGATTACCTTGAATTAAAAGACGGCAAGTTCGGAATATATTTCAACTGCGCTAACTGCGGCAATATTAACATCAAAAAAGCTCTGGAAATGAACCCTGAATTGGGAAAAGAGCCTAAAGCAGAAGAAAAGACAGAAAGCAAACCCACTATAAGCAAAACTAAACAAAATAAAAAAGAAATAACAATAACTTCCGATGAAGTGGATGTGAGTTACAGCTAATCATATCTTCCAGCTACCTGATTCTTTATCCCTTGAACATACGCTAAACTCAATCTTTCTTTTGACAAGGGAATTAAAAACTTCAGAAGCGATATCAGGAGTATTATGATTCTCAGATAGGTGCCCAAGTAAAACAAAAGACAGTTTCTTACCATTTTCCTGGATTATAGAGCTTGCATTATCGTTACTCAAATGTCCTTCATCGGATAATATCCATTTCTTGAGAAAAGCAGGATAGTGCCCGTTACTGACCATATCGACATCGTGGTTGCTCTCAAGCAAGATCGAATTTAAGCCGGGAATGGTCTTCTTCATCTGCTTGGTAACCATGCCAGTATCTGTAAAATAACCGAACTTAGAGATAACAAAACCACAGGAACTTACATTATGGGAAGTTGTAACCGGTTTAACTTTTAACCCATTAACATCAAAATCTCCGGAGAATATCCTGCTTTCAAATTCACCCAAACTAGCAGTGGAAAATACTTCTTTTGTCATATACACGGGAATTTCAAACTTCCTCGATATGATACCTGCTCCTGAAATATGGTCGCTATGCCCGTGAGTAATTAAAATCCCGGAAACATCCTCTAAACTCTTGCCCAACCTGGACATCCGGCCTTCAATCTCCCTGCAGCTTTTCCCTGCATCAATTAATAAAGAAACACCATGATCCTCGACCAGACAGCAGTTGCCGTTGCTCCCTGAAGCTATGACAGAAATTTCCATATTTTAATCCAGAAAAGTGTTTTATAAAAACTTATTGATTTCAAAAAGCCCTGATTTAAGAAGAAGGTTTTTAAAAGGAAATAGATTTTTAATGGTGGATTGAAAATAATGAATCAAATAGAGATACATGCTCCATCTTCATCCGCGAATGTAGGATTGGGTTATGATATATGGTGTTTAGGTCTTGAACAACCACAACTTAAGATTGTTTATACTAGATTACCAAATCAAACTGAAATAGAATTAGAAGCAAAAAGCCCCCTTCGACCCCCTCCGGGTAGGATTCTTGGTTATGCTGGAAAGAAGGCATTAGAACAATTTCTTAAAGAACATAACATAAATGAAGGTGCACATTTGTACTATGAAGATACTGGATATCCAGTTGGTGGCTTAGGTAGGTCTGGTGCAGAAGCTGTTGGAGCAATAATGGCTGCTGCTGTTACTTATGAAATAAAATTGAATAGGAATGATGTGGTCGTTGCTAGCGCAAGAGGTGAACCGGGTGAACATAAAGATAATGTAGCCGCATCAACTAATGGGAGGCTTAGTATTATAGTTCCCTCTACCCCCTATACCGGCAGACCATCAGTGGATTTCTATGAAGTGCCAGAAGATTTGGGATTAGCAATAGGCTTTTCTTCTTATCAAAAGACTGGAGGTACTGAAGAAGGTAGAAATGTCCTTAAAAGTCAAGTTGATGTAAACGAGTTTGTAGAACAAATGGGCATGGTATCGGCTGCTACAGCAGCAATAGTGACCGGTAACATAAGCAGATTTCTTGAGTTAGCATGGGGAGATAAATTTCATCAACCGCGCAGAGCTCATGTCAGATTTTATGGAAATTTTGACGATAACGATTTTAGGGGATTACAAAGAAAACTATATGAGGAATTTTGTATCGCATGGGATGTCTCAGGTGCGGGACCAAACATGCAAGCCAAATACAGCAGAGAACAATATCCACAAGGAATTGTAGAAACAATCTCACCAGTAGTTCTCCCTTGGTTTGAATCCAAAGGCATACAATTAAGGTTAGAAGAAATTGTAATTGCAAAAGAAGGCGCATATGATTATGCTCAAGAAAATTATAACTATTGAAAAAATTACTTTTCAAAACCATTATTAAACATAAACTAATTCTAAGCATTATGCACTACAAAGGCCTTTTACTGGACAAGTTCCAGGAAGAAGCTATACAATCAATAGAAAACAATCATTCTGTTGTAGTTTCTGCTCCAACCGGTTCCGGAAAAACATTGATAGCAGACTACATAATAAATAAAGACATCAAAAAAGGGATAAAGGTGATTTACACAGCGCCCATCAAGGCATTATCAAACCAAAAGTACAAGGATTTTTGCGAAGATTACGGGAAAGAAAAGATAGGATTGCTGACAGGAGATATAGTAAAAAATCCATCAGCCCCAATCCTGATCATGACAACAGAGATATACAGGAACATGGCCCTGAGCAAAGACCCTATAATGGACACTATTTCTTATGTTGTTTTTGATGAGATACATTACATAAATGATATAGAACGAGGTTATGTGTGGGAAGAATCCATAATATTCTCAAAGCCTAAAATAAGATTTCTTTGCCTGTCAGCAACCATCCCAAATGCAAAAGAATTTGCAGAATGGATAGAAGCTATAAAAAAGCATAAAGTAGATGTAATAACACATGACCGAAGGGCAGTGCCGTTAGAAAAAAAGTTTTTCGACTCAGAACTCGGAATAACCTCCTTAAGGGAAATAAAGGACGTTGCAGATATTCCGGACTATAAGTACATAAGAGGCAGAAGTAGGTTCAGAAGGCCAAGGCTAAAAGCGCCGGACCATGTAGACCTGATAAAAAATATCAAAGACAAGCTTCCTTGCTTGTTCTTCAATTTCTCAAGGAAAAAATGCCAGGACAATGCTTATCAGCTCATGAAAGCAGACATATTCAGGATAAATCCGGAAATAAGGACTTTTGTAAGAAACAAGTTAGAATCCTCCTCAAAAGAGATAAAAGAGTTAGAATCCTCAAAACTATTATTGAGAACCCTGCCGTATGGCATAGCTTTCCATCATGCAGGATTGATACCAATAATAAAAGAGATGATTGAAGAATTGTTCGGAAAAGGGTTGATCAAAGTCCTGTATACCACAGAAACTTTTGCAGTCGGGATTAACATGCCCGCAAAATCAGTGTGTTTTGAATCCTTAAGGAAATTTGACGGCGTTAATTTTCGCTTTCTGAACTCCAAAGAGTATTTCCAGATCGCTGGAAGAGCAGGAAGAAGAGGGATTGATAAGGAAGGTTTTGTATATGCGATGATAGACAGAAGGGATTTTGATTACAACTTAATAAAAAAAATAACAGATATAGATGTAGATCCCATCCTCTCCCAATTCAAGTTATCCGTAAACACAATCCTAAACCTGATAAAAAATCATGAAGAAGACGAAATTGACAGCATATTAAAGAACAACTTCTTTACTTTCCAGAAATACGGGAAAGGTTATGCAACGATAAAAAGGAATATGTTTGCATACAGATTTGAAAAAACAAAAAAGAGATTGGAAAAATTAAATTACGTAAAAGGGAATAAATTAACGGCCAAAGGAGAATTTTCCTCCCAGATATATGCTGATGAAATATTGATTGGAGAGATGTTCGCAACTGAGTTCTACCTTAACCTAAATGAGTACCAGATTCTCATGATTTTGGCATGCATCTGCTATGAATCCCGGGAAAAGACAGAGTTCTACGAAGAATACCCTTCTGATCTTCTCAAGCAGCTGGATGATTCTTTGATGAGAAACAGCTACACCCGTAAAGAAAGCAGGTTCAACGACCTTTATCCTTTAACCTCATTGATACACCCATGCTGTCACAACAAGAGCATATTTGATATCATGGAAAATACGAATCTCCTGGAAGGGGATTTAATAAGGTTCTTCAGGCAGATCCTTGACAGGATAAACCAGATAAAGAAAGCGACAAAAGACGAGCGTCTAAAGCAGATGCTCAGGTCCTGCCAGGATCTGATATTGAACTGCTTGAGAGATATAGGTTCTGTATGAGGTTTTTTGTGGGAATGACTTATTAGTCATATAAGCTCTCCCAACACTGCAGTTTATATAACCACCCTAATTTATATACAATAAACCGATTCTGCTCAGTAATATGAAAAAACTGATACTTTTTACATTTATATTTATCCTGTCGATAAACTTAGTTTATTCTCAAAATTATCCGAATTTAAGAAATTTTGTAACTGATAATGCAGATATTATAGATGATGTATCAGAAGCGCAATTAAATTCTTTAGCGCAGCAGATAGAACAAACAACAACTGTGGAACTTGCTATTGTAACAGTAGATTCATTAGAAAACTTAGATATTGAGACATATGCTGTTGAGTTGTTCGAAAAAGCAGGCATTGGTAAAAAAGATATAGATAATGGCTTATTGATCTTAATAGCTCCAACTGAAAGATTATACCGCATAGAAGTAGGTTTTGGTTTAGAAGGAACTATAACCGACCTTGATTCACGGCAAATTGGAGTAAAGGCCTTAGAACCATTCTTTAAAAATGGAGAATTCGGCAAAGGGCTTATACAAGCTACACTAATCATCAATGAGTTTGTGGCAAATAATGAAGAAGTAGTCTCTAAGTTCAGGGCAACTTACACAAACAGAAGATCCAGTTTTGGCTTTAGCAACTTATTGTACTTTATCTTCCTCTTTTTATTCATCTCTTCTTCAATTGGGGGAGGAGTATACAGCAAAAATAACAGAAGAAGAAGGATGGGTTTTATGCCGCTTATGTTCATGGGCTTTGGCAGTGGTTTTAGCCGTGGAGGGATTGGAGGTAGTTTAGGAGGTTTCGGTGGAGGATTTTCCGGTGGAGGAGGATTTTCCGGATCATTTTAAAGTGGAGGTTAAAATGTATGAAAATTTAATAAATGAATGTAAAGAAAAATTAGAAGATAATCTAGTGTCTATCATAAAGTATGGCACGGAAGGCGAGCCTAACAATATACTTATAGTGACTAAACAGCTGACTTTTAGCGATCTTAACAAATTAAAGCCTATTATTCTTAGTTTCTCAAAAAAATCAAAAGTAGTGCCGATATTATTCACAGAATCCGGATTGAAGGACAGCAACGATGTATTTCCATTGGAAATCCTGGATATGATATATCCGCATGAGCTATTGTATGGGATTGATGTGTTAAATAATGTAAAGCTAGATAAAAAGCATGTCAGAACGCAAATAGAATTTGAGTTAAGGTCTAAACTGATTCATTTAAGGGAAAATTATATTGGAATAAAAAGGCCTAAAGACCTAAAGCTATTGCTCAAATCTGCAGTACCAACCTTAATGCCGTTATTATACGGCTTGCTTTTCATGAAAGATATTAAACCTGCTAGTGATCTATTTCCATTATACTCAGATGTGGAAAAAAGCTATAATGTCAACATGGAAATTTTCCGAAAAATCAGGGAAGATACAATAAAGAAACAGGATTTGGAAACATTTATCAAAGAATTGATTGAGTTATTAGAAAAGTTAATAAGTATAGTGGATAAAATAGAGTTTTAAGAGTGAGATCTTATGGCCAAAAAATTAAGTAATAGTATGAAAATTTTGATAGGCATAGGTATTTTTCTTTTAATAATAGTCCTGTGGTTTGTGGGTTTGTATAATGGCCTTATCAGATCATCTGCTGAGGTTGAGGAAAGCTTCGCTAACATTGAAACACAATACCAAAGGAGAGCGGACTTAATACCTAACTTGGTTGAATCAGTCCAAGGAGCAGTTAAATTCGAAAAAGAGACGCAAACTGAGATAGCAGCATTAAGAACACGCGCTGTTGCTGCAAGAGAAGCCTTAAAAAATGCAAAAACCCAGCAAGAGACGCTTGCCGCGATGAACCAGATTGATTCTGCAGCTTCAACATTTTCTGGCCTAAACATAAATGTTGAAAACTACCCTCAACTTAAAGCAACTGAAAATTTTTTGAACTTACAAGCCCAGCTTGAAGGCACGGAAAACAGGGTTGCAGTTGCCAGGAACAGATACAACGACAAAGTTAAGGTCTTCAATGTAAAAATAAAGAAAATTCCTACAGTAATAATTGCCAATATGCTTGGACTGGAAAAACAGCCATTCTTCGAATCCCAGCCAGGAACTGAAGATGTTCCTAAAGTTGATTTTGGTTAATTATTTATGCCTATAAACAAATTTTCCCACTCTCCCAGGTGTTTTGGTGCGTAGCTTATTCTTTTTGAATTTAATTTGTTCACTCTGCCTTAATATCATTAAGCTAACGCTAACAGAGCCGTAAGATACCTTAAGCTTATCAGCTATCTGTCTTGATGTAAACCATTTATTCCTGTTCTTTTTAAGGAAAGTAAATACTTCTTGCTGCCCCATGCCTACATCCATCAAGAATCAATGTTTAAATAGGTTTCTTAATTTTTTTATATATCTCTTTTCTACACTTCTCACATATCCCCGAATGGAGAGGATAATTCGTAAAATAGGTCTTACACTTTTTACACAATACCTTATATTTTATAATTTACATCACTAATTATCTATTAATAAGGTATTCTATAAAAACGTTTGCTCGTCAACCATACTAAATCATTGAAATGTGTTACAAATCTGCATTACGAATTCTATGACTCTTACTTTATAGCCAAAACATGGGGTTTACGACCAAAGCAATTCCAAACCGCATGATTTTTATATAGTCAAACACAATCCTAATGGAAATGCACCAAATCTACGACCAAATAATATCATTAGTAAAGAACAATATCTCTAACATTAAAGATAATCATATCCAGTTCTCGGATGCAAACTACAAACCATTCAATTTTGACAAAAATAATTTCAAGGAAATAAAAAAATCAGATTCAAAAAACAAAATAGCCTTCATTGACGGAGGTTCTGCTGAAATAATAAAATCCTCGAATTTCTCTTTAAACCTAATAAGGATCTATTACACGATCTATAAGGAAAATAAGAGAATAACTTCAAAAAAGCATGATTTTTATGTTTTTGTCAATGCAAAAGAAAAAGATAATGAAATATTCTACAATTGCAATATTATCGGGGGCAATGAAAACTTCATTCCGGATAAGGATGATTTATTTCTAAGCTCTTTAGATGAAACGATAAAGCAAGGTATAACCAGGGCAAGCATTTCAAATGTTTCCAATGTAATCAGAAGGTTTTCAGAGATAAAAACAGCAGAAACAGTGGCAAGATTGCTTGAAAAGGGCGATATCATCGTCTTGGACGGCTCACTGCAATGCACATACACTAATGAACGGAAATATTTTGATGGATTGTACAAACAAGCAGAAGAAAAAAATATTATTGTCTGCGGATTGAGCAAAACAACAACATTGATGACGGACAAAGGAAATTCTATTGCAAATGCCTTGAATAAATTCAATATTGATGGAAAATGGCTTTATCATCCGGTTGCAGAGATAAAAACTAGCAACCACAAAGCAGAAATGTCATTCGCAAAACTGCATGAAAGCTCAAGATACATATTCAGGTTTGAGATATACAAAGAGCAAAAACAATATATTAATGAAGTAATAAATCTGATTTCAAACAACTGCAAAGATGCTGTTTTTGTCGGTTATCCTTATGGATTGATAGAGGCTGACAGGAACGCAAGGATCTCAAACCAGGAAAAAGACATGATGCTTACCTTCTTCTCAACAAAATTAGGAAAAGACTGGGAAAAGATAAAGGAATCCATAACAAGCATTGATGCGCATGAGATTCTTGATAACATAAGATAAACAAAAAACTATTTAAATTCTTAAAATCAAAGCAAGATTATGTACGATGTAATTACTGTTGGCTCCGCTACCGTAGACGCTCTTGCCAGGACAGAGTTCTGCGAGATGATACATGATAAAAAGAACAAAGAGTGCATAGCATATCCGGTCGGAGCTAAAATTCTTATGGAAGAGCTGGTCCTGACAACAGGAGGCGGTGGCACAAACACTGCTGTTTCTCTTGCAAGGCTGGGCCACAAAGTCGCTTTCTTAGGAAAGATAGGCTCAAAATACAATTCAAAAAGGGTTATCCAGCAATTAAAAGAGGAAAAGGTAAACACATCCTTAATAATTAGATCAAAAACCGGAAGAACCGGTTACTCAATAGTCCTGGACAGCAAAAAACACGATAGAACTATCCTATCATTCAGGGGCTCAAACAATGATTTAGGGTTCAATGAAATAAATTTAAAAAAATTAAAGACAAAATGGTTCTATTTCTCATCTCTGATGGGAAAATCATTCAGGACACTGGAAAAAATAGCAAATTATGCTTCTAAAAATAAAATAAAGATTGCGTTCAATATAAGTTCCTATCTAGCAAAAAAAGGTCCATCTTATTTAGGAAACATACTGAAAAAAACAGATATTTTGGTTCTAAATAAAGAAGAAGCATGTATCTTAGTTGGAAAAAATAAGATAGAAAAACTGCTAAAAAAATTAAATAAATTAGGCCCGGATGTTATAGCAATTACTGATGGTAAAAAAGGCGTTTATGTCTATAATAATGACCATATTTACTATGGAAAACCAACTAATGTCAAGATTGTAGAAACAACGGGTGCAGGAGACGCTTTCGCATCTTCATTCTTATGCGGCATAATAAGAAAAAACGACATTGAGTTTGCAATGAGGCTAGGCATGACTAACGCGGAATCCGTCATACAGCATCATGGTGCAAAAGAAAAGCTCCTAAAGTACAACGAAGCCTTAAAAATCATGAAGAAAAGACCAATAAAAATAATCAAAAAGAAAATTTAAGCTTATAAAAATAATTAACAAACCAAAAACATTTAAATAACCTTTCTCTTATTATTTTGGAAGAGGCAGTTGAATGAGCAAAAAAAAAGAGTTTATTCTTTGGTTCAAAGACTTAACGATAGATGATGTTCCATTAGTTGGAGGAAAAAATGCTTCTCTTGGGGAGATGTACCTCAATTTAACAAAAAAACATATCAACATCCCTAACGGTTTTGCAGTTACCGCATATGCTTACAGATATTTGCTGAAAAAAGCAAAAATAGAGAAACAAATAAAGCAGATTCTCAAAGGTTTAAACACGCATAACATGCAGGACCTTGCTGACAGAGGAAGAAAAGTGAGGGAAACTATTTTACAAGCGGATTTCCCTGATGAAATGGTAGAGGCTATAGCAAAGGCTTACAAAAAATTATGCAGGCAATACGGTCCAAACACTGATGTTGCAGTAAGGAGCAGTGCAACAGCAGAGGATCTGCCAGACGCTAGTTTCGCAGGCCAGCAGGAAAGCTACCTTAACATCAAAGGAGAAAAAGCTTTATTAGAGGCATGCAAAAAATGCTTTGCCTCTTTATTTACTGATAGGGCAATTTCTTACAGAGTTGATAAACACTTTAGCCATTTTAAGGTTGCATTAAGCATCGGAGTCCAGAAGATGGTCAGGTCAGATTTAGCAAGCTCCGGTGTAATGTTTTCTATCGATACAGAAACTGGTTTCAGAAATGCAGTATTAATAACCGGAGCTTATGGTTTAGGAGAGAACATCGTCAAAGGAACTGTAAATCCTGACCAGTTTTATGTTTTTAAGCCCACCCTCAAAAAAGGCTTCAAGCCCATAATAAGCAAGAAATTAGGTGCAAAAAAAATAAAGATGATTTATGACAAAAAAGCAGTGACAAAAAACATCAAGGTTCAGGAATCGCAAAGAAAAAATTTTTGCATAAGTGATGATGAAATTCTAAAATTAGCGCAATGGTCTGTAATTATAGAGGATCACTACTCAAAAAAAGCTCATAAGTTCAAGCCCATGGACATGGAATGGGCAAAAGACGGAAAAACAAAACAGCTTTTTATTGTCCAGGCAAGGCCTGAAACAGTACAGAGCCAAAAGGATGTTAATATTCTTGAAGAATATAATTTAAAAGAAAAAGGTCAGGTTATAATAACCGGGTTAAGTATTGGAACAACAATAGCATCCGGCAAAGCGCATGTAATAAGGGATGTGAAGGATATAAAAAGTTTTAAACAAGGGGAGGTTCTGATAACGAAAAAAACAGACCCTGATTGGGAGCCGATAATGAAGATTGCGGCTGCAATCGTTACAAACAAAGGAGGTAGAACTGCGCATGCAGCGATCATTGCCCGCGAGCTGGGTATTACGGCAATAGTCGGCACTGAGAATGCAACAGAAGTAGTAAAAACTGGCCAGGATATCACAGTAAGCTGCTCGGAAGGCGAGGTTGGAAATGTTTACAAAGGAAAATTAAAGTTTAACATTCAAAAGCATAACCTAAAAAAACTAAAAAGGCCAAAAACGCAGATAATGATGAATGTTGGTAATCCCGATCAAGCCTTCGAATTCTCTTTCATACCAAATGATGGCGTTGGCTTGGCAAGAGAAGAATTTATCATAAGCTCCTACATCAAAGTTCATCCATTGGCATTGCTGTATTTCAACAGATTAAAAGATAAAAAGGTTAAAAAAATCATTAATGAATTAACATTTGCTTACAAAAATAAAACTGAATTCTTTATTGAAAAACTTGCGCAAGGAGTGGCAATGATTGCAGCTGCTTTCTACCCGAAAGATGTTATTGTCAGGATGTCTGATTTTAAAACAAATGAATATGCCAACTTGATTGGTGGCCAGCAATTTGAGCCGAAAGAAGATAATCCGATGTTAGGCTGGAGAGGCGCCTCCAGATATTACACCGGAAATTACAGGGAAGCTTTTGGTTTGGAATGCAAAGCAATGAAAAAAGCGAGAGAAGAAATGGGTTTAACTAACATTAAACTGATGATCCCATTCTGCAGAACTGTTGAAGAAGGGAAGCTTGTCATCAAAGAAATGAAAAGACATGGCCTTGTACAGGGAAAAAATAGTTTAGAGGTGTATATGATGTGTGAAATACCATCAAATATCATTCTGGCAGATGATTTCGCAAAGATTTTTGACGGTTTCAGCATCGGAAGCAATGATCTGACACAATTGACACTTGGCTTAGATAGGGATTCAGAACTTATAAGCAGACTTTACGATGAAAGGAACCCTGCTGTCAAAGACAGGATAGCAGAAGTGATTAAAAAAGCGAGGAGAAATAAGATAAAGATAGGAATTTGCGGCCAAGGTCCTTCAGACCACAGTGATTTTGCACAATTCCTAGTAAAATGCGGCATTGATTCTATATCCTTGAACCCAGACACAGTAATAAAAACAACTATCGCTATATTAAAACAAGAACAAAAATTAAAGAGAAAAAGATAGTCCTTGAAAGTTGAGTTCTGAACAATTTTCAAAAAGAATAAATAAGGTGCTAGATCTCCCTCAATACTATGTATAAAAATGTTGAACTATTTCGTTATTTTCTTATAACCCAGCCATATCAAAATTATTAATGTAATCCCTAAAATTATGAATCTGCCATAATCCGGCAGATCAGACCAGTACCTTATTGTTCCGTAAATTATTGCTAAAATTCCGCCGCCCATCAAGCCGGAACTGACACTGGCCATCCCTAAAGCAAAACCGACTATTAAGGTTATTATCCCAATTCCTGTTGCTACAATGAAAACATTTCTGTTGTAGATTTCCCTAACATCATCAAATTCACCTCTGCAATAGAAATCTCTATCGCAATAACCTCTATTATCTAATTCTTCCTGAGTTTGGCAATTTAAAGTAACTGCATCGTCTTTTTCTGAGGTCTTAGTGCACAATAGCTGATTGCTTTCAATTCTTGCTATGGGTCTTGCAAAATCTCCTGAATTCCATTTTCCACCGACTTCATCACATTTTTGTTCTGTAACTGTATCAATAAATTTCTCCCTTTCTCCACAAAAATCCTCATACTTAGGAGTCTTATAGAAAGTAGATATTCCAAAACCCACAAAGAGCACAAATACTATGGCTATTGCAATTGCCAACAAGGTATGCTTGAATTTTGACATAGTAAAAGTTAAAATTTAGTAGTTTAAAAATTATTTGTTTTTGATAATACTTATTTTCCATATAGAAAACTATAAATACTATTTATTCAATTTAATGCCTTATGCCAAAAGGACGCCCTGTAAAATCTGAAATAAGGCAGAATATTGTGGAAATTCTTTATTTTATGAAACAGGGTTATGGTTACGAGATCTACAAAGTTTATATTGCAATATTTCCTAAAGTCACTATGAGGAGCATATACTACCATCTAAAAAAGGGCACTAGTCTGGGAGAATTCAAAGTAAGCAAAATAGAGAAAGAAAAAGGGGATTATTCCTGGGGTCAGGAAGCAGAAAAAATATATTATGGCTTAGGGGACAATGCAAAGCCTACTAGCAATGAAAAGGTTAAAGAGTATTTTGACAAGAAGAAATAATTCTATCTAGAATTTTCCAATATCACCCAGTCCTGTATTTCCTATTCCAGTATCCTCAGTTCCAGAACCACTAGGTGCTACCGGAATTAGTTTCCTCAAAATGAATTCTATTATCAAAATGATAATATAAAGTATAACTAAATCAATAATCACCCAAAGACTTAAACTAATAAGGTCATGCACCAGCAAAATTGCAATTCCGAAAAGATAGTATATCAGACTTGGTGATGCAAATAAAAAAAATATTTTCTCTTTTAATCTGTGGGTAAATGAAACATAAATAATGAATACTGAATATAATGCAATTAATATCAGGAATAAGAGTTTGTCTATACTGAACAACTCAAAATTATTCTCAAACAGTGTTTTAAGGCTGATTACAACGATCCAAAACATACTTAAGCCATAACCCAAAGCAGTGTTCCAGCCTATTTTCTCTCCTTTGTACTTATCAAAATAGATTTCAAGAACAAACCAGAACATCATAATGGGGATCAAAAGCCACAATATAGAAGGGTCCCTAAATGGTGCTGAGAATATCTCCTTAAACCCTGCAAGAATATTTATCCATATCTCAGCCATATTTATTTCTTATTAATTTGTTTTTTTATAAATATTATTATTTATTCTGAGTATTTATATAAACAGTGCTGTTAATAGGACAGATAAACTTGTCCCCAACCATCTAAAAAACGGCAGAAATACCAAGAGGATCAATGAGAATGTTGACAGCCAATTTATGAACAGCCAAAGGGACATTCTCTTATCTTTATTAGGGATGATCCTGTCAAATGCAACCTTTAGCATCCTTGCACCATCGGTTATAAAGATAGGTAAAAGGTTTATCAGGCCGATATTAATGCTAAGAAAGGCCACCCAGACCAGAAGCTCCACAAACCAGCTAAGGATCCTATAAATTATAGTTGTGAATATGTTTTGATTTTTTAAATGCTTATCCTCTCCCAGGACAAACACGCCCAAATAAGCCCGGGAAGGTTTCTCCGGATTTTCAATTGTCGTAATAGAAAAAGATCTTTTTTCAGAAGTTAAAGTAACTACCTCTCCAGGAGTTATACCTTCCATGACATCCTGAAATTCCCGGACAGTACTTACCTCAACTCCATTGACCTGGTTAATGGTTGTAAAATTAGTGATTCCTGTTCTCTCAGCCGGAAGTCCTGGCTGAGGGGATATTATGATGCCTGAAGAGTCGACTAAACTGTTTGCCAGCGGTGCAAAAACAAGTACAAGTATCAGATAAGCGACTACCGTCAGGATTAAATTTGAAAAAGGTCCTGCTGCAAAAACAGAATGCTGGACAGAATCCTTCTGTTTGACTAATTTTTTCTCATCTGGCTCTACAAACGCCCCTAAAATTGGGCCAAAAAATGCTATTCCTGAGTTCTTAATCCTAATATTATGTGCTTTTGCAACAATGCCGTGAGAAAATTCATGCACTACCACTATTATAAAAATTGCAATCCATCCGCTTATCAATGGAAAAATCAATCCAGTCCCGGCTATCGGCAAACCGGGGATGACCGGGCTGGCACCTCCGGCACCTGGAACATTCAATAATAATTTATATGTCAAAATCAGGATCAATATAAAAGTAAAAATCATTCCGATAAATCCGAAAACAATTCCTATGTAACCTAAAATTTTTATTGGCTTTCTCGCTCTGTTAGCCACATACTTCATAAAATTAATCCCAAACTGCGTCCTATACAAGAAAATAAACTTTCCGATAATATCAAATTTCTTTCTGTTGATATAAACAAATAAAAGAACTAAAGAATAAAAGATAATAGGAAACTTAAATTGAAAGATAACAGAAACGATTGAATCTAAACTCATTTTTTCTTTCACACATCAAGCTGGTTATGCAATCTCTTCATCACGTGTTAGGGTGGACACATATCGTTGTGTGTCTCGTAATGGGGAGGTTAAAAGTAAGTATTTAACAAGACAAAATACTTACTTTTTCCTGACAGCCCTAAACTTCTTGCCATGGCATCTCCTGCATTTAACCTTGCCTTGAATTATTTTCATATTCTGGGCCCTGATTTTAATGCTGCATTTTTTGCAGACAAAAACACTCCCATACTTCCTTATATTAGCTTCTGGAAACTTAACCAAAATAAACACCTCTCGTGTTATTTGTGTTAAGCTTAAAAATCTCTGATTTTTTTTGTTTTACCATTTTTGTTTAGTATTTTTTATTATCAAGCCATTAAATATCAATTTTGAGGTTTTACTTGCTTCATGACTTTATCATTCAATATTACCCAGTACATAACATTTACTCCTTCAGCAACTTCATCTTTAAGCTCTTCCGGAATCCTTAAATCAAATGTTTCATAGCTTTCAGAGTCCATTACATTTGCAGTATTCCCCTGGATAGATAACACCTGTGCTGACTTTTTCTCGATTATAGGTACATCCACACTATCATGCCCGGGCATTACAACAATTCTTTTTTTATCATCAACAAGGCCTACTGCCGTCAGCCTTACTTTTGCATGGCCGTGCTTTCCGGGCCTTGAAACCTGAATATCAACAACTCTGCAAGCAGTGCCTTCCAAAATAATAGAACTGCCTTTTTGCAGGCTGCCTACGCTTTGTATTTTCGTTGCCATAAAATCACCGATATTTAATTAATCATTAGAAGATTAGATAAGAGATTTATAAATGTTTATATTAGCTTTTTGCCGCAAGTTTTATGTCGCTTGCTTTTACTGTAACACGGCCAGCATGCTTTGCAAGATTAACTGCTTTTGTAGCTATTCCTTCAGCAATATCCTCAATAGTAGCTTTCAACGCTACTTTTGCTTTGTCTGATACCCTATTAGCCCCAGATTGCTTGAGTATTTTCTCCATCGCTGCCAAAGGCAGAAGCCTTGAACTCATTATCATATCACCCTATAAACTTGAGAACAGGGAATCATATTTAAAGGTTTTGAAACTATAAGTTTCAAAACCAAACAAATCTCTTCCTGCTTTTATGCCTAACCAACTTCTTGATCCTTTCTTCCATCTCTCCACTATTAGAAAATTTCTTTTCCATCTCTTTAAACTCATGGGTATGATGATGTGTCCTCCCATTATGATTATGGAATTTGTGCTTTTTGTGCAGCATCTCATGATACATGACATAATCAAGCAAATCTTCATCATTATCAAGAACATGGCTTATGGATATTGTATCAGTTCCATATTCATAGCTCCCGAGCCTTCTTATTGAGTTGTGCCAGACTAAATTTGGTCTTTCTATCAAACCAAAGAAATATGTTTCATTTACTCCATTGAACGAATTTTCCAATATCGGGTCAAAATTTGTTTTTGGAATACTGATATGCAGATTTCTCATAAAGCTGTTGTATAAATCAATATTAATGGTATTATTTTTTTCTTTAAAAATTCTGAGCATTAATCCCTGAATAAGTCCCATCTGTATTTCTTTGCTTACTTTTCTCCATTTCTTGCTCAGATTAAATTGTAAAGAATTTTTAGTATATCGTACATTAGCATTATAAGGTTTGAATTTATCAGTATATCTTATTTTTAATTGGTAACTATCCGGAGTTTTTTCCGGAAACAGCTCTTTAAATGCCTCTTCCGCTATAGACACTAGCCATGCACCTCGTACCTTAGAATAGCGGCAACCTTGCCCATATCCTTCAACTGTACCCCTTCCACGGTCTCAACAGAAATAATTTTAACATCCGTACCTACTTTTTTCGCTTCGCTTTCAAACTCTTCCATTTTCTTGTCATCCAGTCTCTCTGACAATAGAAGTGTATCAACTGCTCCCAATTTCAGATTTTTCATCACTTCATCAGAGCCATAAGAGACAGTTCTGGGCTTTGTCGCTAAAAGCTCAAAAAATTTGCTCATGATCTTTTTCTCTGTAATTATCTCTTCTTTTGCCAGGACATCATCACTTTTCTCAACAAGTTCTCTCAGCCCAAAATCTCCAGTATAGCTCAAATCCTTTATTGCTATTATTTTGTTTTTGACCTCGGTCGTTATATAACCGCCATCTATAAAATCATATTTCGTCGGTCCGGGACCGCCGATAATTATACCTTTCAGATTTTTATTGCCTAAAAAACTGTCTTTCATATATTCTGCTACTTTTTTAAAGTGGTCTTTTTTTGCGCCCTCCCTTATTCTTTCAAACCTGGCAGCTGACTGGCCGCCGGCACGCGTCTTACCGGGTACTTCAGAATGTGTTTTTGCCAAAGGGACTATCACTTTGCCTTTAAGATAAGCGATGTTTGCATCTCTTCTATCAACAATAACTAGGCCATAAACTTCTTTAATATCAAGCATATCCCTTAATAATTCAAGAACAAATTCTTTGTCGCACCGGTATATTCTTGTATTCAGGGGTAAAGGCGGCTCAATGCTCCAGACTTGGAAATCCTGCTGGCCTTCTCTTTTTGCAACATTTCCGGAGAAAACAGCCAGACCATTTTCAGGAGTCCGTTTATACAAGCGCAAATGCTGTGTCATCTTTTCCAAAGCATCTATAACATTCTTCCTCGTTGAAGTAGATTTAATATTGGTGGCAGTGCCCTTCTCCTGCTCCAGATGATTAATGATCTTTATGATGTCATAATCTTGAGGGATATAAACTGATACCAACTCTGTATGCCTGCCCCTATGCTGCTCAAGTTCTTTTATGAATTTCTTCAATTGATACTTTTGTTTTTCGGTTATTTGCATTTTAACCTCTAAGTTTAGATTTATAACTAATAAAAAAAGAATAAGTCATGCACTTAATCCGTTTCTGATATTCCCTTGCATGCAATATCAGTAGATTAGTTCATTTATAAATATTTTCATTGCTAAAGAAAAGTCCGGTAAACATAAGGTTTTTATAGTAGTATTTTCAATGATTATAAAAAAGGGTGATATGATGGTAGAAAAGATTAAGACGGGCATAAGCGGCCTGGACCAGATTCTAAAAGGGGGCTTAAGAAAGAATTCTTCTATATTGATTACCGGGGCTCCTGGAACTGGAAAGACAATAATGGCTTTGCAATTTATATACTATGGCGCAAAAAAATACAATGAAAACGGAATTTTTATTGCAACAGAGGAAAGTCTTTCTGATTTAAGAGCAAATGCAAAAAATTTTAATATGGATTTTGAGAGTATGGAAAAGAAAGGGAAAATTTTTCTTGTTGAAAAACCTCTTACTACGCTTAAAGGGGGGATAGCATCAATTACAGGTTTACTGGACCTGATCAAGAAAAAAAATATCAAAAGGGTTGCTCTTGATTCTCTAATATTCTTCGAATACCTGTATCCAAGGCATGACGGCAATACAATCGAATTCCGCAGACAAGTCATGATGTTCATACAAAAAATGAAAAAGGCCGGAGTTACCTTTTTAGTATCATCTGAAAGAAAGGTGACAGACTTAGACAGATTAGAATATGAAATGATGGATTTTGTGTTTGAAGGCTTTATAATATTAAGCAGGGTAAGAAAAGGCAGTTACTTTGAGAGGATTTTGACAGTGGCAAAGATTAGGGGCCAGGACCACAGCTTAGATGTATATCCAATTACAATTGATAACAAGGGACTCAGAATTTTGTATGACCAGGTTCCATTTTCTCTAGTTGAGAAAGAAGAAGAGAAACAGGAATTTAAATGAATTACTTAATCACTCCTTATCTTTAAATTGTATAAATAACTTACCAAAGGCAAATAATAAAATTTATTGTAGAATGGCATTTCCTATTTTCCAGATAATTGCAAGAAATCTCCCGAATATAAAGCATAGCCTAAAGAAATCAGGCATGAACTACAAGCCGGAGGAATTCGTTAAGCGTACATTCATCTCTGCTTTTTACATGACGACGGGACTTGCAATCGCCTTCACCTTAATTCTGGCGAAATTCGATGTTCTTAAGGGTATAATGGTTATATTCATACCGATTATATTCTTCATATTTTTCTCTTATTTATTAAAGCTTCCTGACGTTAAAATATCAAAAAAAGAAAAAGGAATAAGCAGAGAAATCGTATTTGCAGGGCGGCATCTTATAATAGAACTGGAATCCGGTGTGTCCCTGTATAATGCGATTGCTAATGTAGCAAAAAATTATGAGGTTATTGGCGGATATTTTAAAGAAATATTAAATAAAATTGATCTTGGAACGAGCATGGAAGATGCATTAACAGAAGCCATAGAGTATATACCCTCTAATGATTTCAGAAGGTTATTATGGCAGATACTTAACTCCATAAGGACAGGCGCTGATATTTCCAGCTCATTGTCATCCGTGTTAGAGCAAATAGCCCGCGAACAGAGGATAGAAGTAAATAAGTACAGCAAGAAATTAAATCCATTTGCAATGTTTTACATGATAATAGCGGTAATTCTGCCATCTTTGGGTATAACTATCCTAGTTGTCCTTTCTTCATTCATAGAATTTGAGCTTAGTCTTACTATTTTCATGGTAATAGCAGGATTATTAGGTTTCATTCAATTTATGTTTCTTTCAATAATAAAATTCTCAAGACCGGCAATTGACTTTTGAAAATGTTTAAACTACGCATACCTGATTTAAAGAAATTTCTGAAGAAAGAACAAAAAACTGATAAGGCAGCTGAAAAAGTAAAAGAACCGGAAGCTGAGCAAAAAAAAACAAAGCCTAAATTAAATATCCTTGGATTTTTCAAAAAAAAGAAAATAGAAGGGGAAGGGAAAGGAATTGAATATTATAAAAAGGAAATAAAAAAACAGGAAAAAAAGAGGGTAAGAGTTCTGGAAAGGCGACACAAGCTTAAGTTTTATCTTGAACGGGCCGGTTTAGGAATAGCTCCTGAATCATTATCAAAAAAACTTTTTAATGCGACTGTCTTAATAAACCTGGGCATATCAGCTTTCTTAATATATCATTTTTCAGTTACTTTAGGAATTACTTGGACAACAATATTATTATCGATAGTTACCCTCTGGATCCTGGTTTTTATTATATTGATTTTTATTTTATGGGTTTTCTTTTATATTTTTGTTGACTTGAAGATATTTAAGAGAAAAGTCACTATCGAGGATGTTCTTCCGGATTTTTTGCAGCTGACTGCATCTAATATCAAGGCAGGCATGACCATAGACAGAGCATTATGGTACGCTGTAAGGCCGCGCTTTGGGGTTCTTGCAAAGGAAATAGAGACAGTAGCGAAAGAAACCATGCGGGGGGAAGATCTAAAAACCGCTTTGCAAAAGTTCGCTGACAAGTACGATTCTGTTTTATTAAAAAGATCCCTCAGCTTATTAATAGAAGGGCTGGAAGCTGGTGGCGAGATTGGAAATTTGCTAAATAAAATTGCAATACACATACAGGAAAATAAGATTATGAGAAAAGAGATGTCAGCCAATGTAACAACATATGTCATATTCATATCCGTTGCATCTATAGCGGCTGCACCCGTATTGTTTGCACTTTCAGGGGTTTTAATACAGGTAATATCAAGTCTTGGATCAAATTTAGGGGGAGCCTCAGGTGCAGCGACTGCGGGTTTTGGACTATCTTTTGGAGGTACAGGCATCAAATATACTGACTTTAGAATATTTGCAGTAGTGTCTTTAATAATAACATCATTTTTCTCTGCAATAATAGTGGCCACAATAAAAAGCGGTAATGCCAAGCTGGGGCTCAGGAACATACCTGTATTCATGATCATAACAGTGACGCTTTTTTTCGTCGCAGATAAAGTTTTGGGAAGCTTAATTGGAGTTATCACCTAGTTTGAATCTTAATATAAACTGCAATACATATATTAGAATATTATAGTATATTAGTATACAAAATAGTAATATTTAAATAGTAGTTAGTGCATAATCTGTATAAGTAAAGTTTAAATAGTAGTTAATTGCATAAAAGCTATAAAAAGAGGTATAATCGGTGAAATATTTGCAGACAAAGTCCAGAAAAGGCCAGGCGGCCATGGAATTCTTGATGACCTATGGCTGGGCTATTTTAGTTGTTTTAGCTGCAATTGCTGCATTAGCATATTTCGGTGTTCTAAGTCCAGAAAAATTCCTGCCTGAAAAGTGTTTGATAGAAACAGGATTCACTTGCATAAGCAGTAAAGTTGAACCTAGCCAATCAACAATCATATTTTCAAATGGGCTTGGAAGAAGCATAGTTATAGATAGCGTCCAGATTGGTGGCTGTACTACTGCTTTCAGTAAATCCCTGGCAAGTGAAGATGAAAGTACTTTTATTGTAACAGGGTGTGACAATGGTGATTTAAAAGAGACATTTAAGGGTGAGGTTATTATAAAGTTCACCGAAAAACGTACTAATCTTACAAAAACCGCATATGGTGTAATAAATTCAAAGATACAATAAAAATTAAGATATAATTAAATAAAGAGGTGAAAAACAAATGTTCAGATTAAGAAAATCACAGGCGGCCATGGAATTCTTGATGACCTATGGTTGGGCTATTTTAGTTGTTTTAGTTGCGATTGGAGCATTAGCATATTTCGGTGTTTTAAGCCCTGACAGGTTCTTGCCTGCCAAATGCCAGTTACCTGCAGGTATTTCTTGTACGGATTTTAAAGTTGTAGCTTCTGGTGCCGAAGAAGGGGTCACTGTTTTCTTAAGAAACGGGTTAGGCTTTGATATGACAGGCGTCAATATAGCAATAGGTACATGTACTTCCCCTGTAGCACAAACAATAAAAAACGGAGGGACTGCAACATTCAAAGCAATAATATGTGGACTTACTAGCGATACAAGATTTAGTGAATCTTTAAATGTAAGTTATACAAATGCCGTCAGTGGTATATCACATGTGGTCTCCGGTCAAATAATAGGAAGAGTAGAGTAAATACTTACTTTATTCTTTTTTTATTTTTTTCTTTATATTTTGTAAATACACCAAAAAAGTTATATAGATTTCTGAATAAAAAACATTAAATGGACAAAAAAATATTAGTCTTTGTCTTCATAATTTTCCATATAACCTCTATAATAATATGGAACTTAAATACTGAAATAAATATCCCAAACAAAACAATAGATTTTCTCAAACCATATATGTACGGCTTGTCCTTATGGCAGGCATGGGGCATTTTTTCTCCTGATGTTTATACCAAGGAAACATCCACTAGAATTATTATTGAAGTCGACAATAAAACAATTCCTTATCTCCAGGCATATGCAAAAGAGGGAATGCCCTTTCTATTCAGCAGATTCAGGAAGTTCAATGACAATATTATTTCAAATAAAGACCCAAGATTAAACACTGCCTATTTGATCTACTTGTGCAAAGATTTTAACAAAATTTACAAACCAGGCTATGAAATTACGCTGGAAATCTTATATAAGGACATAAATTTGCCTCCAAAAAATGAGGAAGCTAAAATAAATTATGAAACACTCGGAGACATAAGATGCAGCTGAACAATAACCCAATTTACAAATTTTTCTTCAAAAAAGAGAATTATACAACCCTAGGGTTATTAAGAATATTGACAGCTACAGTGCTCCTTTTGTCATTAATAAACGATTTTCCTTTTGTAGTAGATTATTTTTCGGATGAGGGTGTCCTATCCGGACGTGTTGATGTGATGAGGTCAGAATATAGATTCACCATTCTCGACTATTTCGGAAGTCCGGAATATGTGGTAATATCCTACCTCTTGCTGATTGTATTCACCTTAATGCTTTTAATAGGCAAATTTACAAGAACTTCTGCAATAATAGCATTCATATTATTAGCTTCATTTCATGAGAAAAACACCCTGGTCCTTAACTCAGGAGATACCTTGATGAGGCTAATGCTCTTTTACCTCGCAATAGCATCATCTGGAAAATGCCTTTCATTGGATTCCATAAAAAAACGTAAAAGTTCAACATCAAAAGAGTATAAAGAATGGCAGCAAGGATATATATGGCCCAGAAGACTCATGCAGATACAGCTTGCAATAGTCTATCTCTTTGCTTTTTTACCAAAAACAGGCGTAACCTGGCGAGATGGAACAGCTATCTATTATTTTCTAGCTAATTCTCATTTTGCAAGATTTAGTTTTAATTTTACAGCTGGCCTCATAATTTTAACAATTATCTTAACTTATGCTACCTTGCTTACCGAACTCTTATTTCCGATACTAGTCTGGCTCAAACGCACTAGAAAATACATGCTTATTGCAGGGATAATGCTCAATTTCGGCATTTTAATCTTCTCAAACATAACATTCTTTTCCTTGATTATGATTGTAGCTCATTTGGCATTTATCGAGCCGGAAACAGCAAATAAGAAATTAATTCAAGTTAAAAAATATATAAAAAATTTGCCAAGAATAAATAAAATTAATTAAAAAAGAAAAATTAAATCTGTTGCTGTTTCTTCTTCTGGTATAGAACTATCAACACTATTCCAAGTATTATTACAATTGCTGCTATTATCCATGCAACAGGTGCTTTACCTGGTGCTACCACTGGCGTAGGTGCCTCAACTGGTTCTGGAGGTGCAACCTCTCCTTCTGGAACTTCTTCAGGAGCTTCTCCTTCTGGAGCTTCCTCTGGAACCTCTACACTACTCTTTACACCTATAGCGAATGAACTGAATCCAGGAGTATCTGCCTCATAATTGACATAGGTACTATCTGTCCCCAGTACTGTTGTAGTTAACTCATTCCATCCACTCTTATACCTGTACAATGAAATATCTCCTGATGTCAATCCATTGTCTGTTAACCATGAGTTTGTAACCCTAAAGCTTATTTTTAAGCTCTCTGCATCGCTATCCACTATATTCTTCTTATTTATCCTAAAGTATTGGTACACTTTCGCTGCCGCATCTGCTGAAACCGGATTATCTTTTAAAGATGCAACTTCTAAATCTACATTCCTCAGATCAGATTTAACATTATTAACCTCAACACTAGTTACTGCTATTGTTGTTTTATCAATATTTAAGCTTACAGATGAGCCTGTTGGAATTGTAGACCATAATTGGGCTTTTGAATCTGCAATATTGCTTACAATTGCCACTCCGGATCCTCCACCGGTTGTGGTTGTTGTGGTTGTGGTTGTACCTGCTGCTGTTGCAGATTGGGTAAAGGTCAAATTACTGGTTGTATTACAATTATCATTGAAGTCGCATATAGTGACATTATAAAAATAAAGAACGGCAGTTGTAACTGTACTTATTCCTAAACTACCTATACTTGGAGACTTTGTTGCAGTTATTACCTCAGATTTTCTTAGACTTAATGCTGTTGCACTTGTTCCATAAACAAGAGTAATGTTGGTTATAGATTCGTTTACACTGTTTACCGTAATTGTTGCTCCAGTAGTTGTTCCACTGCTGGTTATACTTGTTCCGTTGTTTGGTGCTGTAGTGTCTGAAATATTAAAGCTTAATACGCCCTGAACAGCATTTCCAGAAGAGTCATTAACAGTATAAGTTATATTATACGCACTTGGTGCTGTTGCTGCATTTTTAAAGCTCTCTGTTTGATCACTCAAACATGTTGTTCCTGTCAATGTCATTGTGTTATTCGTAGCTGTTCCATTTATTGAATATACGCAAGATACAGCATCCGATGTAACGGTTATACTTGATACAAATGAACTCACAGTTTGATTCGGAGATGGAACATTTACAGTTATTGTTGGTGCACCTGAATCATTTACAGCCACAACAATGCTAAAATGTGGTACCCGAATTAATGTTCTTCCTCCGCTTGTATAATTCCAACATGGCGTTGTAGTTGTTGCAGTAAAAGCATCTGTACCGCATTGTTGAGTAATATTTTGTTTTGACTGTAAATCCGTTTCATCTTGCATCCACCAGAATTCCTGTACTAATGAAAAATTGACAGGGAAGATTATAGTTCCATAATAATCATTAGTATTTCCTGCAAAATCATCTAAACTGCCATTGACATAAACCATCTGGAATATTGTGTTAGTCCAGTTGCCTTGTATTCCATTAT